>JAFTAM010000041.1 GCA_017458675.1 bacterium
AGAACTTTTCATCTTACGCTATGATCATTTCCTCCGTAACTCTGTCATTCAGAATCGGGCGAAGAATTCTGCTCTTTTCTGTCTTTGGGAATCTTGTCAGGCTCCGCTTCCGGCTCGGCCGCCGAGTTTATGGACGCGGAAGCGGAAGGCGGTTCTGAAGGCAGAGGCGTTTTGAGGAATTGCCAAATTTCGGCAAACGAGGCTTTAGGAAGCTGAAACTGTCTGCAGACAGACATGGCTATGGCAATTATGAAGATGAAAACGGCCGTTATCTCTAAAGGGAAGGCGTAGGCTGTCAGCAGTCTTCTGCTTACCGTATAGGGAGAATTAAAGTTTTCCTGATTGCCGACGGCCTCCGAGTAATAGCCTCGGTGACCGGAATTTTCCGGGACATAAAGCTTATAGTCATGGAAGTAGGACGAGCTTTTCAGCAGGAAAAAGAGTATCGCCAGCATGATGACCGCGGCGGCGCCGTTCAGCATGGGCGCTTCGCTGCCGGCGGCGCCTGAGAGCCGAGGCAGATCTCTGCACAGGTAATAGGCCTGGCAGAGCAGGGCGCTCGCTCCTACGGCCATAATGATGATTTGCAGCTCGGCGGCAAACGGCGAGTTTAAAAGGCCGTAAATTCCTGCCAGCCCCAGCATCGAGAGGCAGAAACAGATGACGGAGGACCGTATTTCGGAGGCTTGGATCGCTTTGAAGGCGCAGAAAACCGTAAGAGCGGAGGCCGTATAAAAGGCGGCGGCATAGACGGCGCTGCCGGCTGTCTGGTAATCGTTTATAAAGGCCGGATACATATCGGAAGCTCTAACCTCCAAAGTACAGTTTAAGAATAAAAATGAAAATAAAGCCGGCGGCAATATTTACCGCAGCCAGCGTATACATGTGCTTTACGGCGAATACTTCGAGCTTTTCAGCAATTTCGGCATTATCCCTATAAATGCAGAAATGCATAAATAAGAGAGCGGCTGAATAAGCTTTTATCAGAAAGACGCCCAGCCCCAGCCAGAGATCCGTATAGAAAAGCATGATAAATCCGGCGTTGCAGATGATGGGGTAAGTGCATTTCGGCAGGATGGAGCCTCCTAAGAAGACGTTGACGAAAAGGGCCGTCCCCGAAAAGAGAAAGGCCGCCAGCGCAGTTTTGAAAAGAGGACTGACAGTAAACTCCCCTGGCTCCGCAGCGGCGCCGGTTTTGACCGCTCCGAACGGCGCTTCCGGTTTCGCGATCAGATTAGCGATATTCATAAAGCAGAAAACATATATGATCGCGCCCGCCGCCGCCGGAAAAATGTTCAGTCCGAAAACGGAGAGATAAAAGCAGTTGAAAGACTGTCCGGCGGTAATATCGCTCAAAGAAGCCGAACTGTTGATAATGACGGGACAGGTCAGCGAGAGCATAAGCAGAGCAAAGAGTGTGAACGCTCTGGCCGTCGTTTTTAGGGCAGTAGCACAATGGGCGGCCGATTCGGAACCTGCATGACAGGAGGCAGGTCTGCATCGCAGAGCGCATATTGCGGCGGCCAGCAGCAGGCTGACGGCCATATAAGCGCCATAGGAAGAATCTGTGAGGGCGCAGCTTACGGGCGAAGGCAGGTTGCAGTGGGTTACGCTCCAGGCAATAGGCGTCAGAGAGAGCAGGGAAAAGACAAAAAAAGCCGTCTCCCAAAGGAACTGCGGTTTGAACGCCGCTGCCGAGGCGGCGTCGGCAGAATCTGCCGACGTTTCGCTTCCGCCGCTCAGCAGGCTCCGCCAGGCTTTTTTATAGGGAAAATAGGGCGGCCTTTGGTTTTTATCGGAATTCTTGCTGAAAAGGTCTGTGATTAAAGCTCTGTTTCCCGCCGCCCAGACAAACAGCGACGCGTTTATCAGCGCCAACGGCAGCATTGCGGCGAAGGCGAGCAGGACCTGCAGCCACCAGGGGGTGTCCAGACCTAACAGAGTTTGAATTATGCTGTCGATGATGATGCACACGGCTCAGTCCGCTTTTCTTTTGCTTTCAGACTTATTGCCGAAAAACAGCGGAGCCGCGCACGCTATGGCCGTAAAGGCGGCTATTTCCAGGCTGATAAGCTTAATGTTGATATGCGCTCCTTTATTGACGGACTCGTTCCAGAAGCTGAGAATAAGGGGCAGGGACATCATAAAGGCTGCGGTCAGAATAAAAAAGATAATTGAACCTAGACAGATAAAAGCCGCTTCAGAGCGTTTGCCGTCAGGAAGGCTGTTCAGAGCGCAGGACTGCTCAGATGCGTCGGCCGCGGCTTCGGGGCGGCGCTCGGAAATTCCCGAAGGCGTTTCTTCTGCCGCAAATATCGGTTTGTCTGAGGACGCCGTGTCTGCGCCGTCCGCCGAATTGCCGTTTATGTATGCGGCAGAGGCGGCCGTATCAGAGAGCTGCGCGGCGTCTGCTGAAGCTGGGCCTTCGGCTTTTTCTTTGGAGGTCCTCGCGCTCAGGGCGGACAGCCGTTTCTGCAAGTCCGCCCATATTTCGCCGCTCAGCTTCAATAACCGTCTGTACAGGCGCGCGGCGTTTGCCAAAACAAATGCCGCGGCCGTTCCCAGCACGGCAAGTAGGCCCAGAATCAAAATATTTGTGAAAGCTACAGGCACCTTACAGCTCCTGACGGTTGAATGCAAAATCGAGAAGGCTATGTTTGCCGGATTGAGTTGAATTTTCCTGCTTCCCGCCGCCTCCGGTCCGGCTTTCATGTTATCCCGCGCATTTGTTTATATCGCCGCATGGGCGATATTGAGCCTGGCTTTCGAACCATCCAGAGCTTCCGGCGAAGGAACTTCCCTGCGACCCTCTGCGCTCGGAATGGCATGGCGAAGCGCCTAAAAATGCAGGGCGCTGCACTAAGGCGGGCGGAGCGGAGGGCTTAACGTCTGCAGGGCGTATGCGCTCAATATCCGATCCCGCGCCGAAACTGACAGAACGCAGGAATTTCGCAAGGCTGTCATGAGTCCGGAAGGCGGCCGAGCAGGGCTCGCAGCGGCAGTATGCGGCGGAACCGAGAGCGGAATATGCAGCTTATATGAAATATCCGCATATGTTCGCGAATTTTTCGGAATTTCGGGGGGATTTTCTCCGCTCAGCGTACAAAAGCATATTCCGAAAAATTTTAAGGCAGCGTTTGAATATGAAAAAGAATATATTATTTTCTATAGGTTTAGGCTTGGCTGTCGCGGGCGCGGGATTCTGCTTCTGCGGCTGCTCTGATTCCGACGAAACCGGTTCTCTGACTTTTACCGTACAGAACAGCGGAACGCCGGACGATCCGGATATTCATATCCCGGGAGCGACGGCCAACCTGAAAATGGAGCTCTTTCAGGAGCCTGCGGTGACCGGCAAACCCGTGACCTTTAAGGACGAGCCCTCGACCGGCAAAATTTCCGCCCGCGGCTTCGGAGAAAAAGATGATAAGACGACTCATACCTATTATTTCTCTACGGTCAGCTACAGCGGAGACGGCGATGCGGAACTGAGTCTTTCGGATGTGGACGCCGGAGAATGGATCATGCGCATAAGCGCGCTGGACAGCAGCGGCAACACGCTTGGCTATCATCAGGAGAGCGTGAACATTAATGCCGGCAACTCCAGAGAGAAGAAGGGCTGGCTGAGATCGGGATCCGCGCCGGAGGGCTACATTTATGCCGCTCATACCGCCGAAGGTTTCATGAGCCGCATCAGCCTTTACAGCAACATTGTGGAAAAATGCACTCTGAACGTGGGCCATCCGGCTTATCTTTTTGCCAAAAATTCAGCTCTGCCGAGCTTTTCAGATAAAATCTACGCTTCCTCCGGCGACAGCAATGTTTTGGAGCTGACTCCCTATATTGCCGACAACAAGATGGACGTTGAGGAACTCAGCTTTGTGCAGAACCAAAATTTCGCCAGAGGCGGCGTCTGCGCGGTCTTTTCCTTCAGCAGCGAAGGTCTGGTGCGCTTTTTCAATTATGAGGCTGACACCGGTTCCTCCTACGACTACTGCTATACGGGCGCCGGCGCCGGCTATATCAGCAATCCCGTCGATAACGAGGTCTGGGTCTGCAATACTAATTCCAGAGATCTTACCAGGGTGAGCCTGACCGATCGCACTACGATCAATTCCCAAAATACTCCGCTGGGCAGCGATTTGCCTATAGCCGCGGAATCTGAAAGCGACAGGGAGAAGGTCTGGGTCATCGGCACGCGCAGCGAAGGCGGTTTTGTAAGGGCTCTGCTGTCTGACGACGTCAGCGGCAAGAACTGGGGAGAATTCACTACCGATCTGAAAAGCCCCGGCGCTGTCTGCGTCAATGAAGAAAAAGAGGTCTGCGTCACCGACAATTCCAGAGGCGAGCTCATCTTCCTGGACGGCAGTAAGCTTGACGAAAACGGCAACATTAAGGAGATTTTCGGCTCGTCCGGAGCGCGCATGAAATTGAGCGGCGGAGGCGATCAGATTATTTCCGACGGCAGCCGGCTTTATATTCTGCAGTATGAACACGGCAGAATTGTGGCGTATGATCTGGCCACCAAAGCGGTGCTGGAAAGCTACAGTTTAGGAACCTCGGCCCGCAGCATGATAAGGGTTAAATAGTCTGCGGAACGGCGGCAAAGCGTCCCCGAAAGGCTCGGCATAAGCGCGGGTTGGGGCGGCGGTTTTGCCGCTGTTTTTATGCTGAGGCAGGGGGCGCGTGCGCCTGTGCCTTTCAGGTATGGCGTTTGAGCGGAATTGATGCAGAAACGGATTGATTATACAGCTTTTATGTCTGTCGAAGAGCTTACTGCAGCCCTGAAAGAGAGAATTTTAATTTCCGACGGCGCTCTGGGTACTTTAATTCAGAGCCTTAAGCTTAAGGAGGAGGATTTTCGGGGCGGGCTTTCCTTAAGCAGCGAAACGCCCTTAAAGGGCAATGCCGATATTCTGTCCCTGACGCGGCCGGAGCTGCTCTGCGGCCTCCATCTGGATTATCTGCGGGCCGGCGCCGATATTATCAGGACCTGCACCTTTAATGCTCAGCGCATAAGTCAGGCCAGGTACGGTACCGCCTCTCTGTGCGCGCAGATGAATGAGGCCGCGGCTTCGGCCGCCTGCCGGGCCGCCGAGCTTTACAGGGCGGAAACAGTTTCCCGCCGGCCGATTTTTATTGCCGGCGCTGTCGGCCCTTCTTCCGAATCTCTGTCGCTGCTGAGGCACTGCGGCGGCGGTGAAAATGCGGAAGCCGCTTTTGACCGCTTTGCCGAGGCCTATCTGGAGCAGATTCTGGCTCTGTGCCGGAGCGGGGTCGATCTGATCTTCATGCAGACCTTTTTTGACGCTTTAAACGCCAAGGCCGCCATTTATGCTCTGAAGAAAGCGGAAAAGCTTCTGAATGCAGAAATTCCTTTCGTTCTTTCCGTCTCAGTCGACCGTTTCGGCAATACTCTCGGCGGCCAGGATGCGGAGGCTTTCTGGGCCTCAACGGCTTATGCCCGTCCTTTAGCCTTCGGTCTGAACTGCTCTCTGGGCGCGGAACTGATGCGTCCGCACATAAAAAAGCTCTCTGAAACAGTCGGCTGCCGTATAAGCTGCCAGCCCAATGCCGGTCTGCCGGATGAAAACGGTCTGTATAATGAATCGCCGGACAGCCTGGCAGATATTATGCGCAAACTTGCCGAAGAAGGCTGTTTAAATATTGCCGGGAGCTGCTGCGGAACCGGTCCCGGACATACCGCCGCTCTTAAAAAGGCTCTGGAAGGCATTGCTCCGCGAAGACTGAAAAACTGCGCCGGCTCGGAGCCGGTATGGGCCTCAGGCCTGAAGGCCCTGAATCTCAGAAGGGAGCGCGGCGGTTTTATTGCCGTCGGAGAGCGCTGCAGCCTTTACGGTTCGGCCGAATTTGCCTCCCGCATTCAAGAGGGACGCTATGAAGAGGCGGCGCGTCTGGCGGAGCTTCAGGTCAAAGCGGGTGCGGAAATGCTCGATCTCAATTTAGACGATCCCGAGGCCGGACCGGGCGGCCATTGGGACGCTTTTCTGCAGGCCTTCAGCCGGAATGCGGCTGCCGCTGAGGTCCCTCTGGTTCTGGACAGCTCCGATTGGCGGGCGCTGGAGGGCGGGCTGAAGAGACTGGCCGGCCGCTGCCTGGCCAGCTCGCTGTCTCTCAGAGACGGCGAGGAAGCCTTTAAGGAGAAAGTCTCCGCCGCCGTTATGCTGGGCGGTCTTCCGGTAATTATGTGCGCCGACGAAGCCGGTCCGGCTCTGACCTTTGAGCGGAAAAAAGCCGTCATAGACCGCGTTTTGCCTATTTTAACCGCTGAGCTGAAGCTGAAGCGCTCGGATTTCGTGCTGGATTTGGCGGTATGCGGCGCCGGAGGAGGCGGGCGTTCATGCGCCGATTTTGAAAGAGGATTGCTTTACGTTAAAGCCGCCTATCCGGAGGTTTTGACTCTGGGAGGCGTAAGCAACGCCTCTTTCGCCTTCAGGAAAAGCCCTTTTATCAGAAATTGCTTCAATGCCTTCTTCCTGCGCCGGGCGGTGCGGGCCGGGTTGGATATTGCCATTGTCAGGGTCGGCGCGGCGGTAAAATATGAGGATATACCGGCTGATTTAATAAAGGCGCTGGAAGATTTTTGGCAGGATGAAAGCGATATCAATTTCTCGGCAATTCTGCGCGCGGCCGGTAATTTGCCTGAGGCGGATGTTTCCCGGACGAGCGCCAGCAGAGACGGAGAACGCCGGCTCATTCCGGTTTTAGACAGACTCGGAGACGCGGTCGTCTGCGGCTGCGGGGAATATTTGGAGGCGGATATAAGGGAGGCTCTGGCCGCAGGCATTCAGCCTGAGGCCGTTGTAATTGAAGGCTTCCAGGCGGGGATTAGGCGTATCGGCGATCTCTTTGCCGAAGGCAGAGCTTTTTTGCCGCAGGTCCTCAAGGGGGCGGAGATTGCGGAGAAGGGCTGCGCTTTTGCCGAAAAGCTGTCCGGACGCAGCGGCGCCGGCGCAGAGAACAGAGTGCTGCTGGCCTCCGTTAAGGGCGACGTACACGATTTAGGCAAAAACATGGCGGCGGCTGTTCTGAGGTGCAGCGGTTTTTCAATCCTTGATTTGGGCGTTTCGGCTGAACCAGAAAAAATTGTCAGGTACGGAAGCAGGCCTGATATTGCGGCCATCGGCCTTTCGGCGGCGATGTTCGGCTCTTTGGAGAAAGTTCTGGAAACCGCTTCCGCATTAAAGGCCGCCGGAATAGAAAAACCTCTTTTAATCGGAGGATCTGCAGTCAGCTTTAATTATGTCGCTTTAAAGATAGCGCCTGTTTACGGAAAGCGGGCAGTTTATGTCAAAGACGCTTCTCAGGCGGCGGAGGCTCTGCGGGAATTGCTATTTAAAGCTTAATTTTAGATTTATTATAAATGGATAACCTTAAAAATGTTGAACGTTTTAACATTATCAATATGAAGGAAAGTATAGCTATGGATAAGCTGCCTGAGGCAGAAGCTGCACGTTTAAACGAAAATACCGAGGCGGAGGCGCCGCTCGGCGAGCCTGAAAGCGCTTTCGCCGCGGAGGCTGACGGCGTTGAGAGCAAGGCTGCGGCTGAGGAATCCGCGGATAAGACTGCGGAGGGCAAGGCAGAGAACGGCGCTGCGGACGAGGCCGGCGATCTGCCCGAGGTTATTAAAAGCATAGAAGAGGACGACAGCAATTTAGCGCCCTTAGCCGAGGTTCTGGCCGATGTCGGCAGTACTGAGATGAAAAAGACCAAGCCGCCCATCAAGCTGGAACCTGAGGCCGATAAGGAGACGGAAGCCGCTGAGAATAAGGAAGATTCGGAAGCCGGCAAAAAAGGGAAAAAGAAGAACTCTAAGCGCGGCGGAAAAAATAAAGAAGGCCGCAAAGTTCAGGAAGAGCCCAAAGAGGAGGAGCTGCCTCCGCTGCCCGATCCGGTTCTGGACGTCAGAGAGCTGTTCAGCTTTACTCTCGATCGCTTCCAGGTTGAGGCCATAAATGCCATTGACTGCGGCAAAAGCACGGTGGTCTGCGCTCCTACGGGCTCCGGCAAGACGGTTATTGCCGAATATGCCATACGCCGGGCCCTCAAAAACGGCAAGCGCTGCTTCTATACTACGCCTCTGAAGGCTCTGTCCAACCAGAAGTTTTCCGACCTCCGCGCAATTTACGGCGAAGAAAAAGTGGGACTTCTCACCGGCGATATTTCGATTAACAGGAACGCCTATATAGTGGTCATGACCACCGAGGTCTACCGCAATATGCTTTACGGCACCGTTCTGGGCGATGTGCGCTCGAACCTCACTTATGTTGAATCGGTTATTGTCGATGAATGTCATTATATGAACGATCCCGACCGCGGTACGGTCTGGGAGGAACTGGTCATTTATTCGCCCGCTCAGGTTCAGCTTATCGCTCTTTCGGCCACAATCGCCAACGCCGCCGATCTGTGCGCCTGGATGAACAAAGTCCACGGTCCGACCGCTCTGATTCAGTCCAGCTATCGCCCCGTGCCTCTGTTTATGAACTATTTCATAGACGGCAATATCTATCCGATTTTCAATAAGCACACCCACGTCAACAACAAGCTGCGCCTGAAAGTAGAAGAGGCCAAAATCAAGAGAAAGCTGGCCCGCAAGAGCCGAAGCTCAGATTACCTGCGCAGCAAGGAAGAAGCCGAGAAGGAGCGGAGGGCCGTTTACAGCGCGGCGGTAAAGGCTCTGGACGAAAAGGACATGCTTCCGGCTATTTATTTCCTGTTCTCACGCAAGCGCTGCGACGAGGCGGCTAAGCTGTGCGTCAACGCCGTCAAGCTTTCGGCAGGTCACAAAAAGGCTTTGAACGAGGCTATAAACGAAGCGGTGAGCGAGCATCCCTCGCTGGCCGACTGTCAGCAGCTGGAGCATATCCGCAGGGGCGTGGCGGCCCATCACGCCGGTCTGCTTCCGGTTTTGAAGGGACTGGTGGAAAACTTATTCCAGCAGGGCCTGATTAAGGTGGTCTTCGCTACCGAAACTCTGGCGGCAGGAATCAACATGCCGGCGCGCACTACGGTTATTTCCGCCATCGTCAAAAATTCCGACGAGGGCCTGCGCGGCATGTATGCCAGCGAATTCCTGCAGATGTCGGGCCGGGCCGGACGCAGAGGCATGGACGAAGTCGGCAATGTCGTGGTCATTCACAGCGATCACGAGGACTTGAACGAGGTCGTCGAACTGATTAAATCGCCCGCCGATCCTCTGGTGAGCCGCTTTACACCCGGCTACGGCATGGTTCTGAATCTGCTCCAGGTTCACAGCCGCGACGAGGCCAGAGCTCTGGTGGAGCGCTCCTTCGGACAGTTTGTCATTGAGCAGAACAAGGGCGAATACGCCGAACTGTACAATGAGGTTCAGAAAGAGATCAAAAAATGCAGTATGCTCAACTGCGACGATCAGAAGCTTGGCGACGTTCAGGTTTGGAAGAATCTGCGCGGCAAGCTGGACAACATCAACAGGGTAATCAACGCTTTAAAGAGTTCTCAGGCGGACGATGCCGAAAGCTTAAAGAGCCTGGCCTCCTATACGGAAGAGCGCGACGCCGTTTTTGCCAAGCTGGAAAAGATGCACTGCAATGTCTGCGCTTACCGGACCAGATGCGCCAAGCTTTACAAGTCTCTGCAGAAAGCGGAAAAGCGCAGAAACGAAATCGAAAAGGAAATCGAGTATTCCCGTACTTCCTATTGGCGTCAGTTTGTAGCCATGGAGGGCGTCCTGACTGAGGTCGGCTATCTGGCCGATCATAAACCTTCCTGGGAGGGAGAACTGGCCGGCTCGCTGCGTTCCGTAAATATACTGTTCCTGGCCGAGATTATTCTGTCCGGCGTTCTGGAGTGTCTGGAGCCGGAGGCCTTTGCCGGCGTGCTGTCTTCTCTGGTAATGGGCGACGCCCGGTCCGAGGTAGACCTGCCTCTGAGTCCCTCTGAAGAGGCCGAAAACGCCATTAAAAAGATCTGCGCCATCGCCGGAGACGTCGACGCTCTGCAGAAGCGTTACGACGTGCATACGCCGGTCATGATAAACACGACCTTTGCCGGTTTGGTGGAGTTTTGGTGTTACGGCACTTCCTGGAACGATGTGCGCGACCGCTTGGGCGACGACGAGGGCGATTTAATCAGAGTTATGCGGCGCACATTGGATCTGATGCATCAGTTCGCTCATGCTCCTCATGTTTCTGCCCGTTTGATCGCCTTATGCGAGGAGGCCGAAAGGCTTTTGGACCGCGACGAAGTGCATGAAGCTGTTCTTTGGACAGATTGATCGCCGGATACCTTATAGAGGGATAAAGCGGCTTTTGAGCGAAATTCAAAGATTGACGCATTTTCAGCATAGCTTCGGGCCTCTCTGAGGAGGCAGGAAGCTTTGCGCTTTATATAAGCAAATTTCGGATTTTTTAGTTTTTTGATTATCCTTTTGGGGACCAGGAAAGGCTTCTGAATGAGCACCAACGCTAAAATAAATCGTATTTTGAAACCCTTGAGAATTTATAAACCGTTGGCTTTATGTCTGCTGCTTGCCTTAGCGGCTGTTCTTTACTGTTTTGCTCCCGCATACGCCGATCCGGTTTCAAAAGGAAAACCTGCCGCAAACAAGGCTCAGCAAGCACTGCTTGAAAAGCAGAAAAAAGCTTTGGAGCAGAAGCGGGCCAAGATTGTCAAGGAAACGCAGAAAGCTATAGCGGCCGGCGACTATACCAAAGTTATTCTGCGGCTGGAGGACGCCTTAGCCGGAGATTCCAAATGGAAGGAAGGCTATAAGATCCTTGGGCAGGTTTATCTGCAGCTTAAGAATTACGTAAACGCCGCTAAAGCGTACGGCCGGTATGTCGCTATCTGTCCCGAGGACGAGGCGATGAAGCGCGAATACGGAAAATGTCTGATTGAAGCCAGCGAGCTGGATAAGGCTCAGGAGGTCTGGCAGTCCATATTTGAAAAAGACGCCAACGATTATGAGGCGGTATATTATCTGGCCCTTGTCGCGTACAACCAGAACTATCTTTCCGAAGCTTCTAAAATGGTCAAGGACGCCTGCATGCTCAAATCTGACTATTACGAAGCTATTGCGCTGCAGGTAAAAATAGATACCCGAGCTCATAAATATTTTGACGCCAGGAAGAACTTAAACTATTTGATTGAGACGCTGCCTGACGACAGTCCCATATTAGCGGATTTGGAAACCTTGGAAAAAGATGTTTCCGACGGCGTCCGCAACGTTTGGATTCTTTTCGGCGTATGTTTATTGCTGGTGGCAGGCGTAATAGCAGCCGCCTTCCACATTAAGCGCATGTCCACCAAGGTCAGAATCAGACCCGCTCCCGCCGATATGGACAGCATGTCGGAAACTTCCATCTGCCGTTACGTCCTGGGGCATGTTATGAATATCACCCGCCTGCCCCGCGGTCTCTGCTGGGTAATGCAGCTGGACGGCCGCCACATGAATCTGGCTCTGTCAGAGCTTATCACCGATACCGGCGTATTTTCAATGAGAAACGTCAATAAAAATTCTGTGGAGGATTTCGTCAGTAATTTGGGCAAAGAGCCCTTCATGTATAAATCGGTCTGCAAGGACGCCCTTTTCCAGGAAACTTTCCCCGGTCTGACCGATGCTCTTAAGGATATAGAAATTAACGTCGGCGTGCCGATAGTCTGGCAGGATGAGCTTTTCGGCCTTATTTTGCTGGGGCGCAGCCGCAATTCCAACAAGGATGAAGACAGGCGCAATTTTGAAAACGGCATTGAGCGCATCAAATATGTCACCGAAGAAGGAGCCGTTGCTTTAGACCGTTTATTTAAGAGCAGAAAGCGCAATTTTGATACCCGTACCTGTCTCTATAACCGAGAGTATTTTGAAAGCCAGCTTGTGGATATGAGCATGGGCTGCAACGTCATTGAAGCTCCTCTGTGCGCCTTTATGATGGTGGTTGACCAGGCCAAGGAGGTTCTGGAGAACAACGAAGAGGAGGTCGGCAACGAATTTCTGTATGAAGTGGCCAATAATCTGCAGAACGGCGTCGCCAAGGAGGACAACGTCGCTCTCTGTCATCTCGATAACGGCGTGTTCGGTTTAGTGGCTCCGGAATGCAACGCCGACGACGGCATCAGACTGGCCAAAACTCTGCAGACCGCCATGTCGCAGATTAAGGTACCCAATAAGGAGGAACTTACTACCGGTTCGGTGGCCTGGGCCATGTTCCCGGAGGATTCCAAAGATCCCAAGATGCTGCGCTCCGTACTCAACCGCGCTTTCCGCGAAATCAGAGCGGCGGGCGGCAGCCAGATAGCCAGGGCTCAGAAGGTGGAGGACGCCACCAAGGAAGCCAGCGTGCAGACCGTTGAGCAGCCGGAAGAGAAACTGGTGGTTACGCGTCGGGTCAATGCGCGCTCCGACGCCGCCGTGCCTGTTAACGTTACGTTTAATCCCACGGTTTCCCGGCCTAAGCCGACCGGAAATCAGCCTCTGACGCCGCCGACGCGCCTCGCCGCTCCTGTTCCGGGCGCAGCCGCTGCTCCCGCTCAGGAAGCTCCTTCGTCAGGCATTCACCGCAATGCCGTTTCTTTGAATATGAGCGGCGTTTCCGCCGGCGCCAATCATATCGGCGCTATAGGCGGAGGACGAAGCAATTTCGGCGAGGGAACTCAGGGAGCGCCTTCGTCCGGTCCCGCCCGCCTTACGATTCCTTCCAGGCGTTTCCAGGCGGATACCAACTTTGAAGTGGATATCAAGCTTGACGAGGAGGGAATTGACTCAATCACTCAGTTCTGCGGCGAAGAGATTTTCTTCGATGTGGTTGACAGTGAAATCTTATCAATGAGCGATTCCGAAAGTACGTTCAGCATGATTTATATTCGCTTTGTCAATCTGCCTGAGTTGTATAAAAAGGGCAAAGAGGAATACATGCGCATCCGCAAGGATGTGTCCGGCGTTATTCAGGCCTTTTTGGGCGACGACGATATCCCCGGCTTGATAGGCAAGGATGATTTTGCTGTGCTCTGCGTAGGCATAGGCAAAGAGCAGGCTAAGTCCAAGGCTGAGAGCATAAGCGCAGCGCTCGTTTCCTCACATTCGGCAGCCTCGGCAGCGTTCGGCATTATCGACATCAAGGGCAGCGACACAACCGGCAAGGATCTTATCGTTAAGGCTAAAAAATTAGCCGACAGCGCCGGCGTTCATGTCTGAGTTGAAGCCGATAGGCCCGAGCCCGGCCCCGGCTGGCCGCGGCGGGCAGCTTTTTAGTGAGGCTTGGAGAAATTGTTTACTTTGCACAGAGACTTTATGGCGGTATTGGCTGCAGTTTTAGCCGTGTTTGCCTTTGTGGGAGCGGCTACTGTGCATGAATGCGCCAAGCTGTCCCGGGAATGTGAAGTGAATATGGTCGATATCGCAGGCGCTTTGGAAATGTTCGCTTATGACGACGGCAGCGGCAGCTATCCCGAAAGCCTGGACGACCTGCTCCCTTATTATTTTTTAGATATTCCCGTCTGTCCCGGAGGCGGTTCCTATAGATATAAACTTAAAGCCGAGGACGGCGAAGAGTATATTTTAGAATGTACGGTTCACGGCAGCCATTGATAATTTTTGATAAAAAGTGATTCCTGGAGTATGGCAGACAAAGAGCAGCAAGTAATAGAGCCGGATTTATTTTCTCAGTATTTTGCGGAATCCTTGGGCGACGCCGCGGCATTTTTAAACGCTGAGCCAGCAGAGCCGAGGCATGAGGCTGAAGCTTCTGCGGAGGCGCCGGCCGGTTCCTTAGAAGGCGAAACGGAAAGGGGCTCCGCCGACGAGGCTATAGGCAGGGAAACTGAGCTGCATGCTGAGGCTCAGGACAATAATGAAGCGGCCGATAACTCTGTAAGCTTAGAGAAAGAAACTGAGGAAACAGACGGCGGGAAGCCGGCGGAGGAAGCCGCTCAGGCGTCTGAGTCAGCCGGGGAAGGCGCCGTCGAGGCGGAAGATATTGTACCGGAAAATAAGCTGAAAAGGCTGCGGGTCATCTTTGCCGGCATGGACGGGCGTTTTTCTACTACGCCGCTCCAGGTTATCGCTCAGGCCCATGATATCGTGGGCATTGTCCATTCGCAGCCCCGGAAAGTGAAGGAGAGCTTTATAAAGCGCTGGCTTAAATCGTCCCGGTCAGAGGGCAATTTAGAGCGTTTTGCCAAGCATTACGGTTGTCCTTATATTTCGGTGAGCCGGGATTTTGATTATGATTTTGTGCGCTTTATAAAGCATCTGAAACCGGATATTATCTGCGTATCTAATTTTTCAATCATTCTGCCGCCAGATATTTTTGAGCTTCCTAAGTACGGAGCTATCAATCTGCATCTGTCCTCGCTGCCGGAATACCGCGGTCCCAATCCCTGGCTCTGGATGTTCTATGACGGCTGTGAGGAGAACAAATATGTCGTTCATCAGATCGATGCCGGCGAGGATACCGGCCCTATTTTAGCTGAAGATTCCTATAACATTCCTCCGAACGTAACCTGCAGCGAACTGGCCGACTGCGTCCTGCCCAACGCCGCCTGCCTCATGCTGAGAGTTTTGGAGGATATAGCTTCCGACAATGCCCATCCCGTCGAGCAGCCCTATAAGGAAAATCTGCGGCGAGCCCGCTATGTGGCTCCCGGAGAGAACCTCATCGATTGGCAGGAGTGGGGCTGTGAGAAAACGGCCGCGTTTCTGCAGGGCGCGGGCATCTGGTATGAGCCCTTCCCGCTTTTCCCCGGGCTGGCGCGCATCTATCAAAACGGCGTGAAGGGAAGCTCCAAGGGCAAGCCCGGCAGCAATCATTTCCGTCTCTGGCACGGCTGGATTTCCTGCAAGGACGGTATAGTGCCTTATAAAATCTCGGTAAGCTCCTATGATTTCTGGCATCTTTTTATGCCGATAATTCTGCTGGTGTTTATATATATCATTTTGTGCTTCTGATATGGTTTCCGGATGGCGGAGGCCGATGTCCGTTAAAGGCGTTATTGCGCTGAGAACCGGTTTTTTGCCCGGTTTGTATCTCATGTCATTGAGAGCGGAGCAAAGAATCTTTCAAACATTTTCTGCCTGTTTTCGTTATGCCGGTTTTCTTTGTCGCTGCGCTCCGCGCGAAGCTGTGCTCGAATCTCCGCGTACGCGTCAAAGAAAACCTTTATTCAGCGTGTCTGAAAAAGCTTGTCTTTCCTTAACTTACCGACAGCGGGCAGCGGCGGGTTGCTTTTTTTGTAAAAAAGTTCTTAATTCTCTTTGTTTTTTCTTAAAATTTTAATATAATTAAGTAGCGTAAGTTTACGAAAACTGCGTTCGCGGCGTTTTGTTTAACAGCACATGTTAACATTTATTTCATAATAATGTAACTATAAAAGCAAGCGGCCGGAGGTGTTTTCAGGTATACTTACATTAAGATGTTGTAAAGATTTTACAGCGTCATAGCTTAGATTTTTTGGCTGAGTAATTTAAAAATATAATATTTAATAATTTGCTGATGTGCAGTTTTTAGTTTGAGCTGTCAGGGGGCAAGGTTATTGGGCCGGTAAACAAACCGGTGCTCGTGGCTTGTATCCTGGGTTTTCGGAATAAAACTCCGAGAACATGTCGAGGCAATGAAAGGAGTACCGATATGGCTTTTGATGACCATCAGGATAAAATTGAACAGATTAGAGCTCGCCGCAGTCGTGACAGCGTGCAGATAGGTTATAATCCGTACAATATTCAGCAGCAGCAGGGCAGCGGTGGAGCTGCCGGAGTCGGAACTGCTCAGGGTGTTAGCGGTATAAACGATGACGGCCCTTCGATTTTAGGCGCTGATTTTAAGAGCCCCTGGCTTCGCGACAGAGTTACTCTCAGCTTGGAAGGTCAGTTAGCCTTGGCTGAGCAGAGAGGAACCGCCAGAGCCAATATCGTTGACCTCGGCTACAGCAACCGCAATTCGTTTGTATCCTTCAGCAACGGCGCTTCAGTCCAGATTGAACCGCCGGGGACTTACAGACTTATGTATAATCGCGGCTAATTTTTAAGAGAATTTTTTAGAGACGGAAAAACGTCGGTTCTGTTTCCCTTGGGGAGAATGGGACGGCGTTTTTTTATGCTTGAAATTCAGTCGGCAAGACCCGTTAAAATAGGAAAGAATCTTTGATATGGCGAAGCGTTTTTCATGGTAATTGTACATTTGCTGTGTGCTTTGATTCCGGCGGCTCTTTGGTATTTTTCTGAAAAGATTGTAAATAATGCAAAAGCCGGTTTTTTTGTGCTTCTGCTGCACGGCTGCCGCGGCAGCCTGCTGGCTGTATCCATATGTATGCTATTAGCGGCTGTTTTGGGAAACAGTCTGCCTCTTTTTAATAGCTATGACCGCAGCAATGAATTTTTTGCCATGCTGTCTGTCGGCTTCAGCTTTATCGGCGTGCCTATAGGCTTTTTGGTCAGCATGGGGATCGCCAAAAATAAGGTGTTGAATCAAGAAGAGCAGAATAAAGAAAAAAAATAGGCTGTATCTTAGATAATAAAGGCAGGAATGAACATGGGAAATTTAGCTTTCGGCAGAATTATTACGGCTATGGTTACGCCTTTCAAGGCTAACGGCGACGTCGATTATAAAAAGGCTGCCTTTTTGGCCGAGCATTTGCTGGCCAACGGTACCGATACGATTTTAGTCTGCGCAACTACCGGAGAGGCCCCAACGCTCAGCGAGGAAGAGAAGCTGCGCCTCTTCGACGCCGTGAAAGAGAAGATCGGCAGCAGAATCATGATCTGCGGAACCGGAACCAATAGCACCAAGGCGACTGTAGATTTTTCATTAAAGGCCAAGGAGCACGGCGCGGACGCTCTTTTAATTGTAACTCCCTACTATAATAAGCCGCCGCAGCCTTTTATTTATGAGCATTTCAGGACGGTGGCCGAAGCGGTGGAACTGCCCATTATAGCTTACAATATTCCCGGGCGCACCGGCACGGAGATAAAACCGGACACCTTAGCGAAAATAGCTTCGCTTCCCAATGTCGTGGCTGTTAAGGAATCTCTGCCTTCGATAGAGCCGATAAGCGCTCTGAGCGTAAGTTTGGAAGGCATGGGCATGGATCTCGTCAAGGGTTATGAAAAATTTGTAAGCGATCGTCCTATGGAAATTTACAGCGGCGACGATTCGGCAATTCTGCCCACCCTGGCGGTCGGCGGCGTGGGCGTGGTCAGCGTCAGCTCTCATGTGGCCGGCAATCTCATGCAGGAAATGATACAGGCCTATTTCGCCGGCGACGCCGTCAAAGCCAAGAAGCTCCATCTGCGTCTGTATCCTCTGTTTACGGGTATGTTTGCCACGACCAATCCTATTCTGCCTAAAGCGGCTCTGCGTCTCATGGGCATAGACGTCGGCGGTCTGCGGGCGCCGCTGGGAGAAGCTTCTCCTGAAGAAATCGCTAAGTTAAAGGCGGTTATGGAAAAGGCAGGCATTTTATAATACAGGAGCTTTGCGGACAGGTTCGATAAAAACTTTGCAGTTTTATTGTCTGTGTAAAAGGAGACTGGCATGGCGCAGAATTTAATCATAGACGGCAGGAAATACCGGCATTTCAAACATCTTTTTGCGGTACCCGGCGATAAGTCCCTGGCTCAGAGGGCGATAATGCTGGCTTCTATGGCTGAAGGCGAAAGCGTCATTCACGGTTTGCCCGATTCTCAGGATGTGCGCTCTGTCTGCGAAGTAATGAAATGTCTGGGCGCTGATATTAAGCTGTACGGCATCGGCAGCGTTAAGATTGTCGGCTGGGGCAAGAACGGCCCTGCCCCTTATGATAAGCCTTTGAACTGCGGCAATTCTGCGACCTGTATGCGTCTGACAGCCGGTATCCTGGCTTCATCGGCTCACACCTACACTCTGGTTGGCGACGAGAGCCTGAGCCGACGCCCCATGCAGCGTCTGGCAGATGTTTTGAACCGGCTGGGCGCTAAGGCGGTCTGCAGCGCTGAAGGTACCGCTCCGATGACGGTGAGCGGCTATAAAAGCCCGGAAGCGGGCCGGCGGGGCGGGACCGATAGGGAAACTGAGGTCCTTGAGATCGATTTGAAAGTGGCCAGCGCTCAGATGAAGACTGCTCTTTTATGGGCCGCCTGCAGCCGGCCGGAGCTTGAACTGCGCATAACCGAGCCCTACCGCAGCCGCAACCACAGCGAAATTATGCTGGAAATGCTGGGCGTCAGCATAAAGACCGAGGTGTTGGATAACGGCTCTCACGCTGTTTCCATGAAGGGCATCGAGGGATTGAAGGGCTTTAAATACAGGGTATTGGGAGACGTTTCTTCGGCGGCTTATATAACGGCTTTGGCGGTCTGCTGTCCGCATTCGCATATCGGCATAGACAATCTGTGCATAAATCCCACGCGCATGGGATTTTTCTCTATTCTGCACCGCATGGGCGCCCGCGTCTGCGCCCGCTATGCCAAGAGCGCCTTCGGCGAGCTTATCGGCGGCGTGACCGCCGATTATTCGGCTATGCGGGGAACAGACGTCGCTCCGAAGGAAGTTCCGACCTGCTTGGATGAGCTGCCTTTGCTGGCGGTTGTAGCTTCCGTCGCCAAAGGCGTCACCAGGGTGCGCGGAGCGGCCGAGCTGCGCATAAAGGAGAGCGATCGCATAAGCGCTACTTTGAGCGAGCTGGCCAAACTGGGCATCATGTCCAAGGAATACGAGGACGGCTTTGATATTATCGGCGGCAGCGGTCTCAGTGAAGAGGCTAAAATGGCTTCCGCGGAAAATCCTATCGCTGTCAATTCTCACGGCGATCACCGTCTGGCCATGTGCCTGGGCACGGCCGCCTGCATAACCGGCGTTTGTGTCCGCGTAGAGGATATTAAATGCTGCAAGGTCTCTTTCCCGGAATTTTGGAATCTTTTCGGAGTTACTCTGGACTTGTAGTTTTCCGTGCCGACCTTTGCAACGGACGCAGCCCGAGCCCTAATTCGGTTTTGGCTGCCGGTTTTTGAGCCGCTCCGGTTTAGGGCTTTGCTGCCGTCCTGAGCTGGGCCCTTATGCCGTCCTGAGCCGGTTATTGCTGTCATCCTTAGCCGGGCTCTTATGTCATCCTGAGCCTCCGGCGAAGGATCTTTCTATGCAATAAACGCAGGATGATTCGCGGCGCCAGGAATGGCGGCGTTTGCATATATAAGGCGGAACGTATGAGGGAAAACGGACTTTTGGCTTCTGCCGCCGTTATTTTTAAAGAATGGGAAGATAGATGGCCTTATCTGCGTTATCTTCGTCTGCAGAAGGCCTTTGACGAATATTTTGATTCGGATTGCCGCTTGGCTCTTGCTCGCAAGCTTTGCCGTCTGTATCGCAGCGATGATTTTAACGGTCGGCTGCAGCTTTGCGTTTTGCTGGGCAGGCCGATCAATTACAGTCTTTCGCCGCTCATTCATAATATGACGGCCGATTTTTACGGACAGGACGATCTGTATTTTAACGCCGCCTTGGAGGCGGAGGAGGCGGAGGCCTTTCTGCGGGAGTGGTCCGAAGACGGCGCTTCGCCATTGAGAGGCGCCAACGTCACCAGGCCTTATAAGGAAGTCGTCTATAAGCGCCTGTCTGAGAGAGCGGCTCTGACGGAAGCCGCCGAAAATATAGGGGCTGTCAATACGGTTTTTTGGCGTGATGGGCGTCTGTGCGGCGACAATACCGATTTTTCAGGCTGGTACAGAGGCTGGAAAACGGAAGGCGGAGGAGAGCTCGAATCGAAAAGAGCGGCGGTATTCGGAGCCGGAGGAGCGGCCAGGGCTATTCTTTATGCTCTGATTATAAACGGAATTGCCGAGATTTGCGTAATAAATTCCGCTGTCAGAGGGCGCAGGCTGATTGAGCATTTTCGCAAAGCTGCCGAAGTACTGAATAAAGACGTGAGATTTTCGCTGGCTGAAAAAGCGGAGGATGCGTCGGAATATCTGGAAAAATGCGATATTTTCATACAGGCGACCCCGGTGGGGCAGCGTCCCGCCGCCGATGCGACAGTTTACAGCTGGCCTGAGCTCGGACGCGCCGCCTATGAAGGAAAGACTGCCTGCGATTTGGTCTATAATCCCGTGGCAACGCGCTTTCTCAGAGAAGCGGCCGCTTTGGGAATGAAGACCGTAAGCGGAGCTTCAATGCTGATTTGTCAGGCCTATGAAGCCAGGAGGAAATTTTATGGCCTGTCTGACAGCATTGGCGGCCGCGGACCGGAAGAACAGCTCTATCGGAAGCTGCAGAAGCTGTTTGTTTAGAGCTTACTCGGCTTTGGCGCGGAAGTCAGGCGGTCATGCCGAGAGCTTGGCCGGATCTTTTATTTCTCTATCTCCACGCCGTTTTTTTCAGCGGCGCTGTAAAATTCTCTGAGTGATGAATACACCTTGCCTTTGTAAGCAATTTTTTTGAGCTTATAGCAGAATTCAAAGGCATCTTTGCCTATATAGGCTACATTGTCTGAGATTACTATGCTTTCCAGGCCGGTGCAGCTCCAAAAGGCGTTGGGGCCGATATAAGCGACGCTGTTGGGAATTATAATATTCACTAAAGCGGGGCAATCAAAGAACGCGTTGGTTTTAATAGAGATTACGCTGTCAGGAATATTTACAGTTTTTAAGCTGATGCAATCGACAAAAGTATTTTCGCTTATTGAAGCAAGTTTGTCGGAGAGTCTTACGCTTTGCAAATTTTTGCAGCTTCTGAAGGCGTCTTTGCCAATATGTGTACATTTTGAAGGAATTTTAATGTCTTTTAAAGCAAAACAGTTTTCGAAGCAAAGATCGCCGATAGAGTTGACTCTTTCGGGGATTTTTATATGCTGAAGCTTAAAGCAGTCTTTAAAAGCCCATTTCTCTATCGAGGCGACGCTGTCGGGTATTTTCACATCCTGCAGATTCAGAGAATGATGCAGCGCAAATTTGCCAATAGAAGCCGTGCCTTCAGGAATATTAACTTCAGTAAACACGTCGCCGCCCCAAACTGCAATAAATTGGTTATTGATTTTGCTTACGTCATTATTGAACTCAATAGGGTCGGTGTATATTTTATTCCGAAATTTTATGCTTTTTAAAGAATTGCAGCCCCAAAACGCGGAAGCCTCTATATAGGAAACTGTGTCGGGGATTTCTATTTTTTGAAGACTTTTGCAGCCTTTAAATGTTCCTCTGCTTATAATTGCTGCCTTTTTGGGAAATTTAAAGCTTTTTAAATTAGTGCAGAGCTCAAAGCATAATTCGCCTATAGCGCTTACGCTATCCGGTATTTGTATTTCCTGCATAGCGGTACAACCTTTAAAAGCGTAAAAGTCTATGGAAGCGACGCTGTCGGGAATTATAACGCTTTTTAATCCGGTGCAGTCTGCAAAGGCTCCGTGAGCTATATGGGCAACGCTGGAGGGAATTCGGATACTGCTTAGATTTTTACAGTCATTAAATGCACAATTGCATATAATCGTAACGCAATCCGGAATTACAACTTCCGTTAAGTCTTCCCGCCCGTCGTAGGCTCCCCACTGATCAGCATTTACAGCAATAAATGCGCTTTCGCCGGTTTGTTTTTGCGGTGATAAAAAATTATGCGGTGGAAAATGTCTGTCGGTTAAACATACTAATGCAAATAAAGTTAATAGAAATAAAGTAATGATAAAAGTACGCCTGCTATTATTTTCAGCTTTCACGGCGTATAAATCAGCTTTGTATTCTTTTAAATCTTCTTTCATATTTTGGTGTTAACGATATACTTATGCCGCTCAAAACATCATTATTATAATGTGTTTTTGCTTTGAAGCTTGTGCCGTATGAAAAAAAGGCAGGAGGCTGGGCATTATATTAAGCTAGGCGTTGAAGTTTAATCAATCAGATACTCAATTTTTACGCCGCAGCCTTCAGCCGCCTGGAAAAAAGCTTCCGGATTCGCATATACTTTGCCCTTATAGGTAATTTTCTTCAGTTTAGTACATCCGTTAAAAGCCGATTTGTTTATGCCGGTTAAATTATCGGAGATAACTATATCAGTTAAGCCGGAGCAAAATTCAAATGCGTTTTTGTCTATAAATTTTACGCTGTTGGGGATAACTATGCTCTTTAAGCCGGTGCATTTCCAGAATGCAGAGCCGCCGATTGAAGTAATGCTGTTTGGAATAGTTATCTCGTTTAAACCGGAGCAGTTGAAAAACATACAGTCGCTTATTGCGGTGATCTTGTCGGGAATGTTTATGCTGTGCAAGCTGAAGCAGTCTTCAAATGCGTTTTTGCTTATAGAAGCAACGCTGTCGGGAATTTCAATTTTTTGCAGACCCGAACAGCCTTTAAAGGTGCGTTCATTTATGGCGGTAATGCTTTGTGGGATTTTAATACTGGTTAAAGAGGCGCAGTTTTCAAATACGCTTTCGCCTAAATAGGTGACTTTATCAGGAATATTTATGCTTTCTAAAGAGGGGCAGTCTTGAAAAGCTTCGTATTCAATAGAAGTGACGCTGTCAGGGATAACAACGCTTTTTAAGCTTTTGCTGTCATAAAAACCGTTTTTGCCGATAGCCGTACAACCCTCCGGCACCGCCGCGTCAATTAAGGCCTCTCCTTTCCAGGCGCAGACGCATGTGCCGCTCAGTTTGCTTACATAATTGTTGAATTCGTTATAATCAGTAAAAACTTTTCCTTTGTAGGTTACGCTTTTAAGCGAAGTGCAGCCCCAGAAAATGTTCGCGTTGATAGTCTTTACGCTGTCGGGAATGACTACTTCGGTCAGGCTTTTGCAGCCTTTGAATGCGCCGATGCCGATAAAGGCAACGCTGTCGGGAATTGTTACTTCAGTCAGGCTGGTACAGTCTTTGAAGGCCCGACCGCCGATAGAGATTACGCTGTCAGGAATATCTGCTTTTTTTAGGCCGGTACAGTGTATAAAAGCATAATCTTTTATCCGGATGACGCTATTGGGGATGATAATGCTCTTTAAATTAACGCAGTTTTTAAACGTACTATGTCCAATATATGTAATACTGTCCGGAATTGCAGCTTCCGTTAAATCTGATCTGCCATCATAAGCGCCCCATTTGTCAGCGTCGGCAGCGATGAAAACACCGTTTTCAAATTTATCTTCCTGAAGATTCGGTATATATTGATTCTGCGTTCCTGTTTTTACAGCCGTATTCTTTGAATCTGCCGGATTAGTCTGCATGCGGTTAACGAGCCAATATCCGCCTAAACAAACGATAAATATGATTAACGTTATCGTAAGAATGTATGTTTTTTTACTTTTATACATAAAATCAGTCACTCTACTGTTACACCGTAATCCTGGGCCGCTTGGTAAAAAGCTTTCGGAGACGTATATATTTTACCTTTGTAGGATATCTTTTTCAAATTTGAACAGCCTTTAAAAATAGAATTGCTTATGTTTTTTAAATTATCGGAGAGAACGATATCAGTTAAGCCGGTACAGAACTCAAACGCATTTTTGTCTATAGATACGACGCTGTTAGGGATTACTATGCTTTTTAAACCCGTACATCTCCAAAATGCGGAGCCGCCAATCGAAGTAACGCTGTCCGGTATGTTGATTTCTTCCAAATTAGGGCATTTGAAAAACATGCAGTCGCTTATGGCAGTAACGTTGCATGGAATTATTATCTTTTTTAAATTGGCGCATTCTTCAAAGGCATTGGCGCCGATAGAGGTAACGCTGTCGGGAATTTCTACAGCATTCAGGCTTGAACAGCCTTTAAAGGTACACTGGCTGATAGCGGTAATGCTCCGGGGAATTTCGATGCTGCTTAAACCTGCGCAATTTTCAAATACGCTGTCGCCGATAAACACAACGCTGTCAGGAATTTTTACACTCTTTAAATTTCTGCACTCTTTAAAAGCTTTAACTTCAATAGAAACAACGCTGTCAGGAATTATCAGCTTAGTTAGTTTAGGATTGTCAAAAAAGGCGCGATCGCTGATTGAAGTCGCATAGTCAGGAACGGTCAATTCCTTTGTATCGCTGTCCCAAATGCAGGCAAACGCTCCGTTATTAAATCTGCATATGTCGTTATTGAGTTCGCTGCAGTCCGTGTAAACTTTGCCTTTAAAGGTTACGCTTTTTAGGGAAGTACATCCCCAGAAAATGTTGGCTCTGACAGATTTTACACTGTTAGGTATAACTATATCTGTCAAAGCGGTACAGGATTGAAACGCGCATACGCCTATAGAAGTTAAGCTGTCGGGAAGAATAATTCTGGTAAGAGCGCTGCAGTCTTTGAATGAACGAATTCCTATAGAGGTTACGCTGTCGGGAAGTTCTACGCTTCGCAGGCCGGAGCAATTTGTAAAAGCATAGTCGTCTATGGATGCAACGCTGTCAGAAATAGTCAGACTCTTTATATTTACGCAGTCGATAAACGCACTGTGACCTACAGATTGAACGCTTTTAGGAATTATTACCTCGGTCAGTTCCTTGTTTCCCTCATAAGCTCCCCATTTGTCAGCGTCTGCAGCTATGAAGGCTTCGGAGCTGCCTTGTGATTTTTCTTCTGATTCGTGCTGCCGTGTCGGGGCGGCGGTGATATTTTCCTGACTGGCTGTACTGTCTTCAGAATTTCTGACGATTAAAAATCCCAGCAGACATAAGGCGAACAAAGAGAATAATATAATAAAAAGGCGGCTGCGCCGAGCTTTTGCAGGGCTGACATCTTGTGCAGCGTCTATAGTTTCGTTTTGCGCATCGTCAGCTTTTTGCTCATTTTGAATATTAAAAGCTTTTTCCATATAATTTACTGCCGGCTTGTAATAAAAAGCATATACATCTAAATTGTAACGCAAATGCCCGGCAATATCAATATTATGACTATAACCTGCCGGATCGAACAAAGTGTCACTCTGCCGCAGCGCCGTTAGCTTGTACGTCTTTATAAAAATCTTCCAAAGAACTGTAAGTTTTTTCTTTATAGGTTATCTTTTTCAAATCAAAGCAAAAGTCAAAGGCATTTTTGCTTATAGAAGTTATTTTGTTTGACATTACGACCTCTTGTAAACCGGAGCAGCAGCCGAATGCAGATGTGCCTATATGAGTAACGCTGTCGGGAATTGACAGCTTCTTCAGGCTGTAGCAGTTAAAAAATGCGCTTTCGCCTATAGAGGTTAATTTTTTAGGAAATTCGATGCTTTTTAAACTGCAGCAATTAAAAAAAGTAAATTCCTTGATAGCGGAGACGCCTTCCGGAATGTTGACGCTGTTTAAGTTTGAGCAGTTCTCAAAGGTGCGTTTATCTATAAAAGTTACGCCTTCCGGAAGCTTTATGCTTCTTAAGCCGGGACAGTCTTTAAATGCGCTGTTATATATTGAAGTTACGCTGTCGGGTATTACTACGCTTTTTAATTTTGTGCTGTTAAATAATGCCACGGCCCCTATAGCGGTCATTCCGTCCGGTATTACTGCGTCGGTAATATTCTCGCCGCCCCAAACGGTAACAAATTCCCCGTTTAGTTTGCTGACGTCGTTATTTAACTCATTGCAGTCAGTGTATACTTTGCCTTTGAAGGTTACTCTCTTTAAAGAAGTGCATAGCAGAAAGGCGTTGGCTTCCATATGAGCAACGCTTTCGGGAATGACTATTTCAGTCAAAGCCGGACAGTTTCTGAACGCAGAATCACCTATATGAGTAACGCTGTCGGGAATAATTATCTCTTTTAAGTTTTTGCAGTCGCTGAATGTACATTCCTTTATAGAGGTTACTTTATCAGGTATTTTAATACTTTCTAAACCGGAGCATCCGCTGAAGGCATAATCTTCTATGTTAACGACGCTGTCGGGGATTTGAACACTCTTCAAATTGACGCAGCCGCTGAACGCCTCATGGCCGATGGAAGCGACTCCGTCGGGAATAATCGCTTCTGTTATTTCTTGATTATTATTGTAAGCGGCCCATTTCTCCGCGTCGGCAGCTATAAATGCTCCGCTGCCGGCGCCATGCTCCTGTTTTGTTACTTCGGCATTGATCTGCGGCGAATTCGCGGGCGGGGGAGCGGCCGTAAAACGGTTTGCAGCTAAATATCCCAAAAAGCAGACAGTCAGCAGCGCTGCTATGAGATAAAGGGGCCTGCGCTTGCTTTCTGCACGGTATGAGCCCTGAACGCTTTCTTCCTGGCCTATTTGTCCGTCGGCGGGCTTGCCATTGTTTTTATTTTCTTCTTCCATATTATTTCGTCAGATTACTGTTCTCGGTTTGTTTTTCGCAAAAAAAATGACAGAAGCCATATTTAGATGCGTATCTATAAAAATAAATGGCCCAACGCTTCAGCCGTCAGGCCATTTGAAAGTTTTTAAATATCTCTCAGCGGAGGCGATAGCCTCCGCCGAATTAATAGGGCGGCAGCAGAAATATTACTCTACGGTGACGTTATTGCTTTCCGCAGCTTTATAAAAATCTTTTAGGGATGAATACGTTTTGCCATTGTAGGTAATCTTTTTAAAATTGCAAAAATCAAAAGCGCCTGAGCCTATATAGTTAACCTTGTCTGATATAACGATTTCGCTCAGCTTCGGACAGTGCCAAAAGGCGCAGGTCCCAATAGAGACAACGCTGTTTGACATTACTGCTTTGGTCAAATTTGAGCAGTTGAGAAATGCACAGTTATTAATGACGGAGACTTTGCCGGGTATCGTCACGCTACTGAGGCTGCCGCAATCCGCAAATACATTTTCATCTATATAGCTGAGGTTCTCTGACAGTTTAACGTCCTTTAAAGCAGAGCAGTTTCTGAATGCGCTTGCGCCTACAGATTTTACCTTGGAAAGGTCTATGCTTTGCAGGCTGGAAGCGTTTTCAAAGGCCAGTTCTTCTATAACGGCAACGCTTTCGGGAATGTTTATGCTGACTAACTTCGGACAGTTTCTGAAAGCGCAGGTCTCTATAGTTTTAACGCCTTCGGGAATCTTAACGCTCTTAAGGTTTGTGCAGTCGTACAATGCGTTGTTGCCTATGGCGGTTACACCCTTGGGAACGGTTATATCAGTTACGTCGTCGCCCCCCCAGGCGCATACATATTTTTTATTGAGCTTGCTTACCGCTTCATTGAATTCCGTAGGATCGGTATATACCTTATTTCTGAAGGTTATGCTTTTTAAAGAGGTGCAGCGCCAGAAAACATTGCCTTCGACAGATTTTACACTGTCGGGAATTTCTATCTCGGTTAAGGATGAGCAGCCTTTAAATGTCGCTAATTTTAAAGCGGTTAAATTTTTGGGAATTTTAATTTTCTTTAAGCTCTTGCAGTTAATGAGAGCCAGATCATCGATAAAAACAACGCTGTCGGGTATTTCTATCTCACTCAGATTTGTGCAGCCTTTAAAGGCGCTGTTATTAATAGAGGTAACGCTGTTGGGAATCTTTATGCTTTTCAAATTGGTGCAGTCTTTAAAGGCCGCGTTGGCTATTAAGGTTGTGCCGTCGGGAATAATGGCGTCGATAAGTTTCTCATTGCCCTCGTAAGCTCCCCATTTGCAGGCGTCAACAGCTATAAATCCTTTTCCGTCGCCTGTAACAGGATGGATATTGACTATTTCATTCACAGCGGCTGTATGAGTTGGCTTTGGACTGTCAGGCTCAGCAGTTTTAGTTGCAGTTACGGTAACTTTAGTGCCTATTTTGTCAATATTGGTAGAGTCAATCGCATTTTTAGATTTGTTTATAGCTAAAAATATGCCGAAACATATAACAAATATGACTAAAATAGCAAGAAAAACGCGAGTATTTTTCTTGTGCTCAGCGCTGTTTTCTTCATCATCTTCGTCATCATCTTCGTCGTCGCCGTCTTCTTCATCGTCGATATCGACGTTCTCTTCCGGCTGCGCAGCGCTCTTTTCCGCAGCTTTTTCGGGAGCGGGACTCTCTGTCTTATTTACGGCAGCGGCGTCCGCAAAAAGCTCTAAAGCATTTTTAATGTCTTCGTTTTCGCGCGCGGAGCTGTCAAGCCGGCTTAAAATATTTTCAACGGCTTTTTCTTTAGAAGTTCCCTCGGCTAATTCCGCCGCCGTCTTCTCTGCAAGCTTATTTTTAACGATAATATCCAGGGCGTTTTTATAAGCGCTGTTATTCAGGCGCTTTTTTAAACGCTTTGTGAGCTTTTCATTCTGAAAAGCTTTTAGGCCCGATTCTTTAATAACTTTGCTTATAAAGCTTTTAAAACTATCTTCCATAAAAAATATCCGCCGCAATCCAAAAGATTATGAAAATTCACACATTTTGCAACATGATAATTATAATACAAATTAGTAAATATATAAATCCTAAAAAAATTTTTTTATGGCAATTTTTCGTATTTATACGGGGTAGAGAGCTTCTCTGGTCTGTTAATTTTTCAGCCTGCATAATTTTTGACAAAAAACTAAACCGAGCTAATCGCTGATAAGCGACAGGTTATTGATGAATAATTTCGTATGCCCATGAGTAATTTAATGAATATTTCTCTGATACAGTTTTAATTCGTTATTCTATAGTAACACCATCGCTTTTAGCTGCTTTAAAAAAGGCTTTAGCGGAGTTGTAAGTCTTATTTTTATAAGTTATGCTATTTAAATTATTGCAGAATTCAAATACATTTTTGCCTATATAGTGTACATTATCTGAAATCACAATGCTTTTTAAATTCTTACAGCTCCAAAATGCACATGTGCCTATGAAATCGACGCTGTTGGGAATGACCAGGCTGTTCAGGCTGCTGCAGTTGAAAAATGCGCAGTCGCCTATGTAGGTTACGCTTTCAGGAATAACAATATTATCTAATTTATAGCAGTTGGCAAAGGTATGCTCCTTTATAGCGGCGACGCCTTCAGGTATGTTTACGCTGCTGAGGCTGGAGCAATCCTCAAAGGCCCGCTTATCTATGTAGGCTACGCTATCCGGAAGCTTTATGTTTTTTATTCTGTAACAGTCTTTAAAAGCGCTGTCATTTACTGAAGTGACGCTGTCCGGTATTTTGACGCTCTGGAGATTAACGCTGCGGTAAAGAGCGACTGCGTCTATGGCTGCTATGCCGTCAGGAACTACTGCGTCGGTAATTCTTTCGCCGCCCCAGACGCAGACGTATTTGCCGTTCATCTTGGTAATATCGTTATTAAACTCGTCGTAGTCGGTGTAAACCTTGCCTCTGAAAGTTATGCGCTTTAAAGAAGCGCACTGCAGGAAGACGTTGGCATCCATAGTGACAACGCTGTCGGGAATGACGATTTCGGCAAGAGCAGAGCAGTTTCTGAAGGCGGCGTGACCTATGTGGGTTAAGCCTTCGGGAAGAATAACCTCTTTCAGACTGGTACAGTTGTGAAATGTACATTTCTTTATCGAGGCAACTTTTTTGGGTATTTTGACGCTTTCCAGGCTGGAGCAGTCCCTGAAGGCAAAATCTTCGATCTCGGCGACGCTGTCAGGAATCTGAATTCTCTTCAGATTGACGCAGTCTCTGAAGGCCCTATGGCCGATGGAGGTTACGCTGTCTGGAATTATTACGTCGGTCAGCTCTGCATTTTTATCGTAAGCGCCCCATTTGTCGGCGTTGACAGCCCAAAAGACTTTATCGGAAACATTTTTGCCTTGTATATTGGGCGGCGGCATACAGTAGTCGTCATTATTTACGGAAATACTTTGATTTGTATTGCTTGTTGAAACAGACGTCCCCTTAAAATAATTTACGGCAAAATATGCTCCGAAGCATGCTGCCGCTGCGATCAGTACGGCAATTAAAGCCCGTGTGTTTACTGCGTATTTAAGGAGGCCTTCTGTCTGCGCGCCGCTTTCATTATCGGCGATGACGCCGCTTTCGTTTGCTCCGGCGCAGATTTCTGCCTTCATATCGCTGCCCGGCAAGGCCGTATCGGGGCAGGGACCCTCAGACTGACGGACGGCTGCTTCGGCAAAGACATCTAAAGCTTCTTTGATATATGCATTTTTGCGTACGGAACCGTCAAGCTGCTCCAAAACGTTGGCGGCAGCTTTGTCTGCGGGCGTTCCGCCGGCTAACTCGGCAGAAACCTTATCGGCAAGACTGTTTTTGACGATCAAATCAAGAGCGTTTTTATAAGCGTCATTATCCAGGCATTCCTTCAAAATGTCTTCCGGTTTTTCATCCTGAAAGGCTTTTAAACCTGATTTTTGTATGACGCCGCTTATAAAATTTTTAAAATTCTCTTTCATACAGTTATCCGCAGTTAGTTAAAATATCAGAAAACAGCATAACAGATGCATTGTGGTTATTGTAGCGCAAACGGCGGCGCGCATAAACCCTTAGAAATTTTATTTAGTTTCGGCGCTGCTGCCGGAGGAGA
>JAFTAM010000042.1 GCA_017458675.1 bacterium
GTTTTGCTCTGAAGCGAGCATCCGAACGGAGCGCAGTCGCGGAGCGAAGTGCAAAACAAAACCGACAATGCGTAAACAGACTTGAAAGATTCTTCGCTTCGCTCTCCATGACATGCGGCTCCCTCGGCATGAGCCTGCGCTCCCTCAGCATGAGCTGCGCTCCGTCATCCTGAGCCTGCGGCGAAGGATCTTTGTTCAGCGGCAGCCAGATGCTTCGCCGCGGAATAAAGCGCAAAATAAAACCGACATAACAAAAACACGCAGAACATGCTTGACGATTCTCGGCCGCACCCGGAAGGACTAAAGCGGCAAAAGAAACTGCCTGCGCCATTTTCAGGAGGCAGACAGTCATAAGCTTCCGAATTTTCTAAGCCGTCAATCTTTCTTAACAGTATTTGAATTCTGATTATAGGCTTTGGCTACGCATTTCCATTCGCCGTCTATTTTCAGCATTAAAAGAAAATCGGTAAAATCAATGCGGCCTCCCCAGCCTTCTTCCAATACGCGCACCACGGCCACAGTTTCTTCCAGGGCAATAATATCCACACGCGCTTCAAAATTCTCGCCGGCCGCTACGGTATCTACATTGCGGTAAAACTGTTCAATAGAGCCATGTTCTAATTTCCCGTCCAGATATCCGAACAGAACGGCTTCATCGACAAAAAGCTCTTTGGCATACGCGCTGTTGCCTTCGGCTACGCTTTTCACAAACTTTAAAGCCGCCTCTTTAACCCTGGTATACTCTTTAATTTCAGATCTCATCTCAATCGGCCTCCGATATTATATTGGCAAAGACAATGCTTTCGGCTATTCTATCAAGAAGAATGAAAAATACGCAAGTACGCACATTGAAGTAATATACTAACCTAAAGGAAAGTACAATCATAATGGACTACAGATGCATTTCGGCAGAAAATTTCGCGGAGACCGGCTTCAGCTATACCCTTTCGCTGATTAACGGCAAATACAAAATGCCTATACTGTATACTCTGATGGAGTTTAAAACCGTCCGCTTCAATGAGATGAAAAGATATCTTGGCTCTATATCTTATAAAACTTTGAGTTTATCGTTAAAGGAGCTGGAGCGCGACGGACTTCTCTATCGCAGAGAATATCCTCAGATTCCGCCGAAAGTCGAATACAGCCTTACCGAAAAAGGGAAATCCCTAATCAGCATTTTAGATTCCATGTGCGAATGGGGAGATATTTACCGAAAAGCAGGAACCTGAGCTGATAAAATTTAAAATTTAAAACAGTATGCTGCACCGAAGTTCTCATATGTTTCCCTGGTCTTTTTCCAGACAGGGGCAGCCCAACGATCTGCCGGATATTTTTACAGAAGACATCTTCATGCTGATGCCTGTAAACTCACAGCAGATATACGCAGGCTGGAATATATCCTATGAGCATCAGAATTTAGCCGCGGGCCTGTGGGGAGAAGAACGCTTCAGTTCCAGCCGCTTGGCCGTTAAATTGATATTTATGCCTAATACCGACAACTTCTGTATTTACGACGTAAGCGGTCCCGGGCAGTCCATATATCTGCAACTCCCGGAATATCACAAGAAGATGCCCGCTCATATAAATTTCATAGGCTTGCTAGGATACTGTGGCAAAGATTTAACTTTTCTTCCTATTATAAGCAGCTCCGCCGTATTCATGTCCACGGGCAGGGTGCGCGCCTCTCAGGAAGCGGTTCTGCCTCGCCTTGAAGGACGGCTCAGGCATTCAAACAGAGATAATTTGCCCCTCAATTATTTTGACAACGAAACCGTGCCTCACAATCCCGTTCAAGCCGTCATGCCTTTTTATACTCGCCTGAAGAATACGCAGTCATGCGAATCTATAACTGAGGATAATCCCTATTTAAATTTAGAGCAGCTCACCAACGCTCTGGACAAGCAAATGGGCAGAAGCTCTGTAAACGGTGAAAAATAAATGACAGAGCCTGACGTTTCCGCAAATAATTATTTCGCTGTAGTTCTCAACGCCCACTCGCCTTATCTTAAAAGCGCCTCCTCTAAGCCTGCCCCTGAAGAGTATTGGTTTTTTGCTCAGATTTTAGAAAGTTATTTGCCTCTTTTAGACGTTTTTGAACGTCTTAATAATGAAAATATTAATACTCCCGTTGTATTATCATTATCTCCGACCTTATTAGAACTTCTTAACGACAAAGACCTTCAGGAACGCTTTCTGCAATACATTGACAACAAGCTGCAGCTCATAGAAAAAGAGGCGGCGCGCTGCATGTTCGAGCATGATATTTCCGCTTTGCTTGAGCACTATCGCCGGGAGACGAAATATTGGCGGCACAAATATACCGAGGTCTATAAATGTAATCTTATCAAAGCCTTCGCCGATCTGCACAAAGCAGGAGCGCTAAGTCTGATCACCACCTGCGCCTCGTCCGCCGTGCTGCCGCTGCTTTCGGCCGAGCCGGAACTCTGCCGCATCCAGATAGAAACAGGTTTAGATACCTTCAACAAGTATTTCGGCTTCCGCCCCGCGGATTTCTGGCTCCCGGAATGCGCCTTCATTCCTGGTTTAGAGCATCTTCTGCATAAAGCCGGCATAAAATACACCCATATTTCCGTGTCTTCCGCCATCGGAGCCGTCCCCTATATCGGCGGTTCCACCTGCCGTCCCTTTAAAAGCGAAGACGGGCTCGTATTTTTTCCCAACGACATGAGCGCCTGCGTCGAAGTATGGAGCGGCAGCGGCTATTATACCGATTTTCCTTACCGCTGCAGCAGCCGGGATCTCAGCGACGATATGCCGGAGCTGGATTTGAGCTCTTTTGCCCCCTTTACCTCCGAGCGTCCCGCCGCAGGGCTGAAATATCACTGCAGCGGCCTTACTGACGGCTCTGACATTTACCGGATGCAGAACGCTCTGGAACTGGCAGAATACCATGCCGAGGCTTTTATAAACAGCCGAAAGCGCCAGTTCGGTCAAATTCCTGTTTCAGACGCCTGTCCGCCCTTGCTGACGCTCAGCCTCAACGCCGAATTTTTCGGACTCAACTGGTACGAAGGCTGCAAATGGCTGGAGAAGACCCTTCGTTTAATTGACGCCGATCCCGACCTGCAGTTGATTACTCCCGAAGCTTACGCTCAAAAATACGCCCAAAGCCTTCCCTCTGCCGTCCCCAATTCCGGCGCCTGGCTGGACGGCGGTTTTATGTCGCGCTGGATAAATTACAGCAACGACTGGATTTTCCGCAGCCTGGGTCTGGCGCATAAATGCTTCAAAAGGATGGCTTACGCTCCTGAACAGACCGAAGAAATGCAGGAGTCCATCAATCAGGCTCTGCGCTTTCTCTTAATGGTTCAAGCCGAAGACTGGCCGCTGATGCTTTCTATAGGGCAGCATGCCAATTACGCCCGCAAAGCCGTCCGCAACAACCTGCTGGCCTTTTACAAGCTCTATGAAGACTTCCTCAATAAAAAGGTAGATTGCCAATCCCTGCGAAGCCTGCACAAAAGGCTGAATATATTTGCCGATTTAAATTATCAAAAATTTTTTCCCCCGGAAAGCCGCACCGACATGGACATAAACAATTTTAATACCGACAATAATATTTTGCAGAAGCTGCTGCAATTTAAAGAAGTTGCAGGCAGCGTCGTAGAGCTCAGCAATAAACCGCAGCAGCAGGACACCTGGCAAAAGCTTGCCAATCAGATCGTGACCGCCGTGCAGATAACTGAAAATATAGCTGCGGCAGCCCAGGAGACCGAAGCTCTGAAAATCTACAAAAAATCGACGGCAGAGCTGAAGGAAATCTTAAACGCCATCAAGGCCGCCGACTCTCCTCAGCAGGTTTTCAGCTGCGGACAAAAGGCTTCGTCCGTAATCGGCATATGGTCGGAGGCGGCCATAAAGGTAGTTCAGGAACAGTTGAATCGGAAAGATTAATATGTTGAAAAATCGCTGTCGAGGAACCTGCCTCTTTTTCATACTAATAACAGCGGGCCTGCTGATCGCCGCGGTCATCTTCGGCGTTCGGTACTATATGAGAAGCGCGCAGATCAGCAAACTCTCACAGCTTAAACCCGAACCCGGCGCCGAGATCACTCTAAGTATAGGCATAACCGACAGCCTGGGCAGCAGCCTGGTCTATGTGGTCGAAAAGAACGGGGCCACCAACAATTTAAGACTTATTCCTCAGCATTTTGCCAACGATCGTGAAGCATTGGAGGCTTTGGAATCCGGCCTGACCGACGCAGCCATCGTTCAAACGCAGCAGCTGGTCAAACGCCTGCCCTATTTCCGCCCCGGCTCCGCTCCCGGCGGTTTTGCTCCGGGTCTGGTTCTGCCTCTCTACGAAGACGCATCGCCCAAAGCGGCGCTTTACAGTTCCTCTTCGGCCCATAAACCCGGCGTCATGGCTTACATTCCCGGCACGCCCGGCGAATATACCTCCGTGGAAGCTCTGACTAACCCTTCAATTATCAGCAAATACGGCTACTGCAAGCGTCTGCCGATCTCCGATATTAAAAATATCGGCGAAAAGCTGCAGAGCGGACAAATAGACATTGCCGTAACCGACAAAGATTCCGCCAAGCATCATTTTAACAGCCGATTTACACAAACCGACTTAAATTCAAGCGTCGGCCCGGACATCTATCTGCTGGTATACAACCGACAGATCAGTCCGGAAAAGCTCGGCAAATTAAAGCGCTTCCTGAACCTGTGGTTCAACTGCGCCAAAAGCATAAGCGGCAGTCATCCCGACAGCAACACCCTTTATACGATAATTCAAGGGAGCAACAAAATCAGAGAGGATAAACTCTCCGAAAGTCTCCTGGAAAATAAATTAACAAGTTCAGTCTTAGTTTATTACAGTATTGACAAAGCCAATCAGGTGCGCAATTCCGATAACTTAAAGAGTCAGGTCTTCAACTTCTCCAGGAAATGGTCGAGCGTCGATATTTACAACGCTCCCTTTGAGCCCGTCAACGGCTTCGTTTTGACCGAAGCTTACGATAAGATAATTAAGAGCGACTTTGACTCCTTCTCCGAAAAGAATATAGGCAAAATCAGCGCCGCAGAGCCTCTGCAGCCGGCGGCTTCCGCTCCTTCGAACAAGCAGACCGCCCAACCGGCGCCAACAAGCTCTCCCTCTCCCAAGCCGGCGCCTCCGGCCGCCGCCAAGCCGACCCCGACTCCCTCGCCCGCCGCTGTTAAAACAGAATCCGACAGCTATCCCAAAGCCAACAATAAGCAACCTGCCGAAGCCAAGCCGCCCGCCGCGCCTGTCCAGACTCAGAGCTTAAGTGAAGACGAAGAGGAGCAGCCCGAAGTTTACACCGAAGAAGAGGAAGATAATCCGGACGAGGGCATACTGAACGTAGCTCCTCCTCCGCCGGCCCCCGACAAGCCCGAGTTACCGCAGTAAACTCCGCTGCACCGGATAAAAAACAGGATCAAAAAAGATGCTGAAACCTCAGGAACAAGGCAGATTCGCAGCGCTGCTGAGATATGTGCGCAAACATCCCCGGGCAATATATACGCTGACCATGGGGGAGGAATCAGTGCAGGCCTGTTACGATACCTGTTATGAATCTGATAACTGTTTAGAAGAGACCGACGAAAACTATGAGGAATTTTACAGCATCCTGTTCAGAAAAGCTGACGACGGAAGTTTATTTGAAATAACATATCATAATTTGTCTTCAAAAGTAACAGAAAACGGCAAAGAGGTCATATAGACGTTAACTGTTTTTTTTGCAAAATAACATAATTATTTTCATATTAGTTCATTGCTTCACAAATAGAGGAAATTCATGAATTCAATTAATGAACTAAAGCAAGTTATAACGCCGCTTGCACAACAGTATGGAGCAGAGCGTATTTTTTTATTCGGTTCCTATGCCCGCGGCGAAGCTACAGAACACAGCGATATTGACCTGCGCATTGATAAGGGCGCAATACGCGGTCTTCAGTTTGCCAGCCTTATAGCAGAGCTTGAAGACGTACTTGGAAAAAAGGTCGACCTTATTTCTACAAAAGGCATGGACAGCCGATTTTTGGAAACAATTAAACCTGAGGAGATCCTGCTCTATGAACGTAAGTGACAGAGACGCCGGTATTTTAATACATATTATAGATTACTGCGATCAGATAGATGAAACTATTGAACGCTTCGGCCAGGATCAAAAGCTTTTTCTTGAGGACAAGGTATATCACAATGCTATTGCATTGTGTATTCTTCAAATCGGTGAATTAGTCGGAATTCTCAGCGATGATTTCAGAAGCGGGCATTCCGAAATACCGTGGCGGGAAATAAAACTTATGCGGAATATTGTCGCGCATCGCTATGGAACAGTTGATCATACCATTACATGGGAAGTCATACTCAACGATATTCCAAATCTGAAAATATTTTGTAAACAAATTCTGTCATCATACAAAAAATAACAGGTATCATGACAGAAAAAATACGTAATTTGATAAAAAAGTACGAAGTCAAGGGAGACTTTACTCATGCGGAGGTCAGCGACGCAGTAATTGCTGCTGCAGAGCAGACCCTTAACGTAAAGCTTCCGCAGCAGTATATAGCCTTCCTTAAAGAGTTCGGGCACGGCGGCATCGGCGGCATTGACACTTTGGGAGTCGGTTTAACGGGACGTATGATATTTCTGGAGACAACCCTGGAATATCGCAGATACGGTCTCCCCCAAAGCTTTGTTGTAATTGAAAACTGCGATGAATGGCTTTACTGCATAGACTGCAGCTCTTATAAGGTCGTTTCATGGGAAGACGGATATGCCGAAGATGAATACGGTTCCTTTGACGACTACTTAGCCGAAAGAATAAACGAGGCGGCCGAAAACATATAGATTCTTCGCTGCGCTCAGAATGACAGAGTGTTTGTCATCCTGAGCCGGTCAATGAGCGTCCGGCGAAGGAGCTTTAATGTAAAAGATATAATACCGCCGCCGACGGCAATAAACAAAAAATAAAGCTCTCCTCCGCCGACCTGAGTCTGCAGCCGAGAGCCTTTTTTAATTCAGCGCTGATTCTAAAAGCTTAGAAGAAGGGAGTTCCTATGGCCATGGGCTCTACGCCGAACACCTTGGCTATGGTGGCGGAGATATCGGCAAAGGTCTGGCGATCTCCTAAATTCACGCCGCCTTTCAGGGACTTGGAATAAGCCAGAATGGGAGCGTATTCGCGGGAGTGATCGGTGCTGGGACTGGTGGGATCGTTGCCGTGGTCGGCGGTGAGCATCACCAGATCGTCGGGGCCCATCTTATCGACGATGGTCTTTAAGTAACCGTCAAAAGTCTCCAGCGCTTTGGCAAAGCCGGGAGCGTTCTGGCGGTGACCGTAGAGCATGTCGAAATCTTCAAAGTTGGTGAAGATGAAGCGGCAGTCGCTGTCCATGGCCTCCAGAGTGGCCTTGAAGTGGTCCTCGTTGGTCTGGGTGCGCTTCTTCCAGGCGAAGCCTCTGCCGTCAAAGACCTCGGGAACTACGCCCACGCCGGCGCACTTTATGCCTTTAGCGGCCAGACGATCGATCATGTTTTCCGGAGGGCAGATGGGAAAATCTTTGCGCCTCTCGGTGCGGCGGAAGGAGCCGGGCTTGCCTTCAAAGGGACGGGCGATGACGCGCTGCACGCCGTGATCGCCGACCAGAATCTCTCTGGCGATGCGGCAGATCTCATACAGACGCTCGATAGGAATGATCTCTTCATGGCAGGCGATCTGGAAGACGCTGTCGGCGCTGGTATAAAGAATAGGCTTGCCGGTGGCCATATGCTCGGGGCCTAAATCGTCAATAATTTTGGTGCCGGAAGCGGGATAGTTGCCCAAAACGCCTATGCCGATCCTCTTCTCAAATTCGGCCACCAAATCCGCCGGGAAGCCGTCGGGATAGGTCGGGAAAGCCTTGGGAACGGTGACGCCCATCATCTCCCAGTGGCCGGTAACGGTATCCTTGCCGCCCAGGGACTGCTCGCGCAGACGTCCGTAAAACCCAACAGGCTCGGCCAGAGGCTCGCCGCCCTCTAAAGGCAGAGCGTTGCCCAGTCCGAAGGAGCGCAGAGTAGGAATACTCAGACCGCCCACCGCCTTGGCTACGTTTACCAGCGTATTGCCGCGAGTCGCGCCCACATCACCAAAAAGCTCGGCGTCGGGGGCAGTACCGGCGCCGCAGCCATCCATAACTAAAAGAAGAACTCTGTTTATCATAACTATTAAAAATTCCTTAATCCGACATTCTTTTCCTGCCTAAACCATAAGCTGAACCAGGCACAAGAAGGGGCTGCATACCGCCGCCGACATCTTAAGCAAAAACAGGCGTTCAGCAGATATGCTTTACACAGGTTTTGTTTTGCTCTGAAGCGAACGTCCGAGCTCCGGTTACGGCGAGCGCGGAGCGAAGTGCAAAACAAAACCGACATAGCAAAAACATGCAGAACAGACATTTATTTAGATCCTTCGCTTCGCTCAGGATGACAAAGGGGAAGCTCAGGGCGGCAAAGCACGCATCCATAAAAAAACCTCTCATGCTCAGATGAACATAAGAGGTTTCCGTCTTGGCAGACTCAGGCGAAGGCCGTTATTTAATTACAACCTTGACGCCTTCGCTGCGTCCGAAGGTCTCCGGAGAATACATCTCTTCGGCCTTGGCGGGCGGCACGACAAACGTGCCGGGGACCGTGGCTCTGAAAATGAAGGAATAGTCGTACTTGCCGGCCGGCAGAATCAGGCGGAAGGCTTCCGCTCTCTCGTCGCGCAGGTTCTGATGATCGAACCAAGTCGGCCTCCAACACCACCAATCCCTGTACTGATGCTTCTCCGTTTCCGGCAGGCTCTCGGTCATCTTCAAAGCGCCGTTGAGTATCTCGCCGCCGGCAGGAATAGGAATAGCCAAAGCCACATGAGCGCGGCGGGCGGGAGCGGCCATCTCCGTCTTGCAGCGGATGCGGCTTCCCAGCTTAAACTTCCAGCTTCCGTCGGGCTGCTGTACGGCGTCCTTGGGATCGTCGACGCCCTCATAGGTGCGGGCCACCGTGAAGCCGGCCTCCAAAGCCTTGGGCGCCAGATCCTTCAAAGCGTAGCTCAGACCCAGACGGTAATAGAGACGCCCCTGACCCTGCTTGTCCAGAATCATGCTGACGTTGTCGCCTACATAATTCATGGGCACGAAGGTTTCCTGGTTGATATTCTGCCGACCCTTATACTGGTGGGAACCGACATACTGCTCGCCCAGCCACATTCTCAGAATGAAGTCGGGCGTTACCGATTCGTAAGTATTGAAATACTTATTCAAAGCCATGATCACATGGGCGTTGTTGTGGGTATTGCCCCAGTGGCCCCTGCGTCTGCCGCTCTGCAGCGTCTTGACGACCTTGGGAATGATATCGGCCTTGGGATTGTCGACTATCAGAGCCGAGAGAACCAGAGCCTCAGACTTCATATCCGATTCCAGAATCAGATAGCCGTCGCTTTCGGTGAACTTGCCGATATTGGCGGTCGAAGCGGTCTCGGAAATGCTGTTGTTGAGAACCCGGCGTATCTCCCTGGCCAAATCTTCGTTCTTCTCGCGGATTACCGGCAGATACCAGCCCAGAATGCCGATAGGCAGCTCGGAGATCTTCTCCTTCTTCAGCCTCGATACAGCCGCGGCGTAATCGGCCTTTTCGGCCTGCCAGAGGACGTTGTCGGCGTAGGCTTCAACAGTCAGCTTATAGAGGTGAGAATAGCTGGAAGGGATATGCCTGTCGATATTGCGCAGATAGTCCATTGCCCGATCATAGTTCTCCTGCGGCACGTCATAGCCGTGCTTTTTGGCGATAATCAGCGACTGCGCGCAGTGAACGGTGATATAAGGCAGAACGTCCTCGCCCTCGACCCAGATGCCGAAGCCGCCGGAACGGTCCTGACGGGTCAGCATTCTGTCGATATCGCGCTGAGTCTGGGCTCTGACCTCCTTGGCAGAAGGCAGATCCTTGGTCTTAAACTGATTCAGCACCTCAAAGAGCTCTGAAGCCGCAATGATCTTGGAAGCCAGCTGCTCGGAGCATTCAAAGGGATACTCGTAAAGGTAGATGACCGCGTCGGCCAGTTCCTGCAGAGCCGTTGAAGACGTGGTGATCTCCAGACCGCCGAACTGGGTGTAGGCGTCCTTGGGACGTGATACCGGCTGCACCAGAGTTTTAGTTCCGTCGCAGACGCCGTAAGTCGCAAAACCTTCGGTCGTGCAGGGCGTATAGACAGGAATCGTGCATTGATGGCTGTCGGCATAGCTGCCAGAAACAGCGGCAATCTGCACTATGCCCTTGCCGGCCTGATCGGCCTCCATAGGCAGGCGCACTTCGCGGCGGCTGTCGGCGGGAATTTCGCAGACTGCGCCGTTTCCTGCGCTGAACTTGAGGTTGGAAGCGGCGGCCGCCACCTCGACCCGCATAGGCTTGTCGGTCTGGTTGTGGAGAACGATCGGCAGTTCAAACTTATCGCCGAAATTGAGGAACCGGGGCGCGTTGGGACGCACCATCAAAGGCAGACAGGCGGTCAGTGTGCTTTCGTCCTTGCCGAAGCGCGTCTCCTTGTCGGCGGCCACGGCCACGATGCGATAGCGGGTCAGATTGTCGGGCAGCTTGACGCTGAGGCTGGCTTTGCCGGCGGCGTCGGTAACGGCGGCCGCCTTAAACAGAGCCAGCGCGTCGAAGTTGGAACGCACCGCGATAGGACTGTTGTCCTGCTTGGAAGACGGCACCAAAGTCGGCTTCCGAGCGGCTTTCTTCTCTGCCGGCGCCATTGCCGCATCCTCGCGAGCGGCGTCGGACATCTTTATCGAATAGCATACATTGCCCGGCGCGTCGGCGCATTCGTCATTTAATCCGGCAGCCGAATAGTTTACTTCGTCCGACTCATCGCTGTCCCGTCGGTCACCTCCGAAAGATATGCGGAGTTCTTTTTTACGCTTAAGCTTCTGATTGTTGAGAAGCACCGTCGCTCTCTGCAGATCGATAGCTATATCTCCGGAACGTCTGCAATAGAAGGCGGAAATAGGGTCGGAAATTTCGTGACCGCAAAGAGCCCATACGGAATCGTCAACCACCACAACGGCTGTCTGGGCGTCGGGAACGGGCTTGCCGCCGCAGTCCTTAACTTCAACGCTGATCTTTGCCGTATCGCCGGGACGCAGTTTGTCATTGTCGGGACGAACCTTGACATCGAGCTTTTTCTCTTTAAGAGAGACTTTGAGATTCAGAGCGCCTTTGGCGCAGGCAGGACGCGCCGTGCCCTTTACAGGCCTGCCCTCCGCATCCAGACGCTCGCTCTGCCCATTGACCGCAACGCTCAGATTGACGTTGGGAAGCCACTTGGAATCGATAGGGATCTTCAGCTCGGCGGTGCTGCCATTGATGCTCAAAGGCTCGTTTTTGACAAAACCGTCGCGAGCCAGACAGTACATGCCGCTCACGCCCTTGAAAGGACACTGCACTAAGATTTTTGCAGTTTCTCCGGGCTCGTATTCATCCTTATCCGGTATCAGAGTCAGAACTTCGATATCGTTTTTAACATTTAAAGGCGCAGCAAAACTGCCCGCGCAGAAGTCCATAACCGTCTGACTGCGGCGGCCGTCCTTGTCCTGAGTTTCCGCCGTCAGACGCCATAAACCGGCCTTCGGGAAGACAACGCTGCGCTTAACGGACTTAGTTTCAGACACGGCGCTGTCAGAGAAGGTCTCCATAACTCTCTTGGTCAGTTCACCTTCGCTGTCGTAAGTATACTCAAGGCGGTCCCATTTCAGCTTAATGGGACGTCCCGCCGCCGCCTTGCCGCCGATATCGGCCACGATATACTCAATATCGTAGGGCTTGTTTTCCGCATATCGGTAAATATCGGATTTAACGCCGATATAGACCTCTGAGGGATGGACGATAATCGACTTATTGCAGGCCCAGCGCTGGCGGTTGAGATCGGAAACGGCGCCTTCCACATTGATGCTTACCGGAGCCGGAGGCTCGCTTTTTCCGAAGCTGATATTCAGAGTGGACTTGCCCATAGCGTCGGTGACGCTGTTCAGCGAATGAGAGACGCCTTTAGACTCCTCGTCGTCGCTCCACCAGCAGCGCCAGCTCGGACGCCAGCGTCCGAATACAAAGCCGTCCCAGCCCGGAGGAGCGTAAAACGCTTTGGCGGACTTCGCGTTCCAAGCGATCTCGGCGTTAGAGACGCCGCCGCCGGAGAAATAGGAGGCCTTGGCCGTCACCGAACCGTCTTTGCCCATAATGTTGTCGGGTTCTGAAGCTGTCGCGGTCACTTCAAATTCAGGCCGGCGGAATTCCTGTACTTCAAAGCGGTGAGTAAAGCAATAATCATCTGCGTCTTTGCCGTCGGGAAGCTCAAAATATACCTGACAGCCGCCCAGATTGATATTGTCCGGCAGAACCAGTTCCAGAGAGAAACCGCCGTAAGCGTCGGTAGTTAGACTGCCTTCGCTTATCTTGGCGTCTCGGGAGTCTTTCAATTCCCAGCGAACATTCTTGGACTCGCGCACCAGCTCGGCATTGTTGTCGGGACCGTAATTCAGACGGCCCAGCCAGCCCTTAATGCTGACCTTCTCATTGGGACGGTAAAGACCGCGGTCGTTAAAAACATACCAAAGGAAACCGTCATAGGTATCGCGCTTGGAAACGCCTTCAACATTATAGACCCAATCTCCGTTATAGGAGGCCGAGGCATATATTTGAGAGTCTGCAAATGCATCCTCAAAAACCGCGACGCCGTTTTTATCGGTTAAAACATGCTTGCCGCCTAAGTAAACTTTTGCTCCTGCCTGAGGCAAACCGGTCTTTAAGTTGGTGACGACGCCGTAAACATGTTTGCTGTCGGCATAGGTATCCAAAGCCAGATTTGAGGACTGCAGCCATACGATGCTGTTCTCCTTCCAGTCTTTGCCTCGATCGTACTCCAGAACCAGCATGGCCAAACCGCCGTCTTTAACGCCTTCGGAAATATCGATCTCGGTCTGGGTCAGTTCATTGGAGCTGCAGTCTATGTTTATGGTCCTGAACCAGACCTCCTTGCCTAAGCCCTTATAGCTCTCAATGCTCTTCACGCTGCTGAGAAGCATGTCGTCTTTAAACCTCAGCCAATCAGCTATATCAGCTTTGAACAGCTTGGCTTTCAGCTTCTTAATATTGGCCGTATAAACGGAATAGACCTTATTGCTGTCGGGGTCCAGCAAGTTTACGCCAGAGCCGGGAGCATACATATAAGGAACGGGCGCTCCGACCTTAAAAGAAAAGGTTCCGGACTTGCCTAGCTTCTGTCCGTAAATATCGGTAATTTCCGGATTAAGCCGAATCTTATAGGTAGTATTGCACTTAGTGTCGGCGCTGATTACGAATCTTCTTCCGTAAATCGCATGGACGATTTCCTTAGGTTCCGGGCTGATAGAGACGATATACTTATCGGCCGGCAGCTTGCTGACATCCAGCTCATTGTTGAATATCAAAGCAAAGCGGTCGTTATCGCTCAGACTATTCCTCTTCCAGAAGAGGCTGCCGTTGGTATCAACGACCTTCAAGGGATGATAGGTAGAAAAGGTATAGGACTGCTCATCGGCAGTTTTCCGCGCTCCTTCCGCCGATACCGCACCGGCCTGCACCGTAACGCGGTATTTAGCGTCAGGCTCCAGATCGCCGCCGAGCTTAAAGATAATATAGCGATCCGCCGGCACGCCCTTAAGCTTGGTTTTAATTGCGGACGCCCCTTCAGCCTCGGAATTATCCAAATCCGCCAATTTCAGCATTGCAGCCGCCAGCTTTTTTTTATTAAATAAGCCGCTCTTATCGACAGACACAAATGGCTGCAGCTTTTCAGCCTCGACCCTCTGATTGAAAACCATGGCAAAGAGGGGACTGGCTCCCGTCGTCTGTCCCGGGGCAGGATATCTGTCGATAACCTTCAGGGTCTCGGTGGAAAAATTAAAGCTGTAGGCTTTATCGATCTTTTTGCCTGAAGCGTCCTGCAGATTGGCGTCTACGCTTACCGTATACTCGGAAGACATCGGCATATATCGGCCCTCGGGCTCAAAAATCGCCGTCTTTGCGCCTAACCAGCGCCAGCTGCCCTTAACCTCGGGCTTAATCGAAGCCGGAACCTTGGCGCGGCTCTCCCCCGCGCCCTGCAGACTGATCATGGGCTTGCTGAATGAAAGCGTCAGCCCCTGAACCATGCCGACCTCCCCCTCGGGGCTGTAACGCAGCAGCGAAGCGGGCTCGCTGTCTTCCCCCGCCGCAGCTTCGGGCAGAGCGTTTATGGCCTTCAGCTCTTCGGGGTCCGGAAAAGGAACCTTGACGGTTTCGCCTCCCCGGGGAGCGGGCAGGCTCTTTTCACGGACATTGAAATCTTTGCTCAGCTCTTCGCCCGCCGGCAGAGGCGGCAGACGGCGCAGAATTTCTTCCGCCCTGCCTCCGGAAAGCGTCTCAGCCGCGGCCGGTGGGATGAGCTTCAAAGCCGAGCCGGCTTCCTCGCCCACCGAGAGCGTAAAGTCGAACGGCCGTTCCTTTTCTTCCTCTATGCCGGTCTTTGGTTTGGCCTCTTCCGCCGCTGCCCCGCCGCCGGAACCGGGTCCAGACTCTTCAGGAATAAATTTATTTATGTTAAGGCAGATTACCAGCGCCAATACCGCCAATATTGCGCATAAACCGTATATAAAACCCGATTTCACCGTATTCCACCCTTTCTTCAAAATAGTTTTACGCTGCGCAATACCATTCGCAGCGATACGGCTCCTTTATATTATAAGTAAAATTCGCAGGTAAAGCGCTGCTGCAGCAAATTCAAGTGCCAATTATTCCGCTTATGCGAAAATTAAGTCTGATAGCTTCACCGCCCGCTGCCGTTCAGTTAAGCAAAAACAGTCCTTAAACAGACATGTATTACACAGGTTTTGTTTTGCTCTGAAGCGAGCGTCCGAGCTCCGGCTGCGGCGAGCGCGAAGCGAAGTGCAAAACAAAACCGACATAGCGAAAACATGCAGAGCAGGCATTTATTCAGATCCTTCGCTCAGGATGACAAAGGGGATTCTCAGGACGGCAAAGCGGAAGCCAAGAATGACATAGCCCGCGCCGCCAACATCTTAAGCAAAAACATACTTTAAGCAGACATGCTATACACAGGTTTTGTTTTGCGCTGAAGCGAGCGTCCGA
>JAFTAM010000043.1 GCA_017458675.1 bacterium
ACCGGCATAGCGAAAACATGCAGAACTTGTTCTAAAGATTCTTCGCTGCGCTCAGAATGACAGAGGAAACATTTACAAGCCTAATGCAGAAATGCTCTTGTGCCATTTTTAGCAAGTTATTGCCTTAACTTTATGACATTGCAGTTCAAAACACCGTTTTTTTCTGCACATAAATCAAAGCGGCCGCGCCCGCAAAGAAACAGCCCAGGATCATAGCCTCCAAACAAGTCAGTCCGTAACCGCCCAAAAGCCCCTGCAGCCAAGCGATGAGGCACATTGCACCCCAGGCGGTCAGGGTGTTGAGCGAGCCGAAAGCCGTCATATCGCCCTCAATGGGGAACATCTTCGGCATGCTGATAACCAAGGCCATCGAATAGATGCGGTCCAGCAGCATAAAAACGGCGATTAAAGCCACAGCCCAGTTAAGGCTGAGCCCTCCGAAAATAAACAGGGGCAGAATCAGTGCGGACAGTCCTAAACTGCCGAGAAAGGTAGTCTTGTGGCCGAACTTGCCGATAATGCGGTTGGTGGCGAAGTTGACGGCGGCTTCGGTAATTCCGATTACCAAAAGAGCTAAACTGATATCTTTGAGATTGAGATCGTAATGCTTGGCGAACCAAATGCCGCACAAAGAATAAAAACCGAAATAAGCCATGCGGTTGACGGTCGTTCCTATATAATAAACGCAGGCATACGGAGCCGCCAAAGCCGTGCCGTAAGGCTTCAGGATGCGCCGCAGGAGACTGCCGCCGCCGTTTTCAGCAGGTTCTGTCGGCTGATCCGAGGCAGGACGCGCCGGAGAGGCGGGATAAAACTTATACAGCAGCAAACCGCTGACAGCGGTGAAAGCGGCGATTACCCAGAAAGGCAGACGCCAATCGAAATTAAAAGCCATCAAACCGGCCAGCGGGACGCCGATAGCCGTCGCCAAAGGACGCGCCGACATTAAAACGGCGATCATCGCCGGAAAATAGGCTTTGGAAACGCCGTGAAAAGTGAGCTGCCACATGACCGAGGCGACCAGGCCCGCGCCAAATCCCGCTGCGCAGCGCAGCGCGTTGGCCAGAGTAAAGCTGTCCGACATGGCAAAGAGCACCTGGGCTGCGGCCAGCAGAGCGACCACATAAGCCAGAGTGCGTTTGGCGGGCACGGCCTGCAGCAGAGCGGGACCGAAGAACAAACCTACCACGGTGCCGCCGGAGCAAAAGGAAATCAGCCATAAGGCGCGGGCCTCCTCTACGCCGAAATGTTGGCTGATGGGACCGACCATGGGAGCGACAGCGTTATCGATAGAGTTAAAAGCGAATATTAAAATAAAGGAAAAAACGACCGCCAGCCGTTCGCCCCACGCCGAGGCTGGATTTATATCTGCTAGTTGAACTTCTTCCGCCATTGTTTACTAAGGCTTTCCTTTAATAATGGGACTGACCGTTTCCCAGATTTCGGAGATATAATGCTGATCAGGTCCAAAAATTGCCAGAGATGCTTTCCCTGCCCGGGGAGGGTTGGTGATAACCAAGCCGCGCTCGGCGCCGGGACCGTCAATTAAGACCTCTTCCCCGCGCCATTTTACTTCGCTTAAACGCAGGCTGAGGCGTTTGAAATCGGAAAAAACGCAGGGAACAGACTCGCGGCAGTACAGCGCAAGCTTATTCCAGCCCTCTCCGAAATACGATCTGGCAAATTCCGCCACATAGCCGAATCCGTTGCGCCGGAAATTGCACTCCAGAACCAGCGGCAGCCCGTGCTTTCCGGCCACAAACGCCCAGTCGAGGTTCATCAATCCCCTGGCCCCGCTTTTATGAGCGATGGCGGCCAAGCGCAGCGCTCCTTCGCGGACCGCTTCGACATTGAATTCCCGATACTTATCTTCGGCGCCGGGAGTGCGGAACGGAGCGGTAAATCCGCACCATCCGCCCTTTTCAAAAATTTGCCGATCTATCCCTAAAAATTCCGTACCCTCGTCGCTGATGCGCACCAAAGAACCGGCTACCTCGGTTATGTTTAAAAAGGGTTCGATCATCACCGTGCCGCTGTTGTACCAGTCTTTAATTTGAGCCTGCAAAAGCCGGGCCGGACCCGCCAGGTTCCCGGCCCCGCCCGCGTATTTGGTTTTGCGCAGCATTACCCGGTCAAAATTCAGTCCCCAGCCGAACAGTTCGGCGCTAAGCTCGGCGGCGTTATGCGCCGCATGGCCGGGAACGACCGGAATACCGGCAGCCTCGGCCATCTTCTTAAAATACAGCTTATCGTTAAGACTGTCGATTAAACCGCTTTTGACGAGCCCGGCGGCAGTACCCCGCAGGGGGATGCCCAGCACATCGGCCAGCTTAACTATGGACGGGGTCTCTATGAAGGCTTCTATGCGCCAGTCCGGGGCTTGGCATCTTTCGCGCAGAATTCCCATAGCGCGATCGTTGACCAGAACGGCGTCAGCCAGCAAACAGGAGTCGGTTATTCCCGTGTCGACCACATAATCAGAAGCGCCGCCCAAGCCGATGAGGCGGTCCATATAACCGCAGAAACCGGCGTCCAGCGGCCAAGGGACCACGAGCATATCTCCGGGATGCAGCTCTGCCAGAAAACGGGCGAACATGCCCGCCGATTTCTCACCGTAGTAATAGCTGAAGAGCAGATCGTCCCGAGGCAGCGCTTCCTCGACGTTGGCGACCAGCAGCTTATGCGTAGAATTGGCCATTGCAGAACATCTTTGAGGGAAATTTATCGAGGTTTTTCAGAGCTTGGGCATTCTTCAGGGAGCAGATAACGAATTCAAAGCCGCCGTCCTTCAGGGCATTGTAAAGCTTGTCCGTCGATTCTGTTAAGACAGACTTCTTCAAAGCATAGGAAACGGTGTCGTCCTGACCGGGCAGTATCCGGCGCGCTCCCAGCAAATCATAGCGGTCCTGCATTTCCTGCCAAACCTCCGGCCCCAAGGCTTCGGACATGTAATCGGTAATGCCGCCTGACAGCAGCAGATAGGACCACATAACCCGCTTAAGGTCCAAGCGCTTCAGCTCGGCCAAAAAAGGCTGCAGCGCGCGCGGGTCGTCGTCTATGCCCGCAGCGACGGGATCGAGGTGCACCGTGGTCAGCAAGCCGCCTTTCTGCACCTCCGCCGCTGCTTCCAGGCGCTGACGGGTGGACAGCAGATGGGCGTCCAGACCTTTGATGGGAGAATCCTCCCACATGCCTGCAGGGTGCACGGCGACATTGTAGGAGAAAAGCTTGGGATTAGCTGTCATTAAATCGATGGTTCTCTGATCCGGCACGCCCTTTGTAGTTATGATAACCCTATCCAGCTTTGATTTGGCCAGAATCTCCATAATTTCGTAAGACAGTCCGTCAGCCACATAACCGGGAGTAAAAATATCGGTAAAGCGGCAGAGTTTGAGAATGTGGATATCTCCGCTGTTGACGCCCGTTTCGATGGCTTCCAGCAGCCGGGGACGCTCCATCTGCAGTACTGGTTTGGAAAACTCTCCGCGCAGCTCTTCCAGGCTGTTGTGTACGGAACGGCGGCTGCGCGCGTAGCAGTAAGGGCAGGAGTGGGCGCAGCCCACCCAAGGCTCCATGTAGTGATATTTGCCGTACCAGCACGTTCCGAGCGAACCCGGCGCGAATAAATCCACTTTTTCCATAAATATTTTTAACTCCGCTGTTTTTTAGATATGTAATCCGGTATAAGGTTAAACTTTTTTTGCCGATATGCCGCCGTAAAATGAGGAGCGCGGGTGCAGCCCGGTCACTTTAAATCCGATAGCTTCGAGCTCCCGGGTCCAGAAGCCGATGCCGGTCGGATGCTCGTTCAAAAACGAATTCAGCAGATCGCCGCGCTTGCGCTCCCAGGCTTCTCCGTAATAGCGCGCGCATTCTTCGAGGAGCTTCGGCAGATTTTCTTGGATATGCTCGCGCTCAAAGCTGAAGAAAACGCCGTCTTCTATGTATAATTTCGCGCCCTTAGCCAAAAGCGGCGCCAGAGACTGCAGCATCGAGCGTTTTTCCGGGTCGGTCAGATGATGCAGAGACTTGCGGGAAAATACGGCAGTAATGAGCGGAAGATTGCGGCATTGCCGCTGCAAAGCCTGCGCGCAGCCGACAAAATCGGAACAGATAACCGAGGCGTTGGCAAACGGCTTCAATCGTTCCCGAGCCAAGCTTACCTGCAGAGGGGAAATGTCCGCGCCGATAACCATCTTAACATGAGGCGACGCTGTTTTCAGGAAATCGCCGTTCCCGCAGCCCAAATCCAGGAGAACGTCCTGAGAATTAACCTCCAAAAGCTTTAAATACGCGGCGAATTCCTCCGGTGAGGTTTGATAATTGCTGTTGTAGTAGCGCACATATTCATCGTTCAGCCAATTTTCTTCCATAGCCTGATTCTTCTTTACCAATCAACTCAGCCTCCCCCCTGCCGCATTCGCAGCTTCTCCCCTCCCTTGCCGCCCCATATCGCGGGTACGCTGAAACGGCTCTTTCCGATTCGTCTCAGTTCATCCGGCAAAGCGCTAGCCGGCCTTTTTCTCCGCCGCTTTGCTCTCATCGTCTTCAGTCTCTGCGGGCGCGCTTTTGGATTCGGGCGCATTTTCAGCGTCGGGCGCGTTTCCGGCTTCCGCTTCCGGATCGCTTTCTTCCGCGCTTTCGGACTCGGGAAGGGGCTCGTCAAGAGCGGTTATCAGGCGCAGATTGTCATTCTTAATTCTGGACATGAGCCAGAGGCGCAGCTTCACTTCATCCAGAGAGCGTCTTTCAGCTTCGCTTCCGACGCCGACTAAGGCCAGAATATAGCTTCTTGAAGAGCTCTGTTCGACCCGGGCCTCGCTGATCTTAGCCAGGCTTACGCTGACTATGCCCGGAAACAGAGCCTGCGCCTCGCTGCAGACATCGCGGCCCAAAGCCTCATATTGGGTATATTCCCTGAGCTGATCCTCCAGAGCCTGGAGCTGCTGCTCCCGCTGCAGGCTGTTATCGCTGTCTTTGGTTTTGGAGAGCCTGATTTCGTTCAGTTCATTCCTGATATTGTCTATTTCCTGAGCCGACTGACTGCCCTGAATAAATTCCAGGCTGTAATCCTTAAAACCGTAGCGGCTCAGTTTGTCTTCGGCGTTGGCAATTTCTTTTTTGGTGATCTCTTTGCCCACCGCCACAACGCGCAGGGTCTTCTTCCTGACGTTCAGATCGCTGGCCACAATGCGCATGCCGCTGAAATTGAGCTGTTCCTTGATATAATCGGAAAAGTTTGCGTTAAGAACGCTCATTTTCACCGTATAGGCCGTCAAAAAGGCGGCGGGGATCATGGTAAGCAGCACCACGGTCCAGATGTATCTGCGCACCAGCTTATCGCGCTCGGGGTTCAGAGAGTTTTTGGCTTTAAAGCCCATGAACCTCACGCCCAGGAAGGTGGCCAGACAGATAAAAACTGTATTTATGAAAAAGAGATAGAAAGCGCCTATGAAGAAGGTCCATTGACCTGTAGCCAGACCGAAGCCGGCGGTGCACAAAGGCGGCATCAGAGCGGTGGCGATGGCCACGCCGGGAACGACGTTGGTCCGTCCCTTAATGACTACCGCCAGAGCGCCGGCCGCTCCGCCGAAGAAGGCGATCATTATATCGTAAACCGTCGGCGAGGTGCGGGCCAGCAGCTCCGACTGAGCCTCGCTCAGCGGCGAAATCAGAAAGTAAATCGTCGCCGTCAGAACGCTGATCAGCGTGGCCACGCCGTAATTGGAAAAGGACTTTTTCAGCAGCTCGAAATCGTTAATGCCGATAGCCAGGCCCATGCCGATAATCGGCCCCATTAAAGGAGAGATGAGCATAGCGCCGATAATGACGGCGGTCGAATTGACGTTGAGCCCCAGAGAGGCTACAAAAATGGCAAAGATCAGAATCCAGAGGTTGATGCCCTTAAAGGCGATCCCCTCCGTTATCGACTCAATGGCCTCTTTTTCCGTTTCCTCGTCAATATGCACATAAAAATATTTTTTCAGGGTAGGCCATAGCCCGTAATCATTCACCATGCCGGCAACCTCTTTCATTATAATCAGCCGCTATTTTACATGATTTTCCCCAAAACAAAAAGAGGCCGACTCCTCCGAAAGAGAAGTCTGAACCTCTTAAGCCACTTAGTTTAAAGCCTCCGCCTCAGATTTTGTCGGCGGCGGGCTTTTTTATTACCGGATCCAGCCGCGCATACGGCAGGCTTTTACGACTCTGTCGATAGAGATCATATAAGCTGCGTCGCGCAGAGAGACGCTGCGCTCCTTAGCCATATCAAATACGGCGTTGGCAGCGGACACCATGCTCTTTTCGAGTTTCTCGAGCACTTCTTCGCGCTCCCAGAAATAGTTCATGTTGCACTGTACCTGCTCGAAGTAGGAACAGGTCACGCCGCCGGAGTTGGCCAGGAAGTCAGGAACGATGATAACTCCGCGCTCCAGAAGCTTGGCTTCCGCGCCGGGAGTCGTCGGTCCGTTGGCGCCCTCGACGATCATTTTGACGGTCTCGGATACCTTGTCGCAGTTATCTTCGGTGATAGCTCTGTCTAAAGCCGCGGGGATCAAAACGTCGACGGGAAGCGACATCCAGGCGTTTCCGTCTAAACGCTCATAGCCTAATTCAGCGGCTTTCTCTTTATCTACCGTTCCGAATTTATCGGTAATAGACTTAAGTTCATCAAAAAGAACACCGGACTCGCGCTTATAGGTGTACGCGCATTTGTCGGCGCTGTCAAAGCAGGAAACGGCCTTGACCGTGCAGCCCAAAGTGTTCAGCATCTGAACAGTATACTGAGCGACGTTGCCGAAGCCCTGGACGGCTACCGTAACATCTTTCAGAGTTTTGTTCAGCTGGGTTCTGAGAGCCTCGCGCAGGGTATAAACCACGCCGTAGCCGGTGGCTTCGGTTCTGGCCTTGGATCCGCCGATGCCTACGGGCTTGCCGGTAATGAAACCGGGTTCCTTGTGGCCGTGAATAGTCTCATATTCATCGAGCATCCATACCATGTGCTGGCCGTTGGTCATAACATCGGGAGCAGGAACATCCTGCACATTGCCCACGTTTCTGGCTACCTGACGTATCCAGCCGCGGCAGATTCCCTCTTGTTCACGCTCACTAAGCTTACGGGGATCGCAAATAACTCCGCCTTTAGCGCCACCCAAAGGAAGGTTGGCGACGGCGCATTTCCAAGTCATCCAGGTTGCTAAAGCGCGCACGGTGTCAATGGTCTCTTCCGGATGGAAACGGATTCCGCCTTTGCCGGGACCGCGGCTGTCATTGTGAAGCACGCGGAAGCCGCGAAATACCTTAATGCTGCCGTCGTCCATGCGTACGGGGATGGAGAAATGGTATTCGCGCATAGGCACACGAAGAAGATCACGCGCATCCTGGGGAAGATTCAAAAGATCCGCCACGCGGTCAAACTGAGCCTGAGCCATTTGGAAGGGATTTTGGGACATTAATGAGCCTCCGATCGAACCAGTTCCGTCTAAGACGTAAGATTCGTGAGAAGTTTGCTTATCTTTTAAACAGCCCTCGGTTAAGGACCGTAAAAAAAACTTATTGCTTTTAGGCTTCTCCCGGCCGAAGCCGCAGGAAGCCTGAGCAGCGGAGCTTCAAAAGAGCAGAGCGCCCTCTGCGGGCTCCGCCGCTCTGTATGTTTGTCAAGACAGAAAAATCCGTCTTTTCAAAACTTAAATTAAGGAATTAAGGAAGGAAGCACCGCATAGAACTCGGCGGCCTTGACTACCTCGTCCAGAGGCACGCTGTCGCGCACGGTGTGAGCGGTAACTTCATCGCCGGGGCCGAAGCCGATGGAAGGGATATTGGCCTTGCCCATCCAGTAAATGCCGTTGGTGGAGAAAGCCCACTTGCTGGCGGGGAGATCCTCCAGACCGATCTCGCGGCGGGCCTCAAGGCCAGCCTGCACCAGAGGATGCTTCTCGTCCAGAGCCCAGGCCGGGAAGTACTTGTCCACGGGGAAGACGAAGCCGGTGTAGGAAGGTTCGGCATACTTCATCATTTCCACGGTGATGTCGTTCTTATACTGCTCGGGAACGAGCTTCCGGACCTGGTTAAGAGCCTCTTCGGCGGTCTCGCCGAAGGTCATGCGGCGGTCGATATAGACGCGGCACTCGTCAGGAACGGCGTTGATAGAGGGAGTCTGAACCTTTACGTCGGAAACGGTAATTTTGCCGTGGCCCAGGAACTCGTGATCGCCGAGCTCGGGTTCTAATTTGGAGATGCCCTCAATGACGGGGAGCATCTTATAAACGGCGTTGTCGCCCAGGTGGTTGGAAGCGGCGTGAGCGCTGCGGCCCTTGGCGATGACCTCAATTTCCACACGGCCCTTGTGACCGCGGTAAACCTGCATCTTGGTGGGTTCGCCGATGACTACGAAGTCGGGTTTAATACCCTCGTGCTCGACAAAAGCGTTGGGAGCGATGCCGTCGCACCACTCTTCCATGTTGCCGAAATAATAGGCCTTCCAGCCTTTAAGCAGGCCTAAGCGCTTGGCGATAGCCAGACCGTAGACCATACCGGGGGTGCTGCCCTTTTCGTCGCAGGCGCCGCGGGCGTAAAGAACTCCGTCCTCTACCTTGCCCTGGAAGGGATCCCATTTCCATTCGGCGGGATCGCCGATGCCGACGGTGTCGATATGGCTGTCAAAGACGATGGTGCGGGGACCCTCGCCGATCTCGCCGACAATATTGCCCATGCTGTCAAACCAGGTCTTATCGAAGCCGAGCTTGTCCATTTCCGCTTTAATGCGCTCGCCTACATCCTTCAGCTGGGAATCCATCGAAGGGATGGCGCAGATTTCGCGCATGAATTTAATAATATCATCGCGGTGCTTGGCTACCTCAGCCTGAACGGCTTCTACGTGTTTATTCATTTAAAACGCTCCAAAATACATTGTTTTTATTCGCGCGCCCGCATCGGGCCCGCTTATGCCTACAGCGGCAGACAAAAACCTAAAGCAAAAATTCCTGCTTCGGCTGACGCTTCAAGAAGATGACTGCGCGGCCAAGCAGGCTGTAATCGTATATGATTTTCCTTATTTTAAAAACTTCTTCCTGCAGAAAAAAATATTATTTTTAGGCAATTTATCCCCGCCGTCCGGCAAGCTTCCGGGGCTGCGGGTTCGGCTGCCGCCAGTCCCGTCCCGGATCAGCCGCCGTTTACATAATATTTACATAGAAGACTCCTCATAGCTGTTCTCCTCCTTGACGCCTACCGGAATAATTTGATTGGCCAGGCTCTTCACATATTCGCCGAAGGCTTTGCCGCCTTCTGAGCTATTGTCCGCTTCCACCGCTATCAGGCGTATATTCTCGTCAAAACGGTACTGATCCAGAAGCTCCTTAAAGCGTTCCGCCCGCTTCAGAGCCGAATCCCCCTCTGCCTCCGCGCAGTCCGCAAACATAGGATAGACTATATTTAATCTTCCTGCCTCATCCGAAAGGAGATTGGACTCCAGCTCCTTCAAAGAGCTGTAAAGCTGCTGAGAATTGATGAAAAAAGCTAACCTATCCGCCTTTTTTATATGCTCGCACAGATGTCTCATACGCCTGCATATGCGAGCCGGAGTTCCCTCATAGACCCAGATATTGGCGGCAAAGATGCGGCGCAGCCTCTCCCTGTCGCAGCTGCAGCCGGAGAGAATAAAACTGTGATCGGTAAGGCTCCTGAGCTCTTCGCAGCTGTAGCAGCCCAAGCTGATGATGCGCCAGTCAAAGGAGGAGACGTCAATAATCATCGGCGAGGAGCTTCCGCAGCCGCTTTCCGAAACGATAAAAAGATCTGACTCATCAGCGATCCGCTGCTGCAGATCTTTGCCTCCGGTACCGCCGCTGCTTATCAGAGTTCCCGCCAGAGGGCGATATGAACTGTTGATAATGTTCTCGGCCATCTTGTTTCCGGAGATCCAAACCGCAGTTTTGCGTAAATTTTCCCGTCCCGCCAATCCCGACCCGGCAGCGGACGGCGCCGAAACAATGACCATGCCCAAACAGAGCCGATTAAGAAAATCGCACAGTTCCTGAGTTTTAACAGACTTATCCCAAAGCTTCCAGGCCTGATCGAGATCGGGAAGGCATCTGAAAACAGCGGTTCCCCCCAAAGCCGCCGCCGTCTTTCTCAGCCGCTGCAGAGCCTCTGCGCTGTCGCAGCGGGCCAGCAGCAGACAGCCCATATCCGTAGTGCAGGCCACAACTCCGTGCTCGTTTAAAATATCGGCTACATTCTGCATGTTTACGCCGTTCTTATGAGAATTACTTACAATCTTTTTTCCGCGAATCTTCATAATAATGCCGCTATGGCTCCCCAAAACAGTTTTACGTTTCCGTCCCGTTCACAGAGCTCATAAAGCTTTTGTGTGAAGGTTTACAATACATACTTCTGGAAATTCACTTTTTTATTCTACAGCGGCTCTGTTTTTTTCTGCATATTTTTTAACTGCCTCAATCAATCTGAAAAGGAGCGACATACGTGTTTACATCCCCTTGTTTTTACAGTTCCATGCTGCGCGAAGCTCTGCGTCTCAATTCTCCCCGGCGCATACTTCTGGTCGGCGCCTCAATAGTACGCCTCTCCGTTGATCTGGTCAAAGCCCTCAATGAGGGAGACGAATTATTTATAACCGACATCAATCAGGATACCCTCGTTCAAGTACAGACCGCCCTGGTGACAGAGCCTAAGTATCACGAATTCAACTCCTCCATCACCTTTCTGCCCCGTATCCTGTGGGAGATCGATAAGCCGCATTATTTCGACGCAGTAATCCTGAGCGGCTCGCTGACGGTTCTGACCGACAACGGTCTCGTTCAGATTATGGAAACCTGCCGGAATCTGCTCAAGCCCGGCGGCAGCGTAAGCTGCTTTTCGCTTTTCGGAACTTCGGAAGCTCACAGACTGTTTAAAGAGCAATTCAGGAACAACTGCAGCGGCGTCCTGGAACGCTACATAAAGACCTTCAGCCTGTACGACGACTGCACTCTCTATGAATGCACGCCGGTAACGGTGCACCATCTGCGCTTTACCCCCGCCTCCATAAAGGATATCCCCGCCGTTCACGCCTTGGACGGACGCGAATCCATCAGTTTAGGACCTGTCAGAATTGCCAGAGACGTTTGGAAATTTGCTCTTCCTCTCCTGGGCGCCAGCTGGGGCTTAAAAAAATTCGGTCAGAAATACTGGTACGTTCCTCTGGCTCTGCTGGCCGGAGTCGGCGCTTTCCTGCGCGACCCGGAGAGAGAAATTAAGGCCGATAACAACACAGTTCTTTCGGCCTGCGACGGCGAGGTTCTGGATGTTTCCGAAGTTGAGGATCCCTATCTCGGCAGCGGCAGATGGCTGCGCATCGCCACCTTCCTCTCTATCTTTGACACCCACATAAACCGCGCGCCCGTCAGCGGCAAGGTTATAGCTCAATTTGACGCCGAAGGCGGATACGCCAACGCCAAGCTGCCCAAAGCCAACCACAACTATTCGACTTACACGGTTCTGCAGACCGAAAGAGGTCCCGTGGTCGTCGCCCAGCGCGTCGGCTTAATTGCCAGACGCATATATAACTGGGTAAAACGGGGTGAAATTCTGGCTCAGGGCGACCGTTTCGGCCTTATCAGAATGGGATCGCGCACCGACGTATATCTGCCCGCAGGCGCCTGCAGACCTCTGGTAAGCAAAGGCGACAGGCTTGAAGCCGGCATAACCGCCATCGCCGAATACCTGGCTTCTCCCGCCGCAAAGACAGCGCTCAGCGACGTTCCCGTTCCGGCTGAAACGGAAAAGGAAGCCGTACCTGAAGCGCCTTCCCTGCCCGCCGCCGCTGACAGTCCGGAGGAAAAGGCCGCCGAAGTTCCTTCTGCCGAAGAAGTCAAGCCATAGCTTAAAGGCAGACGCTCTGAGCGCGCTTTTATAATCCCAGGCTCCGCCGAGCGGCGGTTCCCGAGACAAAGAGGCAGACGGCGCTCGGAGCTCTGCTGCAGAGCATAGCCTAAAAAAAAATCCGCTGAGGTCGAATTCAGCGGATTTTTTCATTTTATTTCAGAACTTGCTAATAGCGATCGCGCCGGACCAGTCCAAGCTCCGCTCTCATAGCGTTCTCCGTCAGCCCCTCCGGATTGGCCGGCGTATTGCGGCAGTCCAAGCCCACGGCCTGGAATTCCGCGCCCACGGTTCCGTAAGGTCCCGTAGCCGGTCTTCCGTCCGCCTCATACGCCCAGTTGTCCATGGTGCCGGTAGCATAATTGTAGGAATGAGCCATTTCGTGATACAGACCGACCATAGGCGGCCTTTCCTTCCAGGCGGCGTCGCTCTTCAGAGCCACGGTAGCGCGGTTATAAGTAATAGTTGAAGAAACGCCCTGCCCCGGAGTGCGGTGATCGTCCTTAAGATAGCCCTCGGAACCGCCTGCGCACTGATTGCCCCAATCGGTTTCCTTAATCGTTACTTCCTTGCCGGTCTGAGCAATAGTATTGAGCATCTTCTGACCGATTTCCAAGTTGGCCAGACTGTCCAGATCGCTGCCGACTCTCTCCCTATAGGCTTCGCCGCCTTCGATTTTAAAATTCTCGGGAACGGCCGAAGGTTCGGAGGTTTCGTGCTTTACGCCGTCAGCGGCCCGCAGAGTTCCCGCCCCGTTGTCTATAACGCGGACCGAAGCGTTGGACGCTTCAATGCTGTTGTTTCCGTAACTGTCGGCGATAAGTCCGCTGCCGCGCATAAGCAGCGCGTCGTCGCCCTGACCGCCGAAAATAACGCTGCTGCGGCCGTGGTCTCTGACGACGTCATTGCCGCGGCCTCCGTCGGAATAATTGCGGCCGCTGCCGCCCAAGATAATATCGTCGCCGCCCAGGCCGTAAATCGAATCGTTTCCGTCTCCTCCGACCAGCAGATCGGAACCTTTTCCGCCCTCAATATAATCGCTGCCGGGACCGCCTATAATGATACTGCCGTTAATCGAGCGACCGCCAACGTTCATCACTTCCGGCGAGGAGGCGTCCAAATCCAGACCCGAAGCGATCAGCGCGTCGCTGCCGCGTCCGCCTTCCAGTCTGTTGGCTCCGTAACTGTCGATAATTACATCGTCTCCGGCGCCGCCGACAATCTTATCATTGCCCTCGCCGCCGGTTATGTACAAAGGCTTAAAAAGATCTTTATCGGCAATAATGGTATCGTTGCCCTTGCCGCCGTCTATAACCAGCTTTTCGGCCTGCAAAGCGGTCAAATTTTTGACTTCGCCGTTAATATCAACCTTTAAGCCGCCGTTTTCGCCGCGGCTTATCTTTATGGTATCGTCGCCGTCGCCGCCCTTTAAAACCGCAACCTCGGAGATATCGCCTCTTTTGCCGACGATCCTGCGGGCCAGAGCCTCAGCGTCAGCCGACATATCTTCAGTCTTTTCGGAACCTACGGATACGCTGTCCAAGGGGGCGCTTTCCTCACGAAGCGCGGGCGCAGAGCCGCGCTCAGCGGCGCTGGAGGTCAGGCCGACATATTGACCGGATATATTATTAACAGTTAAATTCATCATAGTATTTCTATTATATCACTTCGGTCTCAAACAGACTGCGGATTTTTTGATTTATTTTGTTACTTTTTTTACGCAAACGGCCGCTGAATCCGTCTGAACCGCCATTTGCCGGCGGCATCAGGCGGCCTGCATACGCTCCCTGAGCTTAGGCGGACGGCGCAGAGGCGGGCCGCCGGACTCTCAAAGAGCCGTTAATATTTAAGCAATATAAAATACATATTTTTTTAATCTTATTCTAAAACTTTGCTAATCCGCAGGCTGCATATTTCTATTATGAAGCATAAAGCGGCTCTTCTGGCTGAATATCTTAAAAACGTCTCCTTCATGTGGCCTTTCGTAAGCGCCGCCGGCTTAGTCTGCGGCCTTCTTGCCGGCGGCGAAGCCTATCTCCCCTTCGTAATTGCGGCGGCGGTTCTGACGGCAGGCCTGTCCGCCGCGGGGAGAACCTTCAATTATCTGCTCCTGTTCGGCATAGGCCTCGGCTTCTTTTGCCTGGGCGTTCATTTTCATGAAGAGAGCCGGCAAATCCGGGAAGAAATAATGCAGCCGCTGGAATACGGCTTTGTCAAAGGTCACGGACGCATAGAAAAAATACGCGCCGGCCCATTTTCAACTCTGCTGACCGTATCTGCGCCCTGCAGAATCCGCGGCAGATCCGTCCGCGCCTCCCTCATTCTGGATATAGACCGAAAATACGCCGCGGATAAGTTCTTCAGCGTCGGCATGCAGGTTAGCTATGAGGGACTGCTCCGCCCCTCGGCCCCCTCCGCTTCGTATGGCCGCGCCGAAGGAAGCTCCTATAAGATTAAGGTAAAAAAGCTGAAGCCGCCTGCCGCTTACAGCCCCTCCTTCGCCGACAGATGCCGGGGAAGGCTAGCCGCCAAATCCGCACAGAGCTTTAACGGAGAGACCTCCGCCGTTGTTTCCGCTCTGTTCTTAGGTCAGAGCAGCTTCCTCAGCCAGTCTCAGAGAGATCTCTTTGCCAAAGCGGGCATAAGTCACATATTTGCAGCCTCAGGTTTCCATATCAATATGATCGCCGGCTTCACTTTGTTTATATGCATAAGTGTGCGCATCAATAAACGCAGAGCCGTTTTTATTATTCTGCCTCTGTGCTTCTTTTACAGCCTTCTGGCAGGGTCCTCGCCCTCGGTTCAGCGGGCCTTCTTTATGATCGCCCTGCTGTCGGGGGCTCTGCTCGCCGGCCGTCCAGGACAGTCCCTGCGTCTAATCTTTGCGGCGGCTCTGCTGATGCTGCTTCTCAGCCGCGATCTCATATATTCGCTGAGCTTTCAGCTTTCGTTCGCCGCCGTGCTGGGCATAGCCCTCTGGTTCCGCCCCCTCATGAAGCTGACGCCTCTCAAGGTAAAATTCATTTCCGAATCTCTGAGTTTAAGCGTATCGGCGCTTTCAACGACGCTTCCCATCCTGGCGTCCCGCTTCGGATTCATAGCCCCCGCCTCGCTCCCGGCCGGTCTTCTGGCAGTCCCGGCCGTTTACATAATATTGCTGGCCGCGGCGCCGATCCTGTTTATAAATCTGCCGCTGCCTCTGGCCGCGCCGCTGATCCTTCTCACCGAAGCCACAGTCGGCGGCCTGACCTCAACATGCGCTGAACTGGCGCTGCTTCTTAAGCCTTTAGCTATAAATTCCATATCAGCGAAGCAATGTTTTATATATTATACCGTTTTATTGATAGGTAAAATACTTTTATCCATATATTCCGACGATCAAATCTGCAGTTGAAAAAACTGATTTTCATTCAGATAATTCACAGAAAAAAGGATAGCAGGAGTATTTTGTATAATTTGATTACTCTTGTATATGTTCAGTTAACAGCATACGCTTTTCGCAAGCATGCGTGAATTCAGCTGCAGATATACATATGCCGTACGGCGCTTTCGGCGGAACGCTGCTCCGAGTCGTCCGAAAAACAGACTTTTTTTGATTTTTTGCCTATTATCCGTCCCGGGAGCGGCCGGCGCGTTTTACAAATATGTCAGACTGCAAAATAATAATTCAATTAAATAACGAGTCCGCAAAAATGCCCTGCAGAGCTTACCCGACCGACGCCTGCTACGATCTGTTTCTGCCGCGGGACGAGACCGTTATGCCTTCCTCTTCGGCGCTGCTGGATTTAGGCTTCCGCATGCAGATGCCCGAAGGCTGGGAAGGGCAAATACGCGGACGCAGCGGTCTGGCCCGTCAAGGATTGATGGTCCATTTCGGCACAATAGATCATTTATACAGAAAAAACGTAGGCGTGATCGTCTTCAACTGTTCGCAGCATCCCATAGCCTTAAAAAGAGGCGACCGCATTGCTCAGATTAAATTTGCCAGAGTTTATGATACCGAGCTTGCCGCGGGAGAAGTTCAGCTCACCGATCGCGAAGGCTTCGGCAGTACGGGACGCTGACTATAAAAATTTTCATAAAATGCATTTTTGACGAGGTTCGTAAAAAGTGGCCAATCTGAATGACAACCTGATAGATATCGCAGAAGATGAAGACGATGGCGTAAGCCTGATAGACTCCATCGACGCCTCAGATTTCACTAAAAGAAAAGCTCCCGAAAAGGAGGAAAAAAGCGAAACTGAGGACGAGGATAAAGAAATTGTCAAAACTCTGAACGAGGAAGAGTTCGCCAAAGTTTTGGTGGAAGCCGATAAGCTGCTTTCCGAACGCCGCTACAAAGAGGTGCTTCCGGAATATCAGCTGCTTCACCGTTCAAACAGCGCTAACGTTCACGTTATCAACAATCTGGCTCGCGTCTATGCCATAAGAGGCTACTTAAGCAAATATATCGAGCTTGCTCTGGAATGGAGCAAGCAGCTGGATAAAAGCGAAAAATTCGAGCTGGCTTGCCTGGTATGCCAAAACATAATCGATCTGGCCCCCAACTCGCTGGAAGCGCGCGTTGAGCAGCTGCATTACATAGAAAAGCTCAATTCCGAAGACGAATATATCAATTCGGTCATTACAACCGCTTCCTATTTTATCAACGCCGGCGAAGGCGAACGCTCCGTAAGCATCTTAAAGATGGCCTTAGAATCCCATCCGGCCCGCATGGAGCTGGCCGTAAAGCTGGCCGACATTCATATGCAGCTGGGAAATATTAAGGAATGCACCCAGCAGTGCCGCAGTATCGTCGCCTTCTACGAATACCACAAAGATTACGCCAATGCCGCAGCGCTTTACAGAAGGCTGCGCATGCTCGTCCCTAACGATATAGAAGTCGCCCTGCGCCTTTCCAATATTTATTATTTAACCGAACAGTACGAGGACGCCGCCTCCGAATACCGCTCCTGTCTGCACATCGCCTACGACAACAGAGACGCCCTTTACGGCCTGGCTCAGGCTTCGGAAAAACTGGAGAAATACAACGACTCCTCAATAGCTCTCCGCAAAATTTTAGCAGACAACGAGCACGACGCCCAAGCTAGAGAGATGCTGGGAGACGTCTACCTGCTTCAGGACAATAAAGACGAAGCCTTAAAGTGCTTCACGGTCGCTTCAAAAGATTATTACGATTTTAAGGAATACGCCGAAACCATTCGCGTACTCAATAAAATCACCGAAAAAATTGACGCCGAAAACGCCTATGCTATCAGAGAGTTAGCCAACACCAAAGACGCGCTGCAGCAAAAGGAAGCGCGGGACGCCAAAATGGCTAAAATGGCCGAACAGGCTAAAATCGCCGAGCAGGCCAAAATTTCCCAGGAAAAGGCCAAGCAGGCTCAGGCCGCCGACGAAGCGGCTGCCCGGGAAAATGCGCAGGCGTCCTCTTCCGCAGCTTACAGCGAAGACGATATGTATGCCGACGACGGCCCTGTCGGCGGTTTCGACGGCGAGCTGGACGACGACTTCAACGGCAGCGGCGAACCTGCCGAAGATAACTTAGACGACTTTGTGCCCTCTCTGATGTCCGGTCTGATCGCCGAACAGCCTAAGAAAGCCGAGCCTAAGAAAAAAGAAAAACAAGTCGGAGTTACCCGCGTCATTGTCAAAGCGGCCGAAGCCGGCAAGCTTCAGGTTCCCGTTCCTTTCATTCTGGCTTCTTATCCGGAAGCCATACCGCTTATTCAGCAGATTCTCAACGAGCCGCCCAGTCAGGAAATTTTCGGCTGGACCTATTTAGAGGATATCGACGCCAAGATCCAGGAGGAAAAGGAGAGCCAGGAGGAAGCCAAAAAAGTCGAGGCAGACAAGAGAAAGCAAGCCGGCCCTGTGGCTTCAGCCTTCGCAAAAACCGGCTCGGCCTTCTCTAAATCAGGCAGTTCTCTGTTCGGCAGCGGCAGCTCCTTTGCCTCGAGCAGCGTAATCTCTTCAGGCCGCAAAAAGAAAAAGAGAAGAACCTCTTGGGATGACGACGACGAGGGCTTCAGCCACAGCAGCGGAAGCCTCGGCATCCAGAATTCCCTCTCCGAGCTCTTCTCCAACGACTAATCTTCTGAAATTTCAGCTTAAAACAACTGCCTTGTTTGCCTAAAGGAAAACAAGGCAGTTTTTATTTGCGCAGGCGCGCCCGCCGCTGAATATGTTTGTACGCGCTCCGCAGCCCCCGGAACGGACGCGAATCCCCGCTCAGTCATTATGTACTCGGCGCAGTAAGACTGCCTTTGCCGTCACGACGGTCTCGGCTGCATAAAAAAAACGGCGTCTTCGCTTCTCTGCTGCCAGAAGAGCGGACGCCGCCGTCGACTGTGAGAACCTCCGCTTATTCCGCGGGGACCTCTTCTTTAAAAATACGCTTGGCGCCTAGGTAACGGGCCGAATAGTAAGGCTGGTTCAGGCTGCTCACCGTTACGCCGCGGCTGGAGGAGGCGTGAATAAACTTGCCCTCTCCGATATAAATACCCACATGCGAGGGGCCGGGCAGATATGTTTCAAAGAACACCAGATCGCCGGGCTGCTCCTTGCCGAACAGCACTTTTGTTCCGACGCAGTACTGCACGTCGGCGGTCCGAGGGAGATTTACTCCGTACATCTGATACATTCTCATCGTAAAACCGGAGCAGTCAAAGACGCCGTTGCCGGTTCCGCCCATCATATACGGAGTGCCGATATATTTGAAAGCGCTGTCAATGAGGCGCTTATTGACGCTGCCGCCGCGGGAGGACAGCTTACTGCGGTGACGGTCGCCGGCGCGGTTCAGATCCAGACTGACCAGACCGGGCATAGGCAGATCGTTTTCCATAGCCAGCAGATCCTCAGCCTCGGCCTCGGCTAGGCTCTCGCTTTCCGTACTGTTGGGGATAACAATAACCATACCGGCTTTGAGACCGGCGGTCTTAATTTTGGGATTCGCTTTTAAGATCTGTTCGGGACTGACCTTATATTTGGCAGCCACTCTGGATACGGTATCGTTATCGCGCACGGAATAGACTAAATCGGCCCTGGCGGAGCCGGAAAAAGCTAAACCTATCAATAGTGATGCCGTAAATATCAAACCAGCAGAACGCACAGCATTTACCCCGTCGTAAAAAAAATATAAACCGCATAAAGCGGCAAATCTTAAAGTAAATTCAGCGGATATGCGGTTTATCCTTCACATACTGAGGCAAACGCAGAGCGATTAAAAGAAATAATAAAATAATCATAAAAGTACGCGCCTCTCCCCCTTGACAAGTTAAGGGCTCGAGAATATACTTTTAACGCGCAAGCCGAGAATCGGAAGCACGCGGAAGTAGCTCAATGGTAGAGCTCCAGCCTTCCAAGCTGGATGTTGCGGGTTCGAGCCCCGTCTTCCGCTCCAAATAAACCGTATGTTTCTTATACGCTGAGATAGCTCAGTAGGTAGAGCACGTCCTTGGTAAGGACGAGGTCGACAGTTCAAGCCTGTTTCTCAGCTCCATAAAAGAATCTGCGGTTTAGGATATGCTGAGATAGCTCAGTAGGTAGAGCACGTCCTTGGTAAGGACGAGGTCGACAGTTCAAGCCTGTTTCTCAGCTCCAAGCAACAGTACATTGAGATTAACACGGTGGATGTAATTTTCAGTGTGAAGCTCGCTCGAAGGCTTAAAGCCGGAGAGCCGGTTTACCAGAAGGGTTCTGACGTGATCTGTGAAGCCGTTTTAAGGCAGGATTACTTTCAGAACTCTTTTTTGGGTTAAGCTAAAATTTGTAAAGGAGAGAAAATCATGGCGAAAAAAGAAGTCCGTGTGATTATTAATCTGGCTTGTCAGGATTGCAAACGCCGCAATTATGCGACCAAAAAGAACAAGCAGAACGATCCCGATCGCATGGAAATTAAGAAATATTGCCGTTTTTGTCAAAAACATACCGTTCATAAGGAGACTAAGTAGTCGTGGCTGGTTCCGGCAGTACGGCGCGCAGCAAAGCTCGCCGAAATAGCGCTAAAAAAGTATCTCAGGACAAAGAGATAAAAAACGAAAGCAAAGCCTCCGAAGCCCCGGCTTCCAAGAAGGCCTCCGCTCTGCATGAAACTACAGGCCTCCGCGGCATGTATGATAAATGCGCAAAGTTTTTAGCCTCTGTTAAGGACGAAACAAGCAGAGTTACTTGGCCTACAGGCAAGGAGCTTCGCTCTGCGACGATCGTAGTTTTAGTCACCTTAGTTCTGGTTTCCGCTTACATGGGATTAATCAGCAAGGTCTTTTCGCTCATGTTCAACACCCCTGAATCTACAGGCTTATAAGCTTAAGACTGTACAGACGGGAGTGAAGGGCGACTGAGTTTTCCGGTTATATTAAAAAGGTGTTTTGACAATGACGAATGTGAATAATTCACAAAGCTCTGACTCTGCTTTAACAGAAGACGCTTTGGAAGAGACGCTCTCCCCTGCAGCGGAAGAAAACAAAGCAGACGAAGGACCGGATTTAGACGGTCCGGACGCTCCTCAATGGTATGTCATACATACCTACTCCGGATACGAAAAGAAGGTTTGCGAAAATCTGAAGATGCGCATTCAGACTCAGGATATGCGCGAGCAAATCTTTGACGTGCTTGTTCCTGTCGAAGAAGAGATTAGCTATACTACCGACAGCAACAGCGGCAAGCAGAAGAAACGCACCGTTCAGAAGAAAATATACCCCGGATATGTGCTGATTCTCATGAAAATGAGCGACAGATCCTGGTACGTTGTAAGAAACACCCCCGGCGTGACCGGCTTCGTCAGTCCCGGACAAAAGCCAGTGCCGCTTCCCCGCGAAGAGGTCGAAAAGGTCAAACAGCTGATGGGCTTGTCCGCTCCTAAAAAGATCAAGGTCGAGCTCAGCATCGGCGAAACGGTACGCATCACCAACGGCGCCTTCAAGGATCATCGCGGCACCGTCATTGAAGTTAATCCTGAAAATGAGAAGATCAAGCTTCTCATCAACATGTTCGGTCGTGAAACACCGACGACAGTTGAGTTCGGTCAAGTAGAAAAAATTGAAGAATGAACCGCCTTCAGGCGGCGGCTGCCGCAGGAAAGCGCAAATTCATCGTTCAGCTATTGAGGTAAAATAATATGGCAAAGAAAGTTAAAGCCATCATCAAATTGCAGATTAATGCCGGCAAGGCTAATCCGGCTCCTCCTATCGGTCCGGCTTTAGGTCAGCACGGCCTCAACATTATGGAGTTCTGCAAACAGTATAACGAGCGCACCAAAGCCAACGCTGGCGCCGTTATTCCTGTAGAAATCACCGTTTATGAAGACAAAACCTTTTCCTTCATAACCAAGACTCCTCCGGTCAAGACGCTCCTTCTCAAGGCCGCCGGAATTCCCAAAGGCTCCTCCGAGCCCAACAAAACCAAAGTCGGCAAAGTTACTTCCGCTCAGATTCGCGAAATTGCCGAAATCAAGATGAAAGACCTTAATGCCAACGACATCGACGCCGCCATGAAGATCATCGCCGGCAGCGCCCGCAGCGCAGGCATTGTAGTCGAAGGTTAATTTTTTTGTCCGCGCTGTGCCAAGCGCATTCGTGGGAGGGCCTTAGCTTCAAGGCCTGCATTACCACATGGAGGTAAAAATAATGGCAAGAAAGAGCAAGAAATACAAAGAGGCTTTAAAGCAGATCGACCGTCAGCAGGCCTATGTTTTGAACGATGCCGTCGAATTAGTCAAAAAACTCTCCTATGCTAAATTCGATGAGACCGTAGAGGTCCACTTCCACCTCGGTATCGACTGCAAAAAGTCCGACCAGAATATCCGCGGTACTATCGTACTGCCTCACGGCACCGGCAAGACCCTGCGCATCTGCGTCATTACCAAAGCCGATAAGTTTGAAGCCGCCGAGCAGGCCGGCGCCGACGTCGTCGGTTTTGAAGACGTCATCGCCAAAATTAAATCCGGCTGGTCCGATTTCGATCTGTGCGTCGCTACCCCCGACGTCATGGGCGTCATCGGTAAAGAGCTGGGCCGCGTTTTAGGTCCCCGCATGCCGAACCCCAAATCCGGCACCGTAACCCCGGATCTCGCCAAAACCATTGCCGAGTTCAAAAAGGGCAAGCTCGAATACCGCAACGACAAACACAACTGCGTTCACAGCATTCTCGGCAAGGTCAGCTTCGAAACCGAAAAGCTGCAGCAGAACTTCAAAACCTTATTTGACGCCATTCTCAAAGCGAAACCCGCAGCCGTCAAAGGAACTTACGTACGTTCCATCTATTTAACCACCTCTATGGGCCCCAGCATCAGCGTCGATGTACTGAACGCCTCGCAGAGCGCGGCCCGCAAATAGTTTTTCTGACTTGATACGGAACTGAAGATTCCTCCGCTTAATATTGGCAGAGGGATCTTTTTTTATGTTTTCTTCAGGTAGCTTTTTTCCCGAATTTAAGATAAAATGCAGTAGTCCGCATTAACTGTTTTTTTTAAGCAAGCTTTCGGAGCAATTTATATACTGAAGAGGAGTCAATATGTCTGACAGTATTTCCCGCAGATCACTTATACAGGCAGGCGCAGCTTTGCTGGGAGGAGCAGCTCTTTCCTCGCTCTCCCTTAGCGGCGCTCAGGCCGGCGAAAACGCACCCGCCGACAAACCGTCCGGCGTCCCCGGCAGCCAGCCCCACGATCCCTCCCGCCGCGGCGGAAGAGGCAAACGCTCCAAAGTTTATTTTACCAAAGACATATCGGCAGCTGGAATTATTAACATTTACAAATTCATCAACAAAAACATTACGGGCAAAGTCGCTCTGAAGGTCCACACAGGCGAGCCCAACGGCCCCAACATCATACCTCCCGCCTGGGTAATGGAATTCCAGAAAACTATTCCGAATTCCACCATCGTCGAATGCAACGTCCTCTACGACAGCCCCCGCCATACTACTGAGGGACACCGCCGCACCCTGCGCCTCAACGGCTGGAACGCCGACGCCATAGATATCATGGACGCCGACGGCGAAGTTGCTCTGCCCATTCCCGACGGAAGACAGCTTAAAGAGATCAGAGTCGGCAAAAATCTGATCAACTACGATTCTATGGTCGTGCTGACTCATTTTAAGGGACATGCGGTCGGCGGTTTCGGCGGCTCATTGAAGAATATCGCCATAGGCTGCTCCTCCGGCAGCGCCAACGGCGGCAAGCAGCAGATCCATCATCATGAAGGCGATAAATGGCCGATGGGCGCGGAAATGCTGCAGCGCATGGCCGAAGGAGGCAAAGGCATAGTTAATTATTTCGCCCCTCACATAACCTACATAAACGTACTGCGCCGCATGTCGGTCGACTGCGACTGCGCCGGAACAAGAGCAGAAGAGCCTAAAATTCCCGATTTCGGGATTTTAGCTTCCGACGACATCCTGGCCATCGACCAGGCCTCTGTAGACTTAATCTTTAAACTGCGCTGGGAAGAAAACAAAGAGTTTATTGAGCGTATATGCAGCCGCGACGGACTTTGCCAGCTTCAATACATGCGCCTCTTAAATATGGGCAACAGCGATTACGATTTCATCGAGGTTTAATCTGCCCGGCTCCACGCCTGCCTAAGGCGCCTCAGTTAAGACTGAAGGATCGTCCCTCCGCCGGAAGGGCGCGGTCCTTTTTTATTGGATACGTTCGATTATCAGCTCGGCAGAATTTTCTTCAAGCGAATTATATTCATCGAGATGAAAATGAGAGCCGGGCCTTTCCTCCGCTAAGGCGGCCAGATGATTGGCCAAAGAAAGCAGGCCCTCCCTGTCTGCCGATATGACAACCTGTTTTCCGTCTGTTTTAACTTCTATTGCAAAGCTCTCTGACCACTTAAACTCCATGACGGTCCGCCTCCGTTTACAGTATGCCTTTATGTTCTGAAAAAGAGAACTGTATCATTTTTTCTGCGCAGCAAGCTGCAGACGCCGCCGTCCGCGCCGGCGGCTTCAGCGTCATAAGATTCGGCCCCGCACTTCGAAGCGCAGATGAAGGGCGCCATACTCAGCCAGGTTCGCCAAGCAGCAGCTTACAAAAAAATTGAGCTTATTGCCGCATATTTCCCTTGACATAATGATAATTATGTATATAATATTTTTCGCCTGGGGATATAGCTCAGCTGGAAGAGCACTTGCATGGCATGCAAGGGGTCAAGGGTTCAAGTCCCTTTATCTCC
>JAFTAM010000044.1 GCA_017458675.1 bacterium
ACTCAAGAACAAGGCGCGCTTTTTCTTCAGGTGTATGAAGTCTTTTTGCCATAGGTAGACTCCTTTCAATATGAATTTATGGTAGGATAAATCCAACTTAAAAACCATATTTTTTTTGTCCGAATTTATGGGTTCATTATATTCCAGACATACTTTCTTTGAATGGCGGGCAAATACATCCGCCCGCTGGTGATATCGTCCAACACGGAACGAATCGTTTTTTTCTCGTATGAGGCCATATAACTTCTCCTTCTTTTCTTTCTATGATGCATCTTCTATTGTCAGCCATTTTCTGGAATTCAGCGAGCCTCTGCTGGCATGAAGCGCCGGGATGGTGCGCAGCCGATTTTGCAAAAATCGCTCCAAGGGGTTTGGGGAGATTTCTCCAACAAGTAAAAAATGGCTACAAGCCACCTTGCTTGCTACATCTATATCCAAATGAAAATATCTGAAATACTGAGCACGCGAACTACTTTCCTGCAAAACCGGCTTATGTATTGCTTTGAGAAGTCCGACGATCCGATGCCGAAGAAGCGCTTGAATAAGGTTTTCAGCTTATGTTGTAATAAAATGATGTGAAGACGAAGCCTCACATCATAATTTATCGGTTATTTCATTTCAATCTGTTCCCCCCTTACTCCCAGACCTTCTGAACGCCGGCGCCGCTCTCCCTGACGGCCAGATTGAAAGCGGCCCTGTCCGTATAGATTCGGCCGCGGAAGGTTATGCTCTCCAGGCTGCCGCAGCCGCTGAAGGCGCGCGGCTCGACTGCCTCCGTGCTGTCGGGCAAAACGACCTGCTTCAGACTCCGACAGCCTTTGAAGGCCCCGCTGCCGATGCGCTTGACGCCCTCGGAAAGGGTTATTTCGGCCAGGCTTTCGCAGCGCATAAAGGCGAACGCGCCTATGCGCTCCGCATTGCCGGGAATGACAGCGCTCTTTAAGGCGACGCAGCCGATAAATGCGCCGTGGCCGATATAATCGACGCTGTCGGGAACCGTTACGCTCTCCAAACGGCGGCAGCCTTTGAAGGCGTATCGGCCGATACGGTCAACGCCTTCGGGAATGACGGCGCTGATTATACCGCTGTCGGCATAGGCCTCCTTCTCGGCGGCGTCGGCGGCCTTGAAATTCACGCTCATAAAAACGGCGGCGGCTTCGCTGAACTCGGCGGCGGAAGCGTAGGTTTTGCCCCGCCAGGTTATCTGCTTTAAAGCGGTGCAGCCGGCAAAAATATCGCTGCCAAAGACCTCGGCGCCGTCGGGTATATCGACGCTCTCCAAACCGGAGCAGTCCGCAAAAACCTTATTTCCGAACGCCTTAACGCTGTCCGGAATATCGATATGCTTCAAGGAGCTGCATTCGGCAAAGGCCTCGGCCTTGATCTTCAGCAGGCCCTCGGGCAAATCCGCGCTCTCTAAGCCGCTGCAGCCGGCAAACACGCCGCTCTCAAGAGCCTTCACTTCTGAAGGTATATATATGTGCTTCAGGGCGATGCAGTCCCTGAAAGCCTTGGCGTCAATCCTGACGACGCTGTCCGGAAGGTCGATTTCAGCTAAGCCGATGCAGTTGTCAAAGGCGCGGCGGCTTATAATTTCAACGCCTTCGGGCACGGAAATTTTCTTCAAAGCGGAACAGCCGGCGTAAGCCTCTATGCCGATTATTGACGCGCTCTCAGGAATGATCGCATCGGTAAGAGCGCTGCAGCCGTTGAATAAACTGCAGTTTATCTCCCTCAAACCGTCGGGCAGAGGCGCGCTCTTTAAGCTTTTGCAGCCGCAGAAGGCGTCGGAGCCGATTGATTGGACGCTGTCAGGAATAACTATGCTCTCCAAACAGCCGTCGGCAAAAGCCGCCGTACCGATTTCCGCCGTACCCTCGGGAATAATAACCCGCCTGAGGGCGCTGCCGCTGTAAGCGCATTCTTCACTAGCCCTGTCAGCGATAAAATCGGCCTCAAGAACCTCGGCAAAGGCCTCGTTAAAGGCCTCGGCGCCGTCAAAAACTTTGCCCTTCCAGGTTATGCTGCTAAGAACAGCGCACTCCGCAAAGGCTTCGCGGTGGACGGAAGCGACAGCGTCGGGAATGACTATGCTCTCAAGACCGCAGGCGCGGAAAGCATGTTTGTCGATAAAGCGGACTCCGGCGGGGATGTCGAGTTGCTTCAGACTGAAGCAGCCTCTGAAGGCGTCTGTCCTTATCCTGATCAGAGCGTCGGGCAGAGCCGCGCTTTCCAGCGCGCCGCAGCCGGCGAAGACGCCTTCCTCAAGAACTTTTACGCCGGCGGGCAGGGATACGCTCTTCAAGGCGGCGCAGTCTCTGAAGGCCTCGCAGCCTATTGCGGAAACGCCGCCGGGAAGCGCAATTTCGCACAGACCGACGCATTCGGCAAAGGCCCGCGCCTCGATTTCCTTAAGACTTTCAGGCAAAACTACGCTTTTCAGAGCCGCGCAGCCGCTGAAGGCCCCGCCTCGAATCACGGAGACGCCCTCGGGAACGGTAATTTCGGCCAGACTTACGCAGCCGGCAAATATGCTGTAAGGAATTTCCTTAAAATCACCGGGCAAAGACACATTCTTCAGACTGCGGCAGTTTCTGCAGATTCCGGCTCTGACAGATTCGATGCCTTCGGACAGAGCTATGCTTTCCAGGCCGCTGCCTTCAAAGGCGCTTCTGCCGATTCTGCGAATGCCTCCGGAAATAGTTAGCTCTTTTAAACAAAGACAGTCCTTAAAAGCCTCGGAATCTATATCCTCCATGCCCTCGGGAATGCTCGCCACGGCGACGTCCCCGCCTTCTTCATAATTGCAGCCGAGATCAGCCTTATCGGCAATAATATTATTTTCAGCGGCGCGGTTGTTTTCCATGTTATACCTCAACTTTCCGATAGGAGCGGCAGCTTTTAAGCAGCACGAATTATTGTCGGCCATAGGTTGACAGACGCCAAAAAACAATTTAAAGGTGCAAAAATACAGGCTTAAAAGAACTGCGGCTCAGGTTTCAACAAAATTAAAAACAGCAGACAAAAATAAGGGGGTTGAATTATTGTATTTAATGTCTTTATGCCCTGTGCGTCGTTTATTCTATATAAGGCCAAAAAGTCCTGCCCGCATATTGGTATATATATAGAAAGAAACGCTTATTTTAAGCGGCATTGGCTACTAAAGCGGTTATTATATAATTCGACTGCCTGACTAGCGGACAGCAAATACAGCTTAAGATTCTTCGCTTCGCTCAGAATGACAAAGACATCTGTCATCCTGAGCCTTCAGGCGAAGGATCTTTGCTTGGTCCCAGCCGCCGGTTCTTCGCTTGGCTCGGAATGACAGAGCGGCAGCAGGGAATTGCATAATAAAACGGCGGGCAGACGTGTTTGCACAGTCAGCGCCGCCGGTAATTGCCATAAATGTGGCAAAATGCTATTGCCAGAGCTTGCGGAGGCTCGCTCCGCACTCTTTAGCAGCTTCGTTGAAAGCGGACAAGTCAGTATAGCGCCGCCCGCGGAAGGTTACGCTCTCCAGGCTTACGCAGCCCCTAAAAGCGTCGGGCTCAATTTTCTCGATGCTCTCGGGCAGGGTTATCCGCTTCAGACCGACGCAGCCTCTGAAGGCCTCGCCGCCGACGCGCATCACGCCCTCGGGAAGGGACACATCGGTTAAGCTTTCGCAGTCTGCAAAAGCGCCTTCGCCGACAGAGACGATGCTGCCGGGAATAAGTATGCTCTCTAAGCCTGAGCAGCCCGCAAAAGCATACTCGCCTATGCGCCTGACGCCTTCAGGGATAACAGCGCTCATTAAACTGCTGCCGACATAAGCCTCATTCGCGGCGGCGTCGGCGGCAATAAAACCGACCCTGCAGGCAGCGGCGGCTTCGCTGAACTCAGAGGCGGAAGCGTAAGTTCTGCCCTTCCAGACTATCCTTTTTAAAGCGAAACAGTCGGCAAAGATATCGACGCCGAAAAGCTCAACGCCGTCGGGGACGTCTATGCTCTCCAAGCCGCTGCCAGCAAAAGCCCTGCTGTCAAGCTCCCTGAGACTGCTGGGAAGCACGATATGCTTTAAGCAGGAACAGCCGCTGAAAGCTTTAGCCTTTATCTTTGTCAACCCCTCAGGCAGCAAGGCGCTTTCCAGGCCGCCGCAGTCTGCAAATACACATTCTTCAAGAACCGCGACGCCGGCGGGAACAGATATGTTCTTCAGGGCGCGGCAGCCCTTGAAGGCCGAAGCGCCTATTTCTGCCACGCCTCCCGGAAGCTCAATATTCGCCAAAACGGCACAGTTTTCAAAGGCGCTCCGCCCTATTATCACAATGCTCTCAGGCAGAGATACGCTTTTCAGAGCCGTGCAGCCGAGAAACGCGCCGCCGCCGATTGCGGAGACGCCCTCGGGAACGACGGCCTCAGTCAGAGCGACGCAGCCCGCAAACAATCTGCAGGCGAGCGTCTTTAAGCCCTTAGGCAGAATAGCGCTTTTCAGAGCTGAACAGCCCTCAAAAGCGCCGCTGCCGACAGACTGTACGCTGTCAGGAACGGCAATGCTCTCCAAGCCGCTGCCCGCAAAGGCATAGAATCCTATTTTTACTGCACGGTCGGGAATTATAACCTTGTTCAGATCGCTGCAGCGGTACGCCCCGTATTCTTCGGCCCTGTCAGCGACAAAAACAATCTCGGCAGGTTTGTTTTTCATTTCGCACCTCAGATTTTAAATACAGCCTTAAGACTGCCGGAAACACAGGAAAATAAAGGTCGACAAGAACTAAAAAGAAGCAATCCGCAGATAAAAATGCAGATTTAAAGAGCCGCGGCTCAGGTCCTGATTTGAGAAATAGAAACTGTTTACTGAATTAAAGCATTAAAATTATTTATTG
>JAFTAM010000005.1 GCA_017458675.1 bacterium
CTAGCCTTCATGTCATCCTGAGCCTGGCCTTCATGTCATCCTGAGCCTGGCCTTCATGTCATCCTGAGCCTGGCCTTCATGTCATCCTGAGCCTGGCCTTCATGTCATCCTGAGCCTGGCCTTCATGTCATCCTGAGCCTTTGGCGAAGGATCTTTGCTGCTGAACAGGTTAAGATTCTCAGCTCAGAATGCCAAGCAGAGCGGCGGCGGGCGCTGATAAGCCGGAAATACTGCAGAAACCATTTAAAATGTAAATTAAGCTTTTTGGGCAAGGATAAATTACGAGGGCAAAGAAGCCGCCTTGCGCAGCATTGGTTTGTTTGAATAAAATGCTTATAAACTCGGTGAGCTACGTAATATGGGGTTTAACAGTATATACGATTGGTCGAAGAGCACTTTAACGCGCCTCATCTATGCGCACTCTTCCCAAAAGAAAATTAAATTGATGTGGGCGCTGATTATCTTCTTTGATATTACCGCCGCCATTTTAATGTTGGAGGAGATCTCGCCGCTTCCCTACAACTGCTTTGCCATACCGATTTTTCTGGCCTGTCTTTTTTTCGGCAAAGACGGGGTTTGGAATATACTGTTGAATTTTATTCTGCTGGTTGTATGCCTTTCTATGCGCGGCTACAGCGATTTGCTGCCTTTGGTGGGGCGCAGCGCTTTTGAACTGGCCAAATGGCTGATAGTGGCTGTCTTTACCTTGGTAACCGTAGAGAACGTTCGGCGCATCAAGGATAAAGAGGATCATCTGGACCGCGATATGGAGCTGGCCAGAACTCTGCAGAGGGCGCTGATCCCCGGCGACTGCGAAATAGGCCGGGTGAAAATTTCCGGAATTATGCGTCAGTGCAGCACCGTGGGCGGCGATTTCTACTATTTCCGTCCTTTCCAGAAAAAATATATCGTCTTCTGTCTGGGCGACGTCATGGGCAAGGGAGTTTCCGCTTCCATGATTATGTCCATCATCATGGGCTTTTTCTTTGAATGGGGCAAAAAGACGCTTTCCCCGGCGGAAATTACCGGCATGCTCAATAAGCGGCTTCTGGAGCTTTTCGGCAACGGTTTTACGCTGTTTTCCACGCTTTTTTACGGCGTCTTTGACGAAGAAAGCGGAAAGCTTTCCTATATCGCCAGCGCCCATGATACGGCTATGCTGATTAAAACCGACGGAACGGTCAAGCACCTGACCGCCGAGGGTTTTCCTGTGGGCGCCTTGGAGGAGAGCGTCTGGGAGGACAGGGAGCTTCAGCTTGAGGCCGGAGATAAAGTGGTGCTTTTTACCGACGGCATTACCGAGGCCAGAAGGGGAGACGATTTCTTCGGCATGGAGAGGGCCCTGCGCTTTGCGGAAAAAAATGCCGGACTTAAAGGCGAAGACTTTGTAAAGAGTTTTGAAAATGAGGTTCTTCAGTTCACCGGCGGCAATATGAACGACGATATGGCCGTTATCGCCGTGGAAATTAAGTCCTGAGCCGGGCGCGCAAGCCTTTCTCTTTACGGGCTCGGGCAGGAAAAATCTGCTTCTCCGACAAATTTATTAAAGTTCAATTGTGTGTTGCAATATTCTTAATATTTGAAGGAGAAGCTTATTTTGAACAGCAATTTAAAAATTGATAAGCTTTGCATAAACGTAATCCGCGGTTTAGCTATGGACGGACCTCAGCAGGCCAAATCCGGCCACCCCGGCGCGGCCATGGCGCTGGCCCCTCTGGGCTGGACCTTATTCAGCCGCATTTTAAAGCACGATCCCAAAGCGCCCCGCTGGTACAACCGCGACCGCTTTGTATTGTCCTGCGGCCACGCCTCCATGCTGCTTTACAGCCTGCTCCACCTTTCCGGCTACGGCCTCACGCTTGAAGATCTCAAGAGCTTCCGCCAGTGGGGCTCTCTGACTCCCGGTCATCCCGAATATGGTCTGACCGACGGCGTGGAGATGACCACCGGTCCTTTGGGCCAGGGTCTCTCTTCGGCGGTAGGCATGGCCATCGCCGAGCGCTATATCGCCTCTTATTTCAACCGTCCCGGCTATGAGGTCATGAACCATTATACCTATGTGTTCTGCTCCGACGGCGACTTAATGGAAGGCGTAACCTCCGAGGCCGGTTCATTGGCCGGAACTCTGGGCCTGGGCAAGATCATTGCCGTTTACGACAACAATCACATAACCATTGCCGGCAGCACCGACCTGGCCTTTGCCGAGGACCGTATGGCCCGCTACGAGGCTTACGGCTGGCACGTTCAGCACGTCGACGACGTCAACGACACGGCCGCCTTTGAAAAGGCGATTCTGGCCGCTCAGAAGGACCCGCGTCCTTCAATTATCGACGTCCATTCCGTCATCGCTTATCCGTCGCCCAAGATGCAGAATACTTCCGCTTCTCACGGCACGCCCTTCGGCGACGAAGAGATCGCCGTCACCAAGAAGGTCATGGGACTGCCCGAGCATGAGAAGTTCTATGTCCCCGCCGAAGTCTACGGCGAAACCGAGAAGGTACAGGCCCGCGGCGCGGAGGCCCATAAGGCTTACGACGAGATGTTTGCCAAATACAAGGCCGAGTATCCGGAGCTGGCCGAGCAGTTCGTCAGCTGGATGGAAGACCGTCTGCCCGAAGGCTGGGACAAAGATCTGATAACCTTCGAGCCCAGCGCCAAAGGTCTGGCTACCCGCGTTTCTTCCGGCAAAGTCATCAACGCCATCGCCAAGCGCCTCCCCAACTTAATCGGCGGTTCGGCCGACCTGGAGCCTTCCACCAAAACTCTGATCGACGGCGCTCCCTCTCAGAGTAAGGAACACCATGACGGCCGCAATATCCACTTCGGCATCCGCGAGCACGGCATGGGCGCGGTGATCAACGGCATTATGCTGCACGGCGGCCTGCACGCCTACGACGCCACCTTCCTGGTATTTTCCGACTATATGCGCGGCGCGGTGCGTTTAGGATCGCTTATGGGCGTAAATTCCATCCATGTCTGGACTCACGACTCCATCGGTCTGGGCGAGGACGGACCTACCCACCAGCCTATCGAGCATCTGGCCGCTCTGAGAGCCATTCCCAATTTCACCGTGATTCGTCCCGCCGACGCCAACGAGACCGCCGAGGCCTGGAAGACGGCTCTGACCCTGAAGGGTTCGGTCGGCCTGGCTCTGACCCGTCAGAATCTGCCCACCCTGGATCGCACGAAGTACGGAGCGGTTGAGGGACTGCGCAGAGGCGCCTATATTCTGGACGACGCTCCCGAGGGCAAGCCCCAGGTTATTCTGATGGCTTCCGGTTCCGAGGTGCCTATCTGCCTGGAGGCCAAGGAGCTTCTGCAGAAGGAAGGCATCGCCGTCCGCGTGGTCAGTTTCCCCTCCTGGGAGCTCTTCGAGGCCCAGGACGAGGCTTACCGCGAGAGCGTGCTGCCTAAGGCTGTCAAGGCCCGCGTGGCCGTGGAGGCCGCCAGCTCTTTCGGCTGGAAGAAGTGGACCGGCGATCAGGGAACAGAGGTCTGCATCGACCATTTCGGCGCTTCCGCTCCCTTTGAGATTCTCTATAAGAACTTCGGTCTGACTGCGGAAAATGTCGCTGCAAAGGCCAAAGAGGTTTTGAAATAATTTTTGAACGCTTTTGATGCGTATATTTTGGCTTTAAGCGGGGAGCGTTTCTGTGAAGATGCGTTCTCCGCCGGAAAGGATTTGCGATAATGTCTAATCTGTTAGTGGAACTGAATAAAGCCGGCGTAAGTCCCTGGCTCGATAATCTCAAGCGCGAGATGTTTGCCGACGGCTCTTTGGCAAAATTGATCGCCGACGGCAGCGTGCGCGGTCAGACGTCCAACCCTTCCATTTTTAAAAACGCCATCGCCAAAAGCGATATTTACGACGACGATATTCTGCGTCTGGCTAAAGAGGGATTAGAAGCCGAGCCCATAGTCTGGGAGCTGATGATCGCCGACGTACAGTCCGCCTGCGACGCTTTTAAGGAGCTTTACGAGAAGTCCGAAGGCAGCGACGGCTTTGTCAGCCTCGAGCTCAATCCCACTCTGGCCGACGAGACCGAAGCCAGTCTGCGCCAGGCTGAGGAACTGGTCGCTAAAGTGAACCGTCCCAACCTGATGATCAAAGTCCCCGCCACTAAAGCCGGTCTGCCTGTGGTAGAGGAGCTGATCGCCAAGGGCGTCAATGTAAACGTTACTTTGCTCTTCTCGGTGCAGCGCTATTCAGAGGTCATCGACGCCTGGATGCGCGGTCTGGAAAAGAGAGAGGCCGCCGGCCTGCCCCTGAAGGGCGTCAGCTCGGTAGCCAGCTTCTTTGTGAGCCGCGTCGATACCGAATGCGACAAGCGTTTGGACAAGGCGTATGCGGCCGATCCTTCCTTAATTGAAAAATACGGCGATCTGCGCGGCAAAATGGCCGTGGCCAACGCCGCCGTGGCTTATGAGCTTTTCCTGGAGCGCATTCATTCCGAGCGCTTTAAGAAGCTTGAGGCCAAGGGCGCTTCGATCCAGCGCGCCCTCTGGGCCAGCACCAGCACCAAGAATCCCGCCTACAAGGATACTCTCTATGTAGACGAGCTCATCGGTCCCTGCTGCGTAAACACTATGCCCGACGACACCGTGACCGCTTTTGCCGATCACGGCACGGTTAAGCAGACTTTGACTCCCGCCGCCTTGGCCGAATCCCACAAGATTCTGGACAGCTTCGCGGCCTGCGGTCAGGATTTGGCCGACGCCACCGACAACGTGCTCATGGCCGACGGCGTGAAGAAGTTTGCGGTAGCTTACACCGATCTGCTGAAAGCTGTTGCCGATAAGCGCGCCAAGCTGCTCGGCAAATAATATCGCTTTCGCTTAGCTTTGAAGCGGCGCACAGATAATTAAGAGCGGGCTTTTGATCTTTGGGGTCGAAAGCCCGTTTTATATATTTCGGAGTTTTATTGGGGATAAGGATATGAAGCTTAACGGTAAAAAGAGCGTGCTGTTTGTGCCTGACGGAAAGGGGGCCGAAAGCGCCCTGGCCAGAGTTACCCATATGGGAATAGGGGCCCATCCCGACGATTTGGAGTTTATGACCTGGAGCGGCATTCTGGCCGGCTTTACGGAAGAGGGCCGAGCCTTTGCCGGAGTAACGCTCACCGACGGCGGCGGCAGTTCCCGCGTCGGTCCTTACGGAAGCTGCAGCGACGAGGAGATGAAAGCCGTGCGTCTGCAGGAGCAGAAAAAGGCCGCCTTTATGGGCAATTATGCGGCTTTGGCCGCCCTGGGCTATACCAGCGCCGAGGTGCGCGGCGAAGGGCGCGCTCAGGTCCGCGAGGATTTGAAGACCTTAATTAAAGCGGCCCGTCCCGAGATTATCTTCACCCACAATCCCGCCGACCGTCATCTGACCCATTTGTCGGCCTTTGTGCTCACTTTGGAGGCTCTGCGCGAGCTGGGAGAGGAATACCGTCCGAAAAAGTTTTACGGCTGCGAGGTCTGGAGAAGTCTGGACTGGCTGGCCGAGGCCGACCGGCGCACTTTTGACGTGGGACAGAGGCCGCGCTTCAGCATGGCTATGATGGGCCTTTACGATTCCCAGATCAGCGGCGGCAAAAATTACGACGAAGCCACCTTCGGCAGGCGCATGGCCAACGCCACCTATGCCGACGCCTACAACCCAGATAAAACTAAGCTGCTGGAACTCTGCCTGGACCTTACGCCGCTTCTGCAGGACCCGCGGCTCAGCGTCGCCGATTTTATGAACGGCGTTATCGGACGTTTCCGGGACGAGGTTCTGAACAATCTGCAGCGCGCCGGCGCAGATCGGCAATTATAGCCTGCAGGAACAAAGATTCTTCGCTGCGCTCAGAATGACAGGGGGAGGCCCGGAATGGAGGAAGGCAGACCGGGAATGCGTATTCTGCCTCTTGACTTTGAGGCGGCAATTATTTACACTTAAAAAGAAGGAAGGAACATCGCCTTCAGGCGGTGTCTGACTACCCTTCGTGAAGGCTTTATGTTATAATAAAAACCGCCACTAAGTTTGTGAGACTGCTTGGCGGTTTTTTATTTCATTCTATCTATTAAATAGAGCAGTAAGCCTATTATCGAGGCTATGCTGCCGAGAACGGATAATACTTGTATTAACGTTCTTTTCATAGACAAGCCTCCTGTGTGTAAAAAAGTAGAGAGCTTGAAGCTTTAAGCTTGTACTCTCTCCTATACAGC
>JAFTAM010000006.1 GCA_017458675.1 bacterium
ATATTTTTTTTAAATGGAATGATTGGCTTTGTTTAGAAACTAAGGTTATTATGTCTGATTGTATTGAACATAATAAGGGCAAGTATGTAAAAGCGTGGAAATGCGCAAAATGCGGAACGTATCACTTTACAGACCAGCAGTATCATATTTATGTTACGCGTGTATATGCACCGATAGAAGAAGCGCCTTCTAATCTGAAATCAGAAGAGGGTATGGAATACGGCGTATTTTTTGAGGACATACTATGGGATGAAATTACAGAAGCCGCTATTCCTATGAAAGACATACTCGGCAAATATTCCGGCTATTATTGGCTGAAGAAGGATGAAAATGCAATGTTTCTGTTTGACGATAAGGAAATGCAGCATTGCATAGGGCGTTTTAAGCGAATCCCTGTAGGCGATAATTAGTTCGGTACACGCAGTTTATTTCATTTTTGAGCTACAGTCAAATGTAGCATGAGCGAAAGAGGTGTGCGTAATGGGCGGATACGGAGGAACAAGCGGCCGTAAAAAAGAGAGATGTTATTACGATACGGGCAATAAGAAGGTTATTGATAACAATGCAATTACAGTTGCAGAGCATTATCTCCGCGAAGGCAAGTATGTTGCGTTTCTTAAAAAGCTGGACCCTATAAAAAGGCCGGATTTATCGCTTGATCATGAAATGATTGTAGAAGTCAAGGGAGTGACGTCTTTGAAATATGATAGAATGAGATTCAGAATAGCTGATGGGTTCGACCAAATTCAAAAGGAGTGGTCTATGTATCCGAAGGGGAAACGGCATCCAGGGAAAGTTATTATACTATCGCTTAACGATAATTTTGACGAAAGTTATAAAGCTGCTGTTAAGGGGTACAGAATTGCTAAATCTGAGGGCAGTGTACACGGAACTGTAGAGTTTTGGCATCACGGTCAAATTTATGAATTGAAATAGAAAGAGTAATTATGTCATCTTTGAAATGTAGTAATTGCGGTAACGGCATACATTATCACAGTATTCCTGACGGAACCGAGTATATATTCTTTAAATTGTCTGATTGGGAGCTTTTAGAGCCTGAATATCAAAAATCTTCCGGTATTGAAAATGCCAGGGGCCGATATGTGAAGGCGTGGAAATGCGCGGAATGTGGAGCGTATCACTTTTTCGACTCGGAGCATCATGTCTTTGTTACTCAAGTGTACGTTCCCACAAAAGAAACGCCTTCTAATCTGAAATTTGAAGATAATATGGATTACGGCATATTTTTTGGAGATATATTGTGGGATGAAGTTGCAGAAGCAGATATTCCTATGAAGGACATACTCGGCAAATATTCCGGCTATTATTGGCTGAAGAAGGATGAAAATGTAATGCTTCTCTTTGACGATAAGGAAATGAAGCGTTGCATAGGGCGTTTTAAGCGAATCCCTGTAGGTGATAATTAGTCAGGTGCAGACGGCTTTTCAGATTTGTGCTTTTGCTTAGGCGAGCTGAAGCAAGATAGAAAGAACTTCTGTAGAACTTTTTTAAAATTATGTCCTACTACGAAAAAGAGCTGGAAGCGCAGATTATTTCCCGGCATAAAGGGCGTCCCGTCGCAGTCTTTACGGAGGGACAGTGTCCGGCGGTCATTAAAGCTTGTTTTGACCTGGTCTCCTTTGTGCGCCCGGTGTTTTTAGTTACCGAAGCGGCTTTCAGGGCCGCTTTGGCGGACATCCCCGAAATTGACGGCGAGGCCGCGGAATTTTTGATTTCTGAATCGGCCTTTGTCAATATTGCCGACAGGCAGGACCTTCTTAAGGAGTTTGCCGCCGATTATCAGAAGTTTTGCCGGGAAAAGCAGTGCTTCGTCTCTTTTGAGCAGGCGAAGGAGACGGTCTCCAAGCCCGGGCTTTTTGGAATTATGGCGGTGCGCTTCGGCTATGCCGACATTGTGATCGGCGGCATAGAGCAGGAACCGCACCAGTACGGCTCTCATGTCCGTCAGCTTCTGAGTCTGGACAATAACTGCATCTCTGTGGGCATGGCTCTGCCCGAGGACCCGGCTTCGCTGGGAATGCTGCTTTATGCCGATATCAGCAAGAGCAAAATTGCCTCGGCCGAAGAGCTGTCGGAGACCGCCTGGGACAGCGCCGGCGTTATCCGAGAGCTGCTGCCGCCGGTTTCTAAAATTAACGTCGTCTTTATTTCCGGCGGCTACGGCCTGGGTACGGAATCCGAAGGCGAAACGGTGGCCATTCAGGCCGCGGCGGCCTTTGCCTCGGCGGCGCTCGGACGTCTGGCCGAGGACGAGCGGAAGTTCAGCAATATCGTCTATGCGGGCAGCCTCTGCCTGGAGGAGTATTTCCGGTGGAAGGCCGACGGCTTCAGCAGCCTCAGGCCGCCTCTTCCGCTGGTTAGAAGAGGGCTGGACGTCAACGCGCCCTGTCTCTTTGTTTCGCCCTATTTCGATTTAGTGCATGCGCTTTATCGGGAGATGACCTTCAGCAAAGAAGTGCTGACTGGCAGCATCCTGTGCGGAGTGGGCGCGCAGTCCGTTGATATGCTGGGCCACGCCGACGGCAAGAGCCTGGTGCTTTCGGTTAAGCTTCTGCTCTGCCGGCTGCTGAGCCGTCCCCACTATTTTTTATGCAGGTGCGGAACCTTTTTCCCCGAGCATCATCTGGCAGTCGTGGAAACTGACGCAGCTTCCACGAAAGTGAGCGTCTGCCGCGGCCGCGAGGTCGTATTCACGAAAGTTATCGAACACGGCGAGGCGCTGGAACCCTATAGCGGCTTAGCCGTCTCCGCGCAGACCGATATGCGTCTGGACAGGGCTCTGGAAGCTCTGGAAAATTCCAAGACAGCCTTGGAGCTTATCGAAGCGGTGGTCTGCGGCTGCAGCGTCATAGGTCCGGTTTCCTCGGGAGTTTACAGGGTCAATCAGGCTCTTTACGATGAAACTTATAGGGGCGATTGGGGAGAATATGCTGAGAATCTGGGCATTCTGGTCGGAAAAAATATCGCCGATACCCTGCAGATCGAGGCCTATATAGTCAATCCCGATACGGTGGACGAATCTTCGCCGCTGGCCGGAACTGTGGGAATTAAGGGAATACAAAGACGCTGCATCAGCAGAGCTCTGCCCATGATTTATGCCTGCCGCCTTTATGCGGCCGCTCAGCGGACTTTTTGGGAAAAGCTGAACCTGATCTGCGCCCATATCGACGGTCAGGTCTCTATAGCCGCCTATAAGCGCGGCTTCTATGTGGACGGCAACAATATATTAGACGGCGACGGTCCCTTCGGTTTGGCCTCCTGCGGCTCTCTGCCCACCGGCGCGGTAGTGGATATTTGTTTCAGCGGTCAGTACACGCACGGACAGCTCAAGGAACTTTACCGCAGCGAAGGCGGCTTAAAGAGCCTGCTGGGAGTCAGCGATATTGAGAGCGCCGAAAGGATGTATTCGGAAGGGAACGCTGAAGCTGTCAAGGCGCTGGATTCCATGGCCTACGGCATAGCCAAGGCCATAAGCGCGCTTTGGCCGGTATTTGAGGGCGAACCGATAGGCGGAATAATTCTTCTGGGGCGGGCGGCCGCCGGGGAAAATTTAGTAAAGCAGATTAAGCGTTTTCTGCAGGGCTTAAATGTTAATATCGCGGTTTATGCCGATAATTTTGAACTTGAGGCTATGACGGACGGCGTGGCCCGCTGCCTGGACGGTCGGGCCCCGATCAAAAATTACGTCTGCCGCTTGTAGTTTTTTTTAAGGGAGTGGTTATTTATGCGTGTTTTGGTAGATTGCCGAATGATGTGCAACGGATTTATGCACGGACTGGCCCGCAGCGATTATATGACGGTCAAGGCCATGGCCCGTCTGCAGCCCGAATGGGAGTTCGGCTGTCTGGTCTGCGGCGACGTCATCGGCGATCTGCAGAGGGAGTGCCCCAACGTTTCGACGGTTATGACCGGGGCCAGACCCTTTACGCTCCGCGAGCATTTTGAGCTGCCCAAAGTGCTCTCCGACTGGAATCCCGCCGTCTTCCACGCCACCTCCATAGCCATTCCCTGCCGAATTCCCGTCCGCTATGTCATAACCGTTCCCGATTTGACAATTTACCATCATCCCATACGCTTCTTTGACAAGTGGTACTTCAGGCATATTTTAAAGCCGGTTCTGGATAAGGCTGCGATTGTGGCAGTTTCCTGTCAGCACTGCGTCGACGACGTCCATAAGACTATGGGCGTGCCTCTGGAGAAGCTGCTTCTGATTTCTCAGGGCGTGGACAGGGAAGTCTATGAGGATTTTTCCGCTGAAGAGACTGCAGAATTGAAGAAAAAGCTGGGCTTGGACGAGCATTATGTTCTGTGCGTATCCAATCCTAAGCCCCACAAGAATCTGCCGCGCCTTCTGGAGGCCTGGAGGCAGTTCAAGCGGGAATGTGAAAACGAAGAGTTTGTTTCCTTTGCCGGCGGCCAAAAGTTTACCGGAAAAGATCTGCAGTTAGTTATCGTCAGCAATATGCAGCATAAGCTGCAGTCCTGGCTGGATGAGCTTCCCAAGCTGCAGATTGTCAGCCGCGTTTCCGACCGGGAGCTCGGCTTCCTGTATCAGCAGAGCGAGTTTTTGGTATTCCCTTCTTTATCCGAGGGCTTCGGTCTGCCGGTTTTGGAATCATTAAAGGCCGACAGGCCGGTCTGTGTCGCTGGAAACACCTCATTGCCTGAGGTGGCCGGCGAAGCGGGAATATTTTTCGATCCTTACAAGCCGGAGGAAATCTGTAGAAAAATGCTTGAGCTTTTGAGAGACGGCGAGCTTTATAAAAAGCTGCAAAGTCGCTGTCAGTCTCAGCTCTCGAAATTCAGCTGGGAAAATACGGCTCAGCTGCAGATCGACATGTATAAAAAAGCCGTGGAAATGTAGCCTGAACGGCGTGCCGTCTGCTTGGCCCGGTTTGCGCGGTATAGATTCTTCGCTGCGCTCAGAATGACAGGACGTGGATTGCCGATACCGGACGTCGGCTCTGCCGTGCAGGACCGGCGCTTCGCCTGAGACTGCATATATTATTATGATCCGCTGAAGTTGTCGCTCTGGTTTTACTTAACTTGTCATCCTGAGCCGCAAGGCGAAGGATCTTAATTAGATAGATTCTTCGCTGCGTTCAGAAAGAGAATGCTCGCTGTATATGCATATAAGGCGATTATTCTCCCTGGCTGGCGATCTGCTGAACCTCGGTAAAATGGGTATAGGCCTGGAGTAAAATTTCCGAAGCCGTATCTAAATGGAATTTTGCGCCGGTTTCCAGCCAGATCTGCATTTCATCCGTGCCTTCCTTGAACTCCTTTAAGCCTGCGCGCAACAGCTTCAAGGCTCTGTTTACTTCGGCGTTTTCGCTTGATTCAGGCAGCTCGGAGACGGTGACGACGGTCATTTTCAGCAGCTGCTTGCCCCAGGCCAGCACAGATTCAAATTCGTCGTAGGAGAGGCGTCCGTACTTGGCGGCGTCGCAGGCCTCGATTAAGCGCGAGAGATGGTCGGAAGTGTCGTTTTCGGCAGGTTCCGGTTCGGGTTTGGCATAGGATTCCTGATATTCGTTATGCAGACCTACGGGAATAAACAGTACCGCTCCGCAGCGGCTGCAGACCTTGGAATAGGAATTGTTGGCCGAGCCGCACCTCACGCAGCGCACCGAATTGGTGTCCTCTTCAAATTTGGAAAAGACTTGCCAGGCCTGATGAATGAGATCGGCGCCGTCCTCGAGATAGCGTATGGCCTTATGGAGGAGGGCGTGGCGGGAAATGCCCAGACGCAGCAGGGGCAGGGAGCGGTTTAAGCGGTCAAAGCCGTCGCGGGCGATGGGAACCTGCTCGATAATGCGGGGAAAGCCGCTGTTCAGGGCCTTTCCGGCAACTTGCTCAAAGCGGAAATAGCTTTCGGCCAGCTGAGGCTCAAACCAATTCTGAGCTCTTTCCAGAATAAACGGATCCAGCCCTTCGAGAACGGCCCGGGCCGCGTGGATCACCCAGTTAGCCTGCGGCGAGGGAGTGGGCTTTTCGGCCAGCGCCGTGCCGGTGGTATCCTGCATGAGCTCCAAAAAGACCAGGCAGCCGGTGCGGAAGCGGATATAGCCGCTGTCGAGATAGTTGAGGTCGTACTGCTGAAAATAGGCGTCCATCTCCTGAATGCCGTCTAAAATGCAGTTGATGGCGTCAATGCCGCGCTCGCGCTTATTGTAATCAGGATCTTGGGCAAAGGTGTCTAATCCCGGTGAAAAATGGTTCCAGAGACGGTCAAAAATATCGTTCAGGCGTTCGTCTTCCATAGCGCCCTGCTTGGTAGCCTGAATGGCCTTCTGCATAAGATTCAAAGCCGGATGAGGCTCGTCGCCGCTGCATAAATAATCCCATTCGTAACGGGCCAGAGCTTCTTCCAACTGTATGTAGGCCTGACTTATTTTGCGGGGAGCCCGGTCCAGAGGGTAGGTCTTGGGATCGGTGAACCAGGCTTTTACATATTGTAAAACTTCGGCATACTGCTTAAACGAATCAAGAACGTCGTCTACGGATTCCTGGATGGCTTCGTACAGTCCGCTCTCTTTAATCTGTTTTTTATAGACGTCGCGGGCTTTTAAAACTTCTCTGAGATAGCTGTCTAAAATTATGCCTAAGGCCCGGGGATCGCTTACGTTTTTGCTGACCTTTATGCAAAGCAGTATCAATCTGTTCGTCGTTTCTGAGGGAGTAATATATTCTTTTGGTATTGAGTATTCTTTTTTATCTTTTAAAGCTGTTTCGGAACTGCTCATATTCACTTATCCCCATGTTGAAACTGTCAATAATCTGTTCGGGACTTTCATTCCCGGAAGCCCTTTAAATTATTGACGTCTATGCCGGGGATAGGCACGCCCAGCTGTTCTGCGAATTTATCGTTCTTTTCGCCCTTCATAAAGCTTTTGCGCAGCTCCTGCTGTGCGGCCAGTTTAGATGGACCGGCGCTGACGAGGCTTTCGGCCCATTCTTCCTGAGGAACTGATTTCTCGCCGGGATTTATGACCGAATCGAGGCTTTCATAGAGGTTCTCCTGCAGCACGGCTGCTCCCAGACCTACGGCCGAGTCCTTGGGATCCCGCGAGGATTTATTGCCTTTTACCAAAGTCTGCGTGACTCCGCTCATCATTCCCAGTATTGAGGTATCGCTCATAGGCTGAGCAGAGGAGGAGGACACCGACGCAGCGCTTCCCGTTGAAGAGGTCTGCGTGGGAGCGGTTAGAGATTTCGGTAAATAAGATTGGATAAAGGGCTGCATGTTAAACTCCGACAGAACTAGTTATTTAGTAAATTTTTCCCTTTAGGTACCAGTTCACCTTTTTACGTTCCTGTTAATTTTTCCCTTGTATTCCCCTGCAGACGGTCATGTGCGGCGCTGTTTACGCTGCGGGGGCGCGCTGAAAGTCTGATTGCAGTTTAAGCGATAAAGAGCCTTCGCCGGAAGCTAAGGATGACGCTGCACGGCGCGCCCGCCGCCTGCTTTGGCCGGCCGTTATGACGCGGCAGAAGATGTTCGGAGCGCCGGCCAATGTCATAAAATTAAGGCAAAATATTGCTAAAACAGACACATTAGCTTGTTTTACCAATGCTTGTAAATGTTTCCCTTGTTATTCTGAGCGCAGCGAAGAATCTTTCAAGCATGTTCTGCGTGTATTCGTTATGTTGGTTTTCTTTGCCGTTACCGCTCCGCGCGAAGCTAACGCTCGAATCTCCGCGTACACGTCAAAGAAAACCTTAATTAAGAATGTATGCTGAAAGCTTGTTTTTGCTTAACTTACCGACAGCAGAGTGCCGGCCGGGCTGCTCGGGATCATGCCGTTTGCCTGTTCAGACGGTCTGGCATGCTGACGATAATATCCAAACGGGATTACTCCTAACGTCTCAGACGTTTCGGAGAGGCGTCCCGCTCTCCGGATACACGCTGAAAAAGCAGATTTTTCAATGTTTTAACGGCATATTTTTAGTCTTTAGGCAGGGCTTTTGCCGAGTTTGCGCAAAAACTCAAATTAAATACTTAGCGGGAAAGATATATTTATGAGAGATATGCTTTTGGTAACCGGAGCCTTGGGATTCATAGGCGCTAATTTAACGAGAGCTTTAAACTCTCTGGGCTATGACGAGCTGCTGCTGGTTGACCATCTGGGAACAAACGAAAAATGGCGCAACATTCGTACCCTTTGCTTTGAAGAGTATTTAGACAGAGCCGATTTTTTATCTTTAATAAAAGAAGACAGGCTGTCGGAGAAAA
>JAFTAM010000045.1 GCA_017458675.1 bacterium
CAGATGCGCCCTTCGCGGCTGCATTTGATCAGAACTAAATTGGCCTCCGAGGCCAGACCGCAGTAATGACCGTCAGAGAGAGAACCGTCGCCGCAGGCCACCACCGAGGTCATCATGCCATGCCAGTTCCAGGAGTTGCGATTGCTCTTAGGACTTAAATCGTCAACCTCGTGACTCAAATCGACATAGGCGGCAATGCGATCTCCTAAATCGGCATGAGGATAAAAACCGGAATCCAGAAAAGCAATCGTTACCCCCCGTCCCTTGAGCTCTGTATTGGCATGGAGACGTTCGGCGGTCGAAGGGACCGTATAAGCGGAAAAATCTATTAACTGTTCCTTACAATCCTTAGCGTACATATTCTTACTCATACACCGGCCCTGAAGCGGCATTTACATAAATCAAAAAAAAGCAAAGCTTAAAAAGAAAAGCTTACTTCACTAAAAAGAATTAAAAAAACCTGCTCCGTTTGTATTTTTTTAGAGCAGGTTTAAAATTATTTGCGCCTTAAAGCGCTGCCGGGAGCAACACGGCCTTAAACAGCGGGAGCTTTTTCAGCCTCAGCCTTCTCCAATTTAACCTCAGCGGGAGCCTCAGCTTCGGAAGCGGCGGCAGTTTCGACGGCGGCGGGAGCGGCTTCTTCTTCGCCCTCGGGAGCTTCTTTAGCTTCCTTGGTAAATGAGAGCGCAAACATCATAAGGCCCAGAAGCGCATAGCCCAAAGCAAACTGGTAAGGAATAGCCTGCTCTACGGGAGATAAATTCATAGGTATATACATGCTGCCGTTGGGATTGACGGAGTGAATAATTCCGAAGAACGACAGACCTGCCAAAATAAACAGATAAACCGAACATTCCTTCAGCCTGCGATCGATCATCAGGGCCAGGAACGCACCCCACATCATAGCGGTCAGAATAAAGCCGTTAGCCATAGCCGGAATAACCAGCTTTTCATCCAGATACCTGCCGGGATCGGCCGTGAGCTGCTCAATTAAAGCCTGATAACCGCTGCTGTAGTCGAACTTAATGGCCAATACGCGGCAGATATTGGGGACAAAGGCCAAAGCCACCGCCGGGAAGTGAGATTTCTTGCAGCAAGCGAAGGCCTGAACCACGATATCGATACCGACAAAGCAGAGAATCGGGGCCAGAGCCGCCGTAGGAACGGCGTCGACGATAAATTTGATAATGCCGATAATACCGCAGAAGCCGACAAAAAGACCGGTCAGCAGAGTATAGCCGGCGCGGCAGTCCATCTTCTTGAAGGCGGGCTGGCCGATATAGGGAGTGGTCTGAGCCACGCCGCCGCAGATACCGGCCACCAGAGTGGAAGCGGCCTCAACCCAGAGGATTTCCTTGGTATCGTAATTGTCGCCGGCCAGACGGGCGCTTTCAGTGACGTTGACGCCGCCGATAATGGTCAGAATCGAGAAAGGAATAATGACCGGCAGATACATCAGACCGTCGCGCAGACCGTGAACAAAGCCTAAGGTAGGCCAAGGAAGACCCAGATGGAGATCCATTTCCGGCGTGGCAAACTTCAGACCGACCAGGCTCACGCCCAGACTGCTTCCGACAGCGCCGAACACATAATACAGTACCGTGCCTATAACAACAGCCATGAGCACGCTCGGCATATTGCCGGGCAGCTTGATGCGGGCTACCATATTGTAAAGAATTAAGCCCAGAGCCACCAGACCGACCAAAGGATTGCTCATGATTTCCAGCATGGGCACGACGCACAGCAGAGCAATGCCGACGCCGGCCAGAGAACCGACCAGACCGGCCTGAGGCACGATCTTGCTGAGCCAGCCGCCGATGAAAGCGCCGGCCACTTTAAACAGACCGCAGTAGATCATGCAGGCCATACCGACATACCAGGTATGCAGAGCCGCCGTATCTGGGGTCATGCCCGCATTTTTATAGCCTATAAAGGCCGGACCCAAAACCGTAAAGGCGATGCCGATGGTCGAGGGAGTATCCAGTCCCAGAGGCATGGCCGTTACATTCTTCTTTTGACGCTTGGCCTGAACGAAGGCCAGCCAGGTATAAATGGCGTCTCCTACAAGGACGCCGAAGGCGGTGCCGGGGAAGATCTTGCCGTAGACGATATCGCCGGGCATATCAAAGATTCCGGTCAGAATAAAGGCCAGAAACGCCAGCACCGTTACGTTGTCGAACATAACTCCGAAGAAGCCGTTTAGGTCTCCGAAGGTCATCCACTGATAACGGAAGCCGCCGGAATTCGTATTTTCTGAACTACTCAATGCAGCAGAACCTCTCAAATTAAAAAATTTCCAAATGCTATTCCGCCGCATTTGCCGATAAATTTACCCGAAATTCATAAAAAGGCGGAAAACGGCTTTAAAAATTCTGCAGTCCGTTAATAAAACCTTGCAAAAGGACGTTAATCGCCGCTTATTCCTGTACGGACAGCCGCTTCTCAGACAGGCAGAAACATAATATTTGAGGAAAGATACTCTATGATTTATACGCCGTTGACAAAAAAAGCTCTTAAGCTCTGCTTTGAAGCTCATAAAGAGCAAAAGGACAAGAGCGGACTCCCCTATGTATTCCACCCCTTCCACCTGGCCGAACAGATGAGCGACGAAGAGACCGCCGCCGCGGCTCTGCTCCACGACGTCGCCGAGGATACGGAGAACACCTTCGCCGATCTGGAAAAACTTGGCTTCGGCGGGCGCATTCTGGAAGCCCTGAAGCTGCTGACCCACGATAAGAGCGTCCCCTATTTGGAATACGTCGAAAAGATTAAAGCCAATCCCATCGCCAGAGCCGTAAAAATAGCCGACCTGCGCCACAACAGCGACCTTTCCCGCCTGGACGCGCCCACAGCCGAGGACCTGCAGCGTCTGGAAAAATACAGAGCCGCCCTGAAAATTCTGGAAGAATAAACGCCGCCCCGAAAGCTGCTTCCGCCCCGAGCTTGCCTCTGTCGTACTGAAGCGGACTGAACGCTTTGTGAAACTCCTGCAGAACCGATTTACAGCAAGCAAAGCCTTGACTTTCATCTGAAAATTGGCTATAACAGGAGGAGCAAATATATATTTGGGGGGTGGATATTGTGGTCCAAAAGCGGCACAAACAGTTTAACCGCACAAAATACTTAAATTCACAGAGGCCCATCGACGATATTATGTTCAGGGTCTGCGCTCAGGAAAAAGCCTGGTGTCAGGAGGTACTCCGCGTCATTCTCGAAGACGATCTTCTGCAGGTTGAAAGCTGTCAGATCCAGTATTATCTCAGCAACTTCAAAAAACGCACCTTAACCCTCGACGCCTTCTGTACCCTGGGAAGCGGAGAGAAAGTCAACATCGAAGTGCAGAGAGACAGCAAAGGCGACCATCAGAGGCGGGTGCGCCTGCACGAAGCCCTGATGACCGCCAGACTGACTCAGTCAGGCTGCGATTTTAAGGATATTCCCGACGTCTGCACCGTCTACATCTGCGAGTTTGATATTTTCAAGGAGGGCAAAGCCCTCTATCACGCCGACAGAATCCTACGTGAAAACGGCAAAAGGCTTGACAACGGCCATACAGAAATATACGTCAACGCTCTGGCCCGCGACAGTTCCCGCGCCGCTGCTCTGATGAAGCTCTTTGTCGATCAAAACGCCTATGATTACGATAAATTCCCGGAGGTTTCCGGATTGAAGCACTACTGCCTTAACACACCGAAAGGAAGAAAAAATATGGACGCGGTTCTAGAAGATTATATTGAAAATATAGAAGCAGCCGCCATAGCCAAGGGCGAAAAACTCGGCATTGCTAAGGGCGAAAAACGCGGCTTCGCTAAGGGCGAAAAGCACGGAAGACTTCTCTATACGGTCTCTCTCTTCAAAGAAGGCGTCTTTGATATTGCCGACGCCAGCCGACGCGCCGAAATGTCCGAGGAAGAATTCAAAGCTTTTGTGGAAAGCCTCGAAAAATAGACAAAATAACCGCCGGCAGCAGCCTTTCCTGCTTTAAACGGAAGCATACCGCTATGACCAGGCTGTTGTTCGGTTCAGAACGCGAAACAGGCCGGAGTCTCCTCTATTATCTCATGCGGAGCGTCAGCTCCGGCCTGCCTAATCTCCCCGGTATGCTTATGTTATGCTGAACCTCTGCGAAGGATCATGCATATCTTCACCGCAGGTCAAAATTTCGTTAAAAGCTAATCCTTGCGAGCCGGACTCCATTTCATGCCCCAGTCGAAGGCCCGATCCATGGCTTCGTGGCCGGGGAAAAACCGAATGAGCTTCTCGATGCTGAAGGTCTCGTCATTGACATTTTCCAGCATAGCTATAGCGCACATCATTTGATTGGTATTGTATTCATCCATTTTAACAATGATTTCTTCGGCGTTGGGATATTTTACGGTGACTATGCCGTCGGTTTCGCGCCAGTTGGGAGTGCCCTCGTAAATATAGGTAAAAATCAGCACGCGATTGAATTTGGCTATTTCATTGCCGTTGATGCGCAGATTTTCTCCTTCCGAGTTAGCGCCGGTGCGGTCGTCTCCGTCCAGAGAGATATAAGGCGACTCTTTCAAGCTTCCGAAATGCTTGCCCAGAGCCTGAATCACTCCTTTATGCCCGTTTTTCATTTCAAAGAGGCAGCCTAAATCCAGGTCGATGCTCTTGCGGCCCATCAAAGAAGCCCAGAATCCGCTTTTGGCGTTCCAATTTAAGTTTATCAGAATTTCTCCCAGGGAAGACGATTTTTTCGATAAGCTGATCTTTTTGTTTTTTTCTAAGGTTATCGCCATAGCAACAAATTAACTCCGATTTTATAAAGCTGAAATTATAAAGCAGCGCTTCTTGCCTCTGCTTCGCACTACGGGCGGCAACATCTTCTAAAAAATGCAAAGTTCCAGCCGATAAGCAAGAAATAATATGTCCGTATAAAATAGCATACGTTTAACATGAAAGATCCTTCACCGGTGATGCAGCGACCGGTTCAGTATGACGCAAAACCATGTCATTCTGAGCGCAGCGAAAAATCTATGATATTCCATACCTGAAAAACGGAGTATTCCCATGAAGCTGAACCGATACAAACTAGCCGCTCTATTGCTAAGCCTGCTCTTTATCATGCCCCTGGCAGCTCAGGCGCAGCGGCCCGATGAATTCAAGCATAAATATAAGCTCAGCAGCGTGCTTGTGCTCAGCCGCCACAATATACGCTCTCCGATGTCCGGCAGCGGCTCGGCGCTGGACAAAGTGACGCCTCATAAATGGTTCGCCTGGACCTCCAAACCGGCCGAGCTGTCTTTGCGCGGCGGGGCGCTGGAGACCTCGATGGGCCAATACTTCCGCAAATGGCTCGAGCAGGAAGGACTGATCCCGGACAACTGGCTGCCTCAGGAGGGCGAGACGCGCTTCTATGCCAACTCACGGCAGCGCACCATAGCCACGGCCCAGTATTTTGCCGACGGTTTTCTGCCCGTCGCCAATGTCAGTATAGAGCATAAATGTGAAATCGGCGGAACCGATCCCGTCTTTAAGCCGAAACTGACCCATGTAAACGACACTTTCCGCGAGCAGGCCCTGCGGCAGCTTTGGCAGCTGCGCCGTGATAAGGGCCTGGGCAGCCTCAACGAGGAATTGAAGGACGAATGCAGGCTCATCGAGGACGTTTTGGATTATCAGCTCTCCCCCATGCGCCGGGAAGGCCTGGAGGACTTTACCGCCAGCGAGCCGGAGATAGTCTTGAATCAGGATAAGCAGCCCGACCTCAAGGGCCCTCTGAGCTATGCCAATCAGGCCTGCGACGCTCTCATTCTCCAATACTACGAAGAGCCCGATTCCGTAAAAGCGGCCTTCGGCAAAGAGCTTACCTTTGAGGACTGGGCCAAAATCGGCAGCCTTAAGGATTCCTACTACGATATTCTCTTTTCCGCTCCCCTGATCGCCGTCAACACCGCTCACCCGATGCTTCAGGAAATGAATAAGGAGCTGAGCTTAAAGGACCGCAGATTTACCTTTTTATGTGGTCACGATACCAACCTCTGCAGCGTTTTGGCCGCCCTCGGGGCCGAAGATTATTCCCTGCCCCAAGCTATAGAAAAGAAGACTCCCATCGGCGCTAAACTGGTCATTGAAAAATGGGCCGGCAAGGACGGAACCGAATACGCCTCGCTCAGCCTGGTATATCAGACCGTCGAGCAGCTGCGCAATATGGAGATCCTCTCTTTGGACAATCCCCCGGCCGTTTATCCCATTAAACTCAAAGGACTGAAAGAAAACGCCGACGGCCTTTACCTTCTCAGCGATTTGCAGGAGCGCTTTAAAGAGACTATAGAAGCCTACGACAAGCTGCCCTAGGCTTAACAAAATAAAACACAGATTCTTCGCTGTCGCTCAGAATGACATTGCAGATTGTGTTACTGAGCTGCTCTCATTTATCATCCTGAGCCTTCAGGCGAAAAATCTTTGCCGCTAAATTTTTTATAAAGACTGCCAAGTTCCGGTTAATAATAAAACTGAAGCTCGGCAGTTTTTTATTGTTATACAATTATCAGCTTCATTATTCCGGCCGATTCAGATAGCTCAGCATGCCGTTGCCTAAAAAGAGAACCATGCTTCCCGCGCGGCGGGCCCGATCAAGCGCCAGTTGACGGGCGGCCTCGGGATCGCGGCAAACCTCTGCGCCGGGACAGTAAAGAGCGATCTTATCAGGATCAATGTCGCGGTTGACGTCGTCGTCCAGATATTTCGTAATAACCGTAAAACCGTTTGCCGGCCAGGAAGCCAGCAATTCCACCGCCTCCCGCAGATAGTGAATGCGGTCCAAAAAGGTGGCGCAGACGCAGAATTTTCGGCCCGCGCTCAGC
>JAFTAM010000007.1 GCA_017458675.1 bacterium
AAAACAGGCTTTAAGCAGACATGTTATACACAGGTTTTGTTTTGCTCTGAAGCGAGCGTCCGAGCTCCGGTTACGGCGAGCGCGGAGCGAAGTGCAAAACAAAACCGACATAGCAAAAACATGCAGAACATGCTTGAAAGATTCTTCGCTGCGTTCTCAATGACAGAGAAACATTTACAAGCATTGGTAAAACAAGCTAATGTACCTTTTTTAGCAGTATTTTGCCTTAACTGTATGACATTGATACGCGCTTTCAGCGTTTTTTGCATCAGCTTAACGGCGCAGTGCATCAATATTATGCCGCCTGAATATATGCGCCAGTTCGCCGTCCTCTAAAATGCGCACAAATATTTCATTGGACAGCCGCAGCCCGGCTTGGCTTAAATACAGCCGGCGGCCCTCCGCTTTCAGCAAACCGGGCGGCAGCTCGGCGCAGAAGCTCTGCAGCCATTCTTTAAGCTCGCAATGCAGAGCCTTGGGAAAGCGCTCCCAAAGATATTCCGTATTTATTCCGTCAACGGTGCGAAGACCAAGCATCAGATATTCCCGCCATCTTGAGAGAAGGCTCAGCCGCTCCCCCTCGCAGCAAACGTACATGCCGCCGGCAGCCAGCTCTGCATAACGGTCCGGCAGTTTCTGCCGCGTCATGCGCCAGCCGTTGATATAAGAAACCGCGCCCGCCCCCACGCCCAAATAGGGCAGATTATTCCAATAAATCAGATTATGGATACAATATTTGCCGTCTCGGGCATAATTGGAAATTTCATACTGACGGTAGCCGTTCGCCGACAGCAAAGCGTCGCGGGTATTTTCCATAGCTTCGCATTCATCGTCGCCGGGAAGCGTCATAATTCCCGACGCTAATTTTTTTTCCAGCGGCGTGCCCTCCTCAACCGAAAGCGCATAGCATGAAATATGCTCGGGTCTTAGCTCAATAATACCCTGCAGCGTTGTGCGCCACACCGTCTCCGTCTGTCCGGGAAGGCCGTAAATTAAATCAAGATTGATATTGTCAAAGCCGGCCCGGCGCGCCATAGACACAGCCTGAACAGCCTCGCATGCGTTATGGATGCGGCCGATTTTATGCAGCAATTTGTCGTCCAGCGACTGTACGCCCAGAGACATGCGATTAAAGCCGGCCTGACGAAACAGATACAATTTCTGAGGGCACAGGGTCCCCGGGTTGGCTTCAAAAGTAATTTCTGCGGCTTCATCTACAGGAAAAACTTTTTTTATGCCGTCAAGAATTTCGCTCAGCCATACAGCCGGGGCATAGCTGGGCGTTCCTCCCCCAAAATATATACTCTTTAAAGCACTTCTGCCATGCGCATACTTTAGACCTTCATTCAAAAAAGCCCGGGGACCGGCCATCCAGAAATGCTGCAAGCCTGTATCCGCCGCCGGGGAATAAGTCTTCAGCAGCTGAGCGCTTGCATTTAAGTCCTGCAGCAGCGCGCGATGATACCTTCCGCGTTCTGCCTCTCCTACTCCGCCATAGGTATTAAAATCGCAGTAAATACAGCGGCTGCGGCAGAAAGGGATATGAACATAAAGAGCGGCGGCCGGGAAAATAGCTGTCAATTACTGTCTGTAACCGCTGCTGTTCAGATAGCGGTCACGCGAATCAAAATCGCCGTCAGAGCCGCCGCTTCTGCCCTCGGTTTCCGTTTTGGGAGGCTTGGTTAAAATCATGGTTGGAGGCGAAAAAATAATCATATCGTCGTTTAAACGAAACCTGTCGCTGCCTGTCGCTGAAGAAAAGCCCAGCAGATAATCCTCCAAACGCACCTTGGAATTGCGCTCAGCGCCCTCTAAATTTACAATAACGCATTTATTCTGCTTCAGCAGATTTCCGACGTTGGCCAGCTGCGGAAAGCCGTAAACTCTGCAGATAACAATTTCCGGCTTTGCGCTCGCCTGAATTGAAGGAATTGCAACTAAATTGCCGCGCGATTTTACGCTCGCATGTACGGCGGTAACATGCTCCGAGGACTTACGGTCCGATTCTGTAGAGTACTCTTCACCGGAGTAATCGTCATAATCGCCATTAAAAATTTTTTTAAATTTATCCAAAAAGCTTTCTGACACAGGTTTGTTCCTCCAAAGAAACCCACGCTATCAGCCTTTCACGGCGGCTAATGCCGCCCGTTTCCGGTCCTGCGTTCTCCGAACAGCGCTCTGCCTACCCTGATATAGGTAGCGCCGGCCTTAATGGCTTCAATATAATCGCAGCTCATCCCCATAGAGAGCTCGCGGCCCTGCCAAAAGGAATAGCCGCGGGCGGAAATATCCGCCAAAATATCTCTGAGCATTACAAAATATCTGCGGCTTTCAGCAGCCTCCGCACAGGGAGGCGGGATAGTCATAAGGCCGACCAGACGCAGACTGCGGGGTGCATTCAGACTGAGCGCCTCCAACAAAGCGTTCAGGTCCTCCGGATCAATGCCGCTTTTACTCTCTTCGCCGCCCAAACGAATCTGGAGCAGCCCTTCAATACTGCGGCCCGCCGCCAGGCAGGCTCTGTCGACATGCTCGATAAGCTCTGCCGAATCCAATGAATGAATGACATCGGCAAACCTGACGGCGGCGTTTACCTTATTGTGCTGAAGATGGCCTATCAGATGCCATCTGACTCCGGAAAGCTGACTAGCTTTGCGCTGAGCTTCCTGAACATAATTTTCGCCGAAATCAATCAGCCCGGCCTGCCGGGCCTCCAGCATATATTCTATAGGCTGAAACTTAGAGACGCCTATAAGCCTGACGCCGCCTGCCTCTCTGCCGCAGGCGGAGCAGGCGCGCTCAATATCGGAACGCACCTGCCTCAAATTTTGCCGTACAGCTTCTAAGGATAAAGAAGCGGAAGAAAAGTTCCCGTTATCCGTCTGAACTCTATCCTCATTTTCCATCAATTTACAACCATTCAATCAACGGATCGTCAATGCTTACCGCATTGGCATTGCCATGGTCTTCGGGTTCATGAATGAACTCCGGTTCTTCTACCACGACATCCTCTCTGAAATCGTCCTCTTTGACGATAAGTCCCTGAGAATAGAGGGCCTCAACAGATTGATTGAAGCTCTGCATTCCTTCAATGCCGCCCTGCTGCAGGTAAGCCGAAATGCCTTCAAAGTCGTCCACCATGATCATAGAAGCCACGTCGGCAGTACCGACTAAAACCTCTACCGCAGGTATGCGTCCCTTATCGTCGGCACGGTTGATGAGCTTCTGAGAAACAATGCCGCGCAGTCCTGCCGTGAGGAGCAGCTTAAACTGACGCTGATTTTCGCCCGAGAACATGGCGACCATGCGTCTGACAGCCTGTACTGTATCGGGAGCGTTCATCACACAAATGACCAGATAGCCCTTTTCAGCCGCGGTAACCGCAGACATCATAGTTTCGCTGTCCTTGACGTCGCCTATGACCAGGACATCGGGGTCCTGGCGCATCGCCATGCTGATGCCGTCTTTAAACGAAGCGGTATCGGTACCGACTTCTCTCTGAGTAATCAGAGAATTTATATTATTGTGATAATACTCAATCGGCTCTTCGACCGTAACGATATGGCATTTTCTGTTGTTGTTTATGAAATCGACAATGGCGGCTACCGTAGCCGATTTTCCGCAGCCCGTAAGGCCGGTAAAGACCAAAAGGCCGTTCTGGAACAGAGCCAGCTTTTTAAGTACGGGAGGAAGTCCCAGCTCTTCAAAGGGCTGAACCTCCGTGCGCAGCATATGGAAATTGGCGCTCAGGTTGCCGCGCTCCAGGAAAGCGTTTACAATAAAGCGTGTGCCCTCGGCCGTAATATGCACAAAGCTGACTTCTTTGCCCTTGCTTACCGCGGCGCGCTGCTCGCGGGTCATAGCAGGGTATACCAAAGCTTTGGTATCGTCCTTGGCAAGCTTCGTCTCTCCGACGGGAATGAGATCTCCGTTTAAACGCACCGTAGGAGTAGTGCCGGCCTGGAGATGGAGATCGGAAGCGCCGTGGTTAATTACCACCTGGAGAATATCGCCTAATTCGTAGCCGAGGCTCTCGCTGACGGCGGGGATAGGCACATCCTCGACAACTTCGGCGGGAGCGGCGGGAGCGGCGGCAGGAGCGGCGGCGGCAGCCGAACCGACGGCGGCCTGAACGCTGGCCGCAATTTTGGGCGCCGCTTCAATGGCGTTGGCGGCGGCGGCAGAAACGGCTTCGGCATTTTTGCCGATATCGCTGACGCGGGCGTCAAGCTGTTCTACCAGACGCATAGCCATATCAATGGCCTTTAAATGCTCCTCAACTTTGTTTCTCGAATCTTCGGCCTGAGCGATAGCTTCTTCAAATCTGGGAGCAAAGGCGTCTATGCGTACCTTTAAATTGTCTAAGGCTTCATCGGTAGCTTTCAGTTTATCGGCCACATTGTCTGCGCCGTTTAGTGATTCGCATAAAGCTTCGAAACGGCCGCGCAGCTCTTTGAGAGCTTCGTCTACGCTGGTGATCCCGCTTTCGCTCTCCTTAACCTTGGTTTCGACCTTTTCTTCCAAGGCCTTTAAGCCGTCCTTAACACCCACCTGGACTTCATTTTTTAAAGCCTCGATATCGCTCTTGACACGCTCTTCCAAAGCCTCGGAGGCAATGCCCTGCTCCAGCTTAAAGTTTTCTAAATCGTCTTTTTTGGCAAATTCGGGAGCGCTGCTTATCTCTTTCTTAAGAGAGTCCAGGCGTTCATTGACAGAGGCGTCCAAGCTGGCGACGCTGTCCTTTACAGCCGTCTGAGCGGCGTTAATCTCGTTGATTTCGCCTAAGATTTTTTCTTCGCTGGCCGATATTTCCGCACTTTTAGCGGATAGAGAATCTTCAACGGCTTTAAAGCGCTCGCCCAGCTCGTCCAGGCCCTTCTGAACCTGCTCCAAATCTTCGGCGGAAGCGCCTTCGGCGATCTCGTCAAAGTCCTTGGACAAACGCTCGAAACGTCCCTGAAGCTTGAACATTTCACGGGGGACGTTCTCAATATCCTCCATGTCGCTCTCTATTCTGGCGACACGCTCCTCCAACGTCATGCTGGAAGCATCCACTATTCCATCTTCATCTTTGCTGCGAGGCTTTCTGGCCACGGTCCTGCTCCTTCCGTTTCCACAAAAAAATTTCTCTGCTTCTTCTTCTGATTAAAAGCTTTCACCTGCCCAAACATCATTAAAAGTTAGGCCGAGATAATCAAAATGGGTTCTCTTCACAAAAAAAATAAAGCGTCAATTCAATTCTTTAAACATCTGAATGCGCTCTTTTATATATCCCATTTTATAATAAAAATTTACGGCCCTGGCATTGGCGGTGGTGACCGTGAGCCCCAGGTAAGCCATGCCGCGCTTTCTGGCCTCGTCCTCCGCAGCCTCAAGCAGGCGTCCGGCAATTCCCGACCCCCAGAAATCAGGTTCCAAAGACAGATCTATCAGCCAGCCTTCCGCCTTGCCGGTCATCATTTCGATATTATCAAGTTTAACTATAATATCGCCCAAGACCCTTCCGTCTGGCCCCTTCGCCGCAAACACAAGCATGCTGTCGTCATAAATTATATCATACAGCCCGGCCAGATCTTCGCGGCGCCGTTCCGCCAGTCCGCTGTAATCCGCTTTGCGGACGTCGGAAACGGAATAAACAGCTAAACGGGCAGATAAGTCGATGATTTCGCCAATATCATCCTTATCTGCCCTGCATATGAAAACTGAGTCCAAGCCGTCTTCGCTATTTAGGGAAAACATGCCGTTTAATTTTCGTGTAATTGACCTTGCGTCCGCTGAGTTCCTTTTCCAGGAAGCCGGCTAAACTGTCAACCTGCTCAAAGCTGTTGATGGCGTGCATTTTAATATTAAGAGAAAAAGCGGGCTTAACCGTATCAATTTCGTCGGAGCGTACAATATCGCGCTCCAAATCGGAATAAAGCACGCTCAGAGAGTTGTACATCTCAAGCAGGTGGTTATTGTCAAAACGCGAGAAATATTTGGGATTGTCCAGGTAGCCCCTCTGTAAGGTCTTCCATTTGGAAAGCTCGCTGTTGTACCTCTTGTTGAAGGCCGCGTCCGCTTCGGCTTCGGTCTTATAAGGATTCTGAGCCGATTTAAAGATGGGATTGCCGCCGTTGGGATTAGGGACGGACATAATTATATTGGAGCCCATTGCGGGAGAGGAGCCGACAGTCGTATTGTCGCGGTAATCCTTCGTGTAATCGGGGATCTGATTCGGCGGAGAATTATAACCGTTATTGGCGGGAGCGGGACGGTTATTGTAATTGTTGTTGGGGGCGGGAGCGGGACGGTTATTGTTGTTATAATAACCGTTATTGGCAGGGGCGGAATTATTTGCGGGCTGCTGGGCCTGAGCCTTGGCTGCGTTGTGAGCTTTCTTTGCCTTCGGGTAGCCCTGGGCCTGAGCTTCCGACACGAATAAAGGAACGGCCATTACGGAAGCGCATATGCAAAAACAGATAAATCTATTAAAAATTTTCATCTTTTTGTACCTCAAAAACAAATCAGATATGCCGTATATAATAGCATAAACCGGCGTTTGTTTCTACAAATAAAAATCTTTTTCCGAAGCAATTCAAACAGCGCAGAAGCGTTATTGCATGCAGACCAGAAAAAGCAGATAGCTTTAATATTCCTCCAAAATAGAAAACAGTCCTTTCCGAGCGCTTCCGTCTGAAAGACTGCTTCAGCAATAAAAACTATTCATCTCTTTGTAGAGACAAACTTTAAGATATATGTGTTTTAAAGTCCTTATTTTTGTCCATTTTTATTTTCCTGCGGAAAAATCGCCTTCTTTCCCGAAGAAAAATTTACAGTATTTATAAGCTGGTTAATCGTAAACTGACAGAGTTTTAAATATGCAGAACAGTCTGAACGTCGAATTGTGCGTATCCAGAGCCGGCACATCCAGCGGCATCGGCCAATCGAATTTTCCGACCATAACAAAATGATACAGGTCCCTTTGATGTCAGGCACGGGATCTTCATCAAATTCAGCCTTTATTAAATTGAGAGCTTCATAGATTCCCGTCATGTTGTCGTCATAAGGGATATACAGACCGTAAAGGGTACGGGAGGTGTTCATAATATTGGTTTTAGAGATCCGCAGCGGAGCTATGCAGTCGGCGATCTGGTTCTCGCTGTAATTGACGCTGCGGTAAATCGGATACAGATTCCATAAAACGGTTACAACTGCCGCCAGAGCCATTAAAAAACCTTTAAAACAGCGGGCTTAAAAATTCTGCAGCAGTCCTCGCGTCAGACTGAAAGCTATATAATGCTGAAGCTGAGTATAGGCAGAGTATAAAATGAGCCTGAGGAGCGGCTCGGAGAAACGGAATAACGCATATAGGGAATATGACCGTGCAGGCGGCCCCAAACCAGCTCTTTAAAGAGACGCCGGACCTGAGGCGGCAATACAAGCTGCCGCAGATCAATAAGGCAGACGCGGCCAGCAGCCCCAACCGTAAATCCATCCCGTCAGGGACCACAGGAAACCCGCCAGGCTTCTCCCAGCGGCGCCGCGGGGGATCAGAGCGCGCTTGTCAATAGGCTCCAGAAATGCATTGAAATTATTGGGAGCAGCGCAGAGATAAAGCAAAAATACCGCAGCGGGAATAAGCAGCGAATTCAAGACATTTTTTTTCCATTCGCCCGCCTTTAGGAAGGGAAAAACTCAGCCGGCATCCTTCTCTTCAAAAAAATCGCAAAAGCCAAAGGGACAAGCAGACGCAAAAAGACGCCTATTTTGCAGAGCAGCCCTAGAATTATCGCAGTTTCGCTTTAAATCGACCATTTTTAATATTGGCATACGATTGCTCAAAATAAAATAAAAATACCGCCGCAGTAGCCAGCAAATCAAATACATTGTCCGCTATAACCGCTCTCATCGAGCAGACAAAAACAGGAGAGACAAACAAAAAAAAACCGATGCAATTGCAATGTCATAAAGTTAAGGCTATAATTTGCTAAAATGGCACATTAACTTGTTTTACCGATGCTTGCAAATGTTTCTCCTGTCATTCTGAGCGCAGCGAAGAATCTTTCAAGCATGTTCTGCATGTTTTCGCTATGTCGGTT
>JAFTAM010000046.1 GCA_017458675.1 bacterium
GCCGCTTAGATTCACAAAAGACATGTTTTATGGGGGTAAGGGGGAATTGTGCGCTTTTTACGGCTTTCACATGTTCCTGGTATCACAGCGTGCATAGAAAAAGGGCCTTTAAAAAATGATTTCTCATTTTTTCACAGGCCCATTTTTTTTAATGCGGATTAAGCCTTTTTGCTGGGCTTGGCGGCCGCTTCCATATTTTTGAGAGTTACTTCATCGACGACGGGCTGAACCTTTTCCCGTTCTCTGCCGTAAGTCATAGTCATGTCTTTTAAGCGCCATTCGATGTGCTGCGTCAGCATCTCTCTGCGATAGCGCCAGCCCCAGTTGCCGGTTTCCTTGCCGGGGCAGTTCATGCGGGCTTCGCCGCCCAAGCTCATTAAATCCTGAGCGGTGACTATGGCTATATCGGCCACGCTGGAGAAGATGCCGCGCATCATCGTCCAGGCAATATCCCAGCCGTCGGTAGAGAAGTAACGGCGCAGATAGTCTTTATCCTTCTCGGGAGCTTCTGTCTCATACCAGCCGCGGCAGGTATTATTGTCGTGGGTACCTGTATACACAATGCAATTTTTGATACAGTTGTGAGGCAGGTAGTGGTTGGAAGCATCGCTTCCGAAAGCAAATTGGAGGATGCGCATGCCGGGGAAACCGCAAGTATCGCGGATCTCCTCAACGTCTTCGGTAATTACGCCTAAATCCTCGGCTATAATGGGCAGATCCTCTCCTAAGGCGCTCTGGACGGCTTTAAATAAGTCCATTCCCGGACCTTTTACCCATCTGCCGTTTTCGGCGGTTTCTTCTCCGAAGGGAACTTCCCAGTAAGCGGCAAATCCGCGGAAGTGATCGATGCGGACATAATCCTGACGCTTCAGGGCCGCTTTGATTCTGGCTATCCACCAGTCATAGCCGCGGCGCTTCATCTTGTTCCAGTTGTAAAGAGGATTTCCCCATAACTGGCCTATGGTTGAAAAACTGTCCGGGGGTACGCCGGCCACTACGGTAGGCGCCAGCTCTTTGTCGAAATAGAACTGTGAGGCGTTGGTCCAGGCGTCGGCGGAATCCATAGCTACGAAGATGGGCAGATCGCCTACAATTTTAATGCCTTTTTCGTTGGCGTAGGCGCGCAGTTCGTTCCACTGCATGTCAAAGACCCATTGGGCAAAGCAGCAGCTTTTAATCTGCTCTTTGCATTCTTCTTTGGCTTCGTCTAAGGCTTTTTTTCTGCGCAGGCGGTATTCGTTGGGCCATTCGTTCCAGCTCTTGTTGTCAAATTTTTTCTTTAAAGCTGTAAATAAAGCGTAGTCGGGAAGCCATTCTTCATTTTCGCTGCAGAATCGGTTATAGCTGGCAGCTAATTCGGTGTCGGCATTTTCGTCAAAGGCGGCGGCCGCTTCTTCCAAAAGGGGCAGCTTCCAGCTGTAGACGGCGCCGAAATTTACATAATCCAAGCTGGCGCTGAAGGCCGGCGATTCTAAGTATTTGTTTAAAGTCTGGCGATCCAGCAGACCGCCTTCAATCATTTTTTCCAAACTGATTAAGTTGGGGTTGCCGGCAAAAGTACTGGGACTTTGATAAGGACTGTCTCCGTAAGAGGTGGGCCCCAGAGGCAGGACCTGCCAAAGAGTCTGTTGGGTTCTCTCTAAAAAATCTACCCATTCATAGGCTTCCTGTCCTAAGGTACCTATGCCGTATTTTCCGGGCAGAGAGGTAGGGTGGAGCAAAACCCCGCTGCAGCGCTCTAATGCCATTTGTGTTACCTTCCTGAAAAAAATAGTTAAAGCCCTCTTCCGCCGATTAAAAGATACTGCAGAAAAGGGCCGTAGATCATCAATTTGCGTCTATTTGCTGAGAGTCTTGGTCAGCTGGCAAATCTGGATATAAGCGCCCTTCTTGTCGCAGAGGCCGCCGGCGGCGCCGCTCATGCGGCAGGAAAGCTCTTCGAGACCGAGCTTGCCGATGAAATACTTGTGGACCTCTTTGCGGTCCTCTTTGGGCATACCTTCGAAGAGGTCCTTGACCTGATCGAGATAGCCGGGGGTGTGGGAGGAGCAGGTGTGAGCGATGTTGACCGCTTCGGGATATTTGTTGGTAATATCGGCGACCCAGTCAAACTTTTCAAAGCCGCGCCAGCCTTCGTGTTTAAGGTCCCATTTGTTGATGGCCTTGTTGGCTTCGCTCATGACGTCGGCGCCAGAATACTGGACAGGGGTAGGAGTTCCGGAAAAACCGGTAATTCCGTTGAGAGACATTTTGATTAAACCTCTTTGTATTTAAAAATATACACAGCAAAACTTACGAACAATCGTTCGCTTACAAAGCATTTATTTGCAGAGAAAAGTTTATTCCCTGCCTCAACAGTCAGAAAGCCTGACAATTAAGATTTTTGCGAATGCTTGGTCCAGACGGAGGCCAGAGCCAGCAGCAGCTCCTTGGTCTGCTCCATCTCCTCTACGGTAGTCCATTCCAGGGGCGAATGGATGTTGTGCTGAGCGGAGGAGAGATTGGGGGTGGGCAGTCCCATTTCCGTGAGGCCGGAACCGTCGGTGCCGCCGCGGATAATGGTCATGTCGGGTTCGGTCCCCAGGCTGCGCATAGCTTCCTGTGCGTAGGCCAGTACTCTGGGGTTTTTGGTCAGGCCGTCGCGCATATTGCGGTACTGCTTTTTAACCTCCACCTTAATTTCGGCTTTGGGATTTTCGGCCCGCAGAGCCACGGCGATGCTTTCCAGTATATCGGCGTAATTCTTTAAGTAAGCGGTTTCAAAGTCGCGGAGGATGATCTTTATCTCGGTATGGGCTACCGAGCCTTCAAAGGAGTAGGGATGGAGGAAGCCGGCCCGTCCCTCGGAGGTCTCCGGAGTTAAGGTGAGCTTGGGCAGGCGGGCGATAAATTCCGAACCGATGCGGATGGAATTGACCATGCGGTCCTTGCCGTGGGCGGGATGGGTATTTATGCCTTCGATGGTCACCGTGGCCAGATCGGCGGAGAAGGTCTCGCAGTCGATCATGCCGGTAGCTCCGCCGTCTAAGGTATAGGCGGCGTCGGCTTTAATGCGCTCAGGGTTTAAGTGAAGGGTGCCTGCGCCTATTTCTTCATCTACCGAGAAGCAGAGGCGAATCTCTCCGTGGGGAATTTCCGGATGCTTAATGAGGTATTCGGCGGCTTCGACGATCGCCGTCAGTCCGGCCTTGCAGTCGGTGCCCAGCAGGGTGGTTCCGTCGGAAGTGATTAAAGTTTTGCCTATGGCTTCTTTTAATTCAGGGAACTCTTCGGGATCCAATTTTTTGGAAGGATCGCCGGGAAGTACCAGAACTTGGCCCTGGTAATTTTCGATGACCTGAGGCTTAATATTGACGGCGCTTACCTCGGGAGAGGTATCGACATGAGCCAGCCAGGCGATGACCGGAACGTTCTCGGCGGTAGCGGGAACAGTTGCAGTTAAAATGCCGTATTTGTCCAGCACGACGTCGCTGCAGCCCATTCCCTCAAGCTCGGTTTTGAGAAGGCGGTTGAATTCGGTCTGAGTCGTGGTAGAGGGATAGGAGGACGATTCCTCGTCCGATTGGGTATTTATGGCCGCATAGCGGCAGAAGCGTTCGAGAGTAGACATAATAATGACGTTCGACCAAATCGGCGGCGAGCCTGCTTTTTAAAGAGCCTCTCCGTCGACCGCGTCCTCCTCGCCGCTTCCGTCTTCCGGAGCCTCGCCGTCCACTTCGTCGGGCCCGTCGGTCTTGAGCGTAGGTTTTATATCAAAGAAGACGGGCTCCTGAGGAATGATATTGACGGTGCACACTTCAAAGGAGGCCTCGCGGGTATTCAGGTGTACCGGGGGATACTGCCAGCCGTAGGCCTGCTCGCGCCTGACGGAGGTTTTGGGATGGGGCAGATCGACCAAAGTCTGGCCCAGACAGAAGTGGGCTTCGCCGCTGCGCAGATCGCGCAGCAGACAATCGGCAAAATCGACGTTTACCTTGCAGTCTTCATCCATGATCACGATTGGGGCGATGAGCATCATGTCGTCGGCCCAGTACAGCCCCTCCAGACTGAATTTGAGCTTGACCTCAAAGGGGTCGATTTTTACGTCGATATCAGCGGGGGGAGCTTGGATAATCTTAGGGTCAAAGCTGTATATCCAGGAGTCCTTCAAGGGAAGCTCGACTACCTTGTCGATTCGCAGTTTGTCGGGCAGGGAGTCAGGCTGAGCAAAGGGTCGGAAGAAAAAGTAAAATCGGTTGTTTAAAGGACCTAAGGGACCGTAAGTTTCAGTATTTTCAGAATCCTGACCGGCAGCCTGCAGAGTGCAGCGGACTTTGGGAGGAGCGAAATATTCCAGCAGGCCTTTGCGGTCGAGCCTATAGATCAGCTCGTCAGGGTGGCCTACCTTCCAGAGCTTTTCCTGCAGCTTGTCGATATTCTGGCTGCGGTTGGACTTGCTGGGGAAGTGGGCTTTTAAGCGCCAGCCGGTCAGCCCCTGCTGCAGTTCGTCGAGGCACATGGTGCTTGAACCGATAGTGATTTCCTTGTTGACCTTGTAGACTTTGCTGAGCTCCCAGGCCTGATTGCGGCGCGGGCAGTCGACGTTGAAGTCCCAGCAGCCGGCTATGGTGCCCATGGGAATCATGGCCATGGGATCGTCGGGTTCCTCCCAGGCCATAATATGCAGGGCTTTTTCGTCGCTCAGATTTGAAAAGGGGTCGATTATGCTGTTGAAATACTGCAGTCCCTGTCCGGCCGGCTCCAGACGCTGGATCTCCAGGCGGATTCTTTTTGCCTCGGGAGATATAGGGCCGAAGAACAGGACCAGGCGGTGATCGGGGTAACCGGCGGCCTGAGCGGCCTCGGCGCTGATTTCAAAGACGTCGGCCAGAGGCTGGGCGCGGTCGAGATCGTCGGTGAGCCAGGCTTTGCTGATTTGGGACATGGTAAGCTCGGGCTCGGCTTTGACGCAGGCATAGGTGCCTATCGAATCGTAGACGACCCAGGCCAGATTAAAGCTGACGGCAAAGTCCTCTGCGTCGCTGCCCAGGCGCACAAAAGCTCCCGCAGCCTTGGCCGCTTCCAGACCGTATAATTCGCGCTCACAGATCATAATGCATTTCCTTTGTACATAAAACTAATAATTGCAAAATGAGCCGTTCTTCGCTTATTCTCTGAGAATTAAAATGAAGAACGGCCCGGTCTTTTTAACAGATCAGCTTCAGCGCTGAGCGCAGGGCAGTTTGAAGTATTTGAGGGCTCTGCCTAAGGCCATCATGGGGAAGTAGTGGCGGTACATGGCGTAATTGAGCATAAAGCCTCGGCTCAGTTCCTCGCTCTGGTCCAGAACATTGCCTTTTTTTATCTCTGTTCTGGCGCCGGCGCCGTAGCCGGGGAAGCCCGTGCCGGTATATTCCTCCTGCTTCCAGGAGCCGTTTTCCTGCGAGGCGATCAGGTAGTTTACGCCCTTCAATATCGCCGGAGCGTATCTGGGATTATCGAGAGCCAGCAGTCCCATGAGCGCCCAGCCGGTCTGACTGGGAGTGGTTTTGCCCTTGCCGCGGTTTTCAAAGCTCATATAAGAAGCGCAGCTTTCGCCCCAGCCTCCGTCCTCGTTCTGATGGGCGGCCAGCCAGTCGGCGGCTTTGAGGATCTGCGGGTTCTGCATATCGACGCCGGCGGATTTCAGAGCCGGCAGCACCAGACCGGTACCGTATACATGGTTGACGCCCCAGCGTCCGAACCAGCTTCCGTCTTCTTCCTGTTCCTTCATCAGGTATTCCACGGCCTTGCGCTGAGCGGGATTGTTATGAACGGTCTGTCCGGCTATGCCCAGAGCCTCGACGACGTGGGCGGTTACGTCGGCTGAGGGCGGGTCCAGGACCTCTCCGAAATCGCAGAAGGGAATTTTAGTGACAATTTCGTTGGTGTTGTCGCGGTCGAAAGCTCCCCAGGCCCCGTTGGCCGAGCGCATGCCTTTTATCCACTGGAAGCCCAGAGAGAGCGCTTTGTCGACCTCGGCGGCGTCGGGACAGGCGCTGCGGTAATAGAGCAGAGCGGCCAAAGCTACGGCGCTGTCGTCGATGTCGGGATAGCAGTCGTTTTCGTATTCGAAGCACCAGCCGCCGGGAGGAGTGGTGGGGTTGTCGAGCTGCCAGTCGCCGCCGCGCTTAATCTGCTCGTCCAGAGTATAGCGCAGAGCTTTCTGGACAAATTCCTGCCTGCCGTCCACGCCGCAGTCGTGCAGAGCTACCAGGCTTAATACGGTGTCCCAGACAGGCGAAGTGCAGCACTGCAGATAGGTTCCTTTGCCTTCGACTTTGTAGGCCCAGGGCTCGTTGAAAGCATCCAGTCCGGCTTTCATAACCGGGTGCTTTAAAGAAAAGCCTTGCGTATACAAGCCAACCAGGGCATAGATCCAGGGCGGCTGAATGCCGGCCCAGCATCCGTCGTCTTCCTGCCGCTCGACGACCCACTCTATGCACATTTTCAAAGCGGTTTTGCGCAGAGGCTTTATAGGCGAATATTTGGTGTAGAGGCCCAGGAGTTTGTCGGCTAAAGAGAAGAAGCGGCCCCAGGGATCGTCGGAAGAGGGCAGGGAATAGTCCTGATTGGCGCGGCCGTTGAGGAAGAGCTCGTCGATGCGCTTTTCCGGAGGCAGCGGACGTACGGGACGGTCGGCTGAGACCAGGCACAGAGAGGCGATGGTGGCTCGGCCCCAGCTGGCGAAGGTGTATAAATTAATGGGGAACCAACTGGGAAGCAGGATAATTTCCGGCGGCAGGTTGGGACAGGCTTCCCAGGGCCATTCGCCCAGGAGAGCCAGCCAGAATTTGGTAAAGACGCGGATTTTATTGAGACCGCCCCGGGAGAGGATCCACTGGCGGGCTTTGATCATGTGGGGCGCGTTGGGATCGTGGCCGGCGATCTTTAAGGCGGTATAGGATTCGACGCTGGCGTTGATGTCGCCGTTGGGAGCTTCGAAATAAACTCCCCAGGAACCGTCCTCGCGCTGCTCGCTGACGATGCTTTTTACCACTTCCGGATATTTGGGATCGTCGGTAATGCCCAGGAAGTGCATGGCCATGATCCATTCCGATTCAATGCAGGAATTGGTCTTTAAAAAGCCTGCCCAGTTGCCTTTTTCGGTTTGATTGACCTTCAGCCAGTTTACGGCGTTGTCAATGGTCTGATTGATCTGCTCGCAGAGCGTCTGCAGATCTCTTTCTTCCAATCCCAGGGGAGCGGTCGGGTTAGTCATATCTTACTCCTTATCTTGCACGGCGGCGTCTTCAGTCTCGGTTTTGTCCGCCGCCGAATTGTCGGCTGCTTCCGCCATGCTGGCGGCTTCGTTGGCCATATTGGCGGTAGTGAGAGCGGAACTGGCGGCTCTGCTGGCAGCGTTCTTCACTTCTTCCTGAATGAAGAGGCTGAGCTTATAATTGTGATACTGCTGAATGGTCTTGATTCTGCACCAGACGTCGGCCAGAAAAAGGCAGGCGAATATAAGCGAAAGTATCAGAATCATGCACCACTGACCGCTGTAGGAGGCGACGGCCTGGCGCTGAGCCGGATCGTTAATTAGAGCCTGCAGGGTCTCCCGGTCCTGAAAAAACTGCGGGTCCAGCTTAAAAATCATATAAGCGGCCGAAAGCAGCGCGATGTATTTGCACAGGCGCACAATCTGCCAGCCAATACTTTTATTGGGGCTGTCCTCAAAGTTTTTGGCTTTGAAAAACGAAGTGTCGCTCATAAACATGAGGACGGAAATGCCCAGAAGAAAAACAGGGGCTATGTAATTGACTATGATGTGCGCCATAATATGTTTCTGCAGACTTTCAAATTTTTAAATATAGCTGTTTTTGTCAAGAACAGTATATATGTTTAAATTGCCGTTGCGGTTGGAAATCCCTACAGTTCCAGCCGACTTTAAGCTGTAATGAGAACACAGATTTTCATCGGCGCTGTTCGCGCAGATCAGCGTTTTATTGCCTCTGTATTTGGTTACGGAAAGATCGGCCAGCCTTTTGGCGCCGGCGATTTGTTCTTTAAGCGTCTCTGTATTTAAGGAGCCGAAGGCTAAATTGGAAGCTCGGTCGTCTGTATCGGTGTAAATGCCGGCGGAAACGGACGGATATTCATTGACGCCGATTTTCTCGCTCAGCTCCTGCAGGGTATGTCGGGCCTTATTTACCGTCTGTACGGCGCGCAGACCGGCATATCTGTCCAAATAGACAATTTTGGCATACAGCTGCTTAATCTCCATGCCGCGATATTTGGCCATGTCCAGATCCAGCTCCAGAATTAAGCCGCCGTTAGCCTCGGCCGCGCCGTATATGGCGCTGTAATTATCTTTAATGAGGCGTTCAATATCGATCGGCGCCTGAGCAGGTTCATGTCCGGCCGATTCGTCTGCGCGCTCATTCATATACATCCCTTCCATGTGCGAAGAATTCAATTTCTCCAGGAACGCTGAATTTTTATACATATCTTCCAAGATAGGCAGACGTATGACCAGGACTGTAAGCCAGGGATTCTGATGCAGGCTCGCTTCCGAATATACAAGTCCGCCGCTGCTGAGTGCGATCCATTGCAGCGGCGTTGTGCCGCTGCTGAAATCAGGCTCGAAATAGACGGAACTGTTGAGCAGAGCTTCATTGCTCCCAAAAAACGACTCCTCAGAAGGGTCGGTAATAAAGTCGATGATTCCGACCTTATCCTCCTGAGTGTGCCATTCCCGGTTATTGGCGGAGAGCGGTCCCGAAGCGCTGCGTTTTGTATTGTCGGGGAGAGGAAAAACCTCGGTGGTTATTACGGTTTCAGTCAGAGAACTGACCTCCTCGGCGGGAGAAACCGCCTTCCTTTCAGACGGGCTGATTTGGATCCTGGGCAGCGGATTCGGCGCAGTCCGAGCCCCCCGGGGATTTTTCTCGGCGGAATTTGAAGGTTCTCTGCGTTCTTTGACTGACCTGGCGGCAGAGTCGGAGGTGCCGGTCTCGGAGGCCCCGGAACGCAGCCACATTATGAGCTTGTTGATAGTATTTTTTAAGTAGGCTGCGCTTTGAGGACGGTGCAGGGGATTCTTATTGATTATCCAGGATATTAAAGTTCCTATTTCGCTGGGAAGTTTGGGGTTGACCTGACAGGGCGGCTTCGGCTCATTATGTACCTGCATGTACAATACTGAGGCGGGAGTTTCCGCGGAAAAGGGCACGCAGCCGCAGAACAGCTGATAAAGAATTATCCCCAGCGAATAGAGATCGGAGCGTTCGTCGGCCTGGCGTCCCATAGCCTGTTCCGGCGACATGTATGAACAGGTTCCCAGAGTGGTGCCAGGACGGGTCAGGGGAGACATATCGATATCGTCTTTAAAGCGGGCCAGACCGAAATCCAGGATCTTGACTCCCTCCTTGCCGTCCGGCTGCTTACATACGAAAATATTGTCCGGTTTAAGGTCGCGGTGGATTATCTTTTGTCTGTGAGCCTGCTCCAAAGCGTCGCATACCAGGGTAATAAGATATAGGATATGTTCGGCAGAGGGCTTATAGGCTTTTACATAATCTTTCAGCGATATGCCGTTTACATACTCCATGACTATGTAAGGGCGTTCTTTAAATTCATCGCAGTCGTAAACCTTCACAATTCCGGGATGACCTACGATGCTTCCGGCGGTAAAGGCGGCCTGAGCTTCGCGCTTAAAGCGTTCGCGGGAAGTTTCTCTGCTGCATAGCTCGGCATGAAGAAATTTTATGGCGACGTCTCCTCTGGCTGGGTATTCGCAGTCGGCGGCCCGCCAAACTTCTCCCATGCCGCCGTCGCCTATGCGCTTGCGCAGCATGTATCTGCCTTTAATTTCCGTGCCTTCAGTGATTTCAGTGATCATTTTTACAGTCTCTGTTTGATGCTGGACAGCTAGCTGTTTTAAAGCTTAAATTCGACGCTTTCTAAATACATATCCAGTTTCTGGCCGGGTATGCTTATCTTTATTACCTTGCCGGTCTCCAGATTGACGTAGAAGATCATCCCCTTTTCGGTGTCCAGACGGGCGGCTTCAACCTCTTCTCCGTCAGGCAGGGTGACTGTTTCATCTGAATCGGCCCGCTGCAGGGTCAGCTCCTGAGTGCGCAGCGTACCGGGAATGAAGGCCTGTACCGTGTAAGTCTCGGCGTCGTCCTCGGCGTCGTCGGTTTTATTGAAGGTTCCGGCGCCGGTTTCTCCGCTCTTGTCGGAATTGTTTTCTTTGCTTTCCTTACTGTCGCTGTTTCCCTTATTCTCGGTTTGCTGCGGAGCGCCGCCGGGAACGATCTCCTCGCTGACCGCGCCGGTTCCCAGGTTGGGATCTACCCGTCCTGCCTGGGCGGCTGCCGAAGGTTCGGCGGTTTCGTCTTTTTCCGGCTGCACGGCGGGACTCTGTTCAACTACCACGGCCCATTGCGAAAGGAAGCGCTGATCAATGAGGTAGGTGCCGAAGGAGAAAGGAATTTCCCGCTCTTTGCCGGCAGGCTTGTCGGAATCGGCGGCATTATCCGCTTCGTTTTCCTTCTGAATATTTATCAGAGCAGCCTGACCCTCGTTGTAGCAGGCCCGCATTTCCTCGAGCTGCTTGCGCTGCTCGCTGTTTTTCTCTGCCAGAGTCTGCTCGTCTGCGCTTTCCTCGGCGGAAGTCTCGGCGCTCTCCTCGGCAGAATTTTCTGAGCTCTCAGCCTTCTCAGAATTATCTTCCGCTGTTTCTCCGGCGGCCTTTTCCATATTTTTGCCGAGCTGTTCGGAAGGGGTTTCGTCCTGAGCCTGGGGCTGAGCCTCCAGTTTCACCGTCTCGGGAGCGGGGGCGCTGTCGGCGGAGTCGCTCTCAGAACGGGAATTGCTGTCGCTCTGGGCCTTGGAACCGTCGGGCTGCGCTTCGTTCCGGGCGGTCTCGGAGGCGCTTTCGGAAGCGGAGACGGGCGTTTCCGCATCTATGACGGTAGGAGCGGGCACGGCGCTGTCCTGAGACTCGGAGGCGTTTTCCTGAGAATCTGCGTTTTCGGCCTGAGCCTGTTCCTCAGCTATGCGGGCCTGTGATTTTTCCGGCCGTTTGGGCGCAGGCGAAGGCGCGTCTTCCAGGGTTTGAATTATGGTATTGCCCTTAAAGCGGAAGTCGCTGTGATAAACTTTCTCGGTATCGTCCTCTTTGGCCTCGAAGGCTATAGGCAGCCCTTTGTCGTTGACTGTCAGGGTGCTTTCAAAGATCAGAGGCGTCTTGTCCCTCATAATGACGGCGTCGGCCTTGAATTTGTAATTCTCGCCGGCCGCGGCCATTTCCATGTCGTACATATGGGCGTTTTCCAGGCCGATTAAGCGTCCGTCCTGATAGATGCTGTAAACGCGTCTCTCGCCGATGGGCCATTTGAGATCGGCTTTAAAGTAATCGACGCTGCGGGGAGGACGGGGCAGGAATTTTTCCACTACCAAGTCCATGGCCTGCAGATCGCCGCTTTCCCAGAGGCTTATATGGGAAGCGTTTACGAAGCCCGATTCGTTGCTGGTGGGGTCGAACTGGAACCAGCCGTCCTCGGGACCCAGCCAGGCTTCAACCCAATAATGGGAAGCGAACGAATCTCCGCGATAGGCCAGACCGCCGATACAGCGGGCCGGTATGCCGATGGCTCTCAGCAGAGCGGTCAGCAGAAGGGCCTTGCTTTCGGGGTTGCCGACTTTATTTTCAAGGGTCTGGCGGGCGGAGGGCAGGGCCAGACCTTCGCTGATCTGGCTGGCGATATAGCCGTTGAGACGCTGGGCCGCTTGGAAGGCGGTTTCTGATTTCCAGGTGATTTCCAGAGCTTTGGTCTTTAAAGCGTTGACTTCCAGTTCGATGCCGGGACTGGCCTGGGTATATTTCTTAAGCTCCTCGGGAACTTCAATGTCGAATGGGTATTTGGCCTTGGGCTCCTGCTTGTAGAGGGTGCTGGTTACGACGAAGCGTCCGTTCATGCGGCCTTCTTCAATCGTACCGTAGAATTTCTGACTGTAGTTGGGAAGCTCGTGCTGAGCCAGCTCGCCGCTGCGCAGATGCAGGTCGGCGAAGGCTTCCAGGCGCAGCAATTTGTCCGGATCCTGGAAATAAATGTTGGAAAGCTGGGAATTGGCCTTGATGCGCTGCCCCGAGGCTTTGTCCAGGGTGGACACGACCCCTTGGCTGGAGCGGCGGAAGGAAAAGCCCGAGCCGATCTCTCTGATCTCCAAAAGCTCATAGTTGGCGGCGTTTAAACGCACATAGGCTAAGGGCGCCGAATTTATGTCGGTGATTTTATACAAATAGGTGGTGTATTTGTTCTTGGCCTTGTCCTGCCAGCTCTCCTTAATGGGAGCGTAAACTATAATTTTACCGGTACCCTGCAGAATGGGATCGTAGGCGCCGACTACGCCGCCGGCGGCAGCGGCGCGCACCAGCAGCCAGTAATGTTCGGCAAAGGTATCGAGGTGTCCCCAGAGGTTGTTGAAGATCAGGAGCGGGCGGTCTTCCGGGGAAAACTTTTCTACATAGCCCTGAGTATGGCCGCCGTAGGTGTTGCTCTGGGCGATGAAGTCTTCGGAATATATGCAGTTAACCGACATACCCTCAGGTTTTTTGGCGCTGCCCTGAGCGCACAGGAACATGGCGGGACTGAGGGTCTTTTTATCTATCTGGGCGTTGGAGGTAAATTCTAAATCCTGGATTTTATGGATGCCCAGCTTGAGGCGGGAGGCCGATTCCATCACATAGGTCGATTCTCCGCCCAGAGTTACCAGACGGTTGATTTTGAATTTGGAATAGCCTACAAGCTGGCCGGCATATTCTATGGCAAAGTAATAATTCTGACCTACCGGCAGCTCGTTTTTCACGAAGCGCTTGCCCTGAGGAATCTCCGGCTGAGGCAGTGGCTGAGCCAGCTCCAGCTTGACGGGACGCTCCTTGACTTTGGCGACGTTCTTTTTGCTGCGGCGCGCCGCCGAGGGGGCGGGAATGTATTTGTCCCAGGGATTTTCGCCCAGAGAAGGGGGAAGATCGTCGGAAGGCAGGGGCGCTTCTTCGGTCAGAGCCGGCGCCGGGGGGACGGACTGAGGTTTTTTGTCGGTTTCTTTAGTTTTTTTGGCGGGCTCGGCTTCATATTTATCCCAGGGGTTTTGGGAGACGGGAACAGTCTTTTCAGAGGCCGGCGCAGTTTGGGAAGACGGCTTGTCAGCCGCCGGCTGAGCCGTTTCGGGACCGTTTGCAGACGAATTCGGCAGAGGCTCGACGTCGTATTTATCCCAGGGATTGCTCTGAGCTGTAAGGACGGTCTCAGAGGCAGGGGATACTTCCGGTTCCTGAGCCTGGGCCAGGGCAGGCGATAAGCTTATTAAGGAAATAACGGTTAAAAAAGTAAATTTATTCATTAAGCGATAGTCCTGACTGTTTCTGTCTTTGTCGTCTTTTTAAGCGGAAAATGAAAAAAAAGCTCTGAAAGCCCTCTTATTTATCTGTTAATGTTCCCTTGAATTTTTATTAAATCCTGTTTTAAGGATATATTCTGACTTTTTTGTTTGCGCCGGCTATGGAGAAAACGGCAAAATTATGCAGGCTTTGCAGAATAGTCCGCCTTCAGCTTCTGAAGAGATCTTCCAAATAGGCGTACATATCGGGATCGCGCTGACGCAGCTGAGCTTTCAGACCGGGCTGGAAAAAGGCCTCTACCGACTCGGCAAAATATTCGGCCGGGTTCGTGGCCGCGTAGGAGGAGATCAGGCCGGTGCGGTTGGCTCTGAATTTATTCCACAGCTGCACCGAAAGCGGGAGGCGTCGTCCGTGATTCTGACTGAAAGCGTTATCATAGGCGTGGGCAAATTCGTGTCTGGCGGCGGAATGTCCCTCTACGCCCAGCTGTTCCTCGCCTATGACCAGGAGGCGTCTGGCATTGTCGTAAAGGCCGCGCACTCTGGACCAGGGACGTCCGTCAAAAGTCTTTTCCGAAGGCGCCACCACGTACATGTTGTTGATTTTCAGCTGAGTAAGAGCTTTGTTGCGCTCTAAAACAATAATATGGGTGCCGAAATCGCGCAGCATGCTTACTACCGTAAAGCCCATGGGCTCGAGTTCGTCCTGCGTTTTAATGCGGGCTTCCTCGCTGGGAGCATAGTAAATCATGCGGTTGATCTTGTCGCGGACCGGCGAGGAGGGCGCATAGGCTGACGCGGCGGAGAACGAAGGGCGGCGCGCCGCGCCGGGGACAAAACCGGAAAGCTGAATTACGGAGGGGAAGATAAAGTTTTTAGGCGTTTCCTTGGGTTCGGGATCGCTGCTTTGCCGGCGGAAGGTATCGATATCGTTCAGGAGCTCATTGAAGTCCTTTTCCTTGGGAGCTTCATCCTCGTCCTCTTCATCGTCCAGGACGTCGCCGGCGGCGCGCTTCATCAGCTTGCGGCGCAGCTTTTTCAGGTAGGCCTTGGCTTCCGGCGATAAATAGACTATATCTTCGGGATCGCCCTGAAGAGCCAGGGCTATCTGTTCCTCGGGATCGCCTATTTCTTTTAATATATTGGATTTTACGCTGCGGGCCATTTCCCGCTGAACAGCCTGGAGATAGCCGGCATCGTAGGTCCCGAAATTGGGCCCCTGGATATTCATGCTCATGAGTTTGCTTCCTTAATGATGCCTTATTTGAGCTCCTGACGCGGAAAGGCGGTTTTGAATTCGGCGGCGCGTCCTTAGAGAGTTTTCGGGAATAATATCCCCTTTATTCGCGGTAGCGGTTGGTAATGGGCATAATGCGGTCAAGTCCGAACAGGCTGTTGGTGAGCTTGAGTCCGAAAGGCTCCTGGCGGCGCTTAAATTCGCTGCGCTCAACCAGGCGGAAAACCTTCTGTACGGTCTCGGGAGCAAAGCCTGCGGCAATGATCTCCTGCATGCTTTCATGAAGCTCCAGATAGCGGTATAAAATGGCGTCGAGAATATCGTAATCGGGGAGGCTGTCCGAGTCTTTTTGGTCGGGGCGGAGCTCAGCGGAGGGCGGACGGGTTATGATGAGCTCGGGAATAATCTCTCTGTCTCGATTTATGTAGCGGCACATGGTGCGGATCTCGTTTTTGTACAGATCGGCCAGGGGCGAAATCGCTCCGGCTGTGTCGCCGTAAAGCGTGGAGTAGCCGCAGGCGCATTCGTCTTTGTTGGCGGTACAAATAGCCAGCCAGCCGAATTTATTGGCCATGGCCATAATAAGGATGCCTCTTATGCGGGCCTGGATGTTTTCCTCGGTGACGTCGGGAGCGCATTTGGCGAACGAGGAGGCCAGTCCGGTAGTAAAGGCGGCCCGCATGGACTCTATGGGCACCACCCGCAGCTCGATATCCAGATTTTTGCAGAGCTTAAAGGCCTCCGACTGACTAATCTGGGAGCTGTAGCAGCTGGGCATATAGAGGCCGTGGACATGCTGAGGGCCTAAGGTATGGACGGCGATGGCGGCGCACAGGGCTGAATCAATGCCGCCGGAAATGCCCAGCACCGCGTCTGTGAAGTTGTTTTTGCGCATATAGTCGCCGAAGCCCAGGCAAATGGCCTGAAACTGCTCGGCGGCCTTGTCAAATTTTTCATCGGCGCCGCCGTTGAGAGCGGCTAAGATGTGGGAATTCTGCTCGATGACTGAGAGCGCTATTTTGGCGGGCGAATTGGCGGAGGATTTGCTTCGACGGGATTTTTTCTCCGAGGCGGTTTCAGTTTTGGCCGCTTTGCGCTTGGGTGCGCTCTTTTTTTCCTCCGCTTCGTTGTTATTATCGCCGGTCTTTTCGGCTTTGCCTTTTTCGGTCTTCTTTGCTTTGGTTTTGGCAGAAGCTTCGGCAGTTTTGTCGGTATTTGCTTTTTCAAGCTGTTTAGTTTCGGCTGCAGAAGCTTTTTCTGCTTTTCCCTTAGCGGACTTTACGGCCTTGGCGGCTTTTTCAGATTTTGTGTCGGCGCTCTGGGCTGCTTCTGCCGTCTTCTTTCTGCTTTTGCGCTTCGGGGGCTGGGGAGCTTCTTCCGGTTCGGCTTCGGCAAGGGGCTGGGCTTTTGAATCGGCCTGCGGTTCCGTTATTTCGGGTCTGTCGACGGAGACATTGTCTAAAGTTGAGAGGGGAGGCGCTTCCTGACGGTCCTGCATGGCTATACTTACGGGATTGACGGCCGCTTCGGCGGAGGGCGCCAGACCGGGCTGGAAGCCCTCGGGAGCGGGACGGGAATCGGGATCGTCGCCGGTGAGCTCCAGGCAGATGCATTCCTCCTTAAAGAGAGGAACGTGCTGGATCATGGCTCCGGCCGGGTTGAAAATTGAGGAGCCTCCTTCCAGAATGAGCTGATCCTGGCCGCCTACCAGGTTGGCGTCGATAATGTAAATCTTCTGGAAGGCCGCCGTCTCGGCCATTTTTTGGGAAAGTTTGGCAAAATTTCCGTAAACATAGGGACGGGCGGACAAATTTATTAAGGCCAGCGGCTTTTGGCTGCGGCGGCTGATCTGCTGCAGATAAGTATAAAATTTGGGATTGAGCAGTTCCCCGTCTACGGACACGGCGGCGTCCAGGGGGAAGTTGTCAAGATCCAGCAGTCTGAAAGGTTCGGCGGAGGTAGAAAAATAAGCGCTCTGCTGAAACCAGGAGGTATTGTTTAAAAAATAATTTTTATACCAGCGGACGGGGGCGTCGGAGCGAAGCAGGGCGGCGCTGTTGTAAAGCTTGCCCTGTTCCAGGTAAGGCGCCCCTATCAGAACCTGGCTTCTGCCGCATATTTCGGCAACGCTGTAAAGCTGCTCGGTGGCTTTTTTGATAAAGCGGCTGTTTTTGAGCAGATCCTGCGGCGGGTATCCGGTAATTGCCAGCTGAGGAAAAATAATGAAGGTTGAAGAGGCTTCTGATTGAGCGTTGAATTTTTCAATGATAGCCTTGATGCGGGCGGTGTTTTTTTCAAGCTCACCCAAGCAGGGATTGAATTGAGCGACGATCAGACGGGGTTTCATAATTTTTCCTCTCTTTAAAAAGGCAGAACGGAGAATATGAATATTCAGGCCAAAGACGCTTCGGCCGCAATAACCTCCCCCTGTTCGGAACAGGGGGAGAATGCAGACGGGCCGCTGTTTATTTTATCGGCAGAGGTCTGAAAATAGGTTCGAAGTTTTCGCTGTCGGTTCCTATACTTATATGCGAGCCTTCGATGGTTACGGGGGTAGGACAGAGGGCTTCTACCTTTAAGCCGTCGATGATGTACATGAGCTGAGGGTCGGTCATTTTCAGCTTATAGCCGCTTTTGGCAATTTCCAGCGTACCGACCTTGCAGATTACGGAGGAGAAGGGGCCTAAATCGCTGCTGTCGATGCAGCCGGAGCTCAGGATGTCAAACTCGTTGGGCTGAGAGGTGGGGCAGAGCATAAGATCGCTGCAGCTGCGTCCGTTTAAGAAGTTTCTAAGATCGAGCTTATGACGCTCGACTTCAACTACTTTGTCGCCGTCCAGACGGCTGACGACCAGCTGTCCGGGATGTTCGGGAGAGCCGCGCAGACCGAGCAGGAAATACAGAACGCCGTCTCCGTCCTTGATGGCCGCGCTGCCTTCTATCTGTTCGTGATCGGAAGTGGTGCCGCCGGCGGGCTTGGCAAAGGGATAGACGACCTGTTCGACCTGGCCGATCCAGCCTTTAAAGGGATGATGATTGACATGAATTTTGAAGGCGCGTCCGCTGCCGTCCTTCCAGTAGCCGCTTTCAAAAGCGTAGAAATGGCCGGGTTCGCCGGGCACTTCGCAGATTGATTCAATGTCGCTGGCGGCTTGGGCTTTGGGATCGTCAACAGACCACTGCTCTATAGTGACGGGCATATATTTATTGCCTTTTTCGCCGACGGTCATGACGCTTACCCGCGGCTCCTGAGATTTAGTCTTGGCGTCGGTAACGACGATGATCGCTTCAGGACCGAAGCTTTCCAGACCGCTGATATTGGACGGTCTGTCGCCGTCAGCCCAGGCGGGGAAGGCGGGCAGAGCTAAAGCGGCCAGAACTGAGGCCGAACATATAAAATTACTGAATTTTGACACGTTTTCAAGGCTCCTGTTATTATGATAATCCTCTTAAAGATTCTCAGCAGGGAGCAAATTCCTTTTTACGGTTAAATTCTATATGGATATATTTTTTATTTTTTCGTCTCTTTATATAGGCCGTAAGTCTGCCGACAGCGTATAAAGAGGAACTGCGGCGCCATGCGGGCCGTTTGGAGGTTGAGGTTAGGTTTATGGAAGACGTTCAGGCTTTGATCGAAAAGGAGTTTAAGTCGGGCTGCCCGGAGCTTTGGGGACACGGCCGCTGTCCGGGGCTGGTTCATGTCGATTATGCGGAAGGTTCAGTCTTAAAATGGAAACGCCTGAACGGAAGGGCCGTCTGTGAAAAAGCCGATTTCCGGCCTTACCTTTGGGCTAATTCCCAAGCCCTGGCGGACGGCGCGGATCTTAAGGCCGAGAGGCGCAGTCTGGAGGGGGCCGGTTATTTTGACTGTCTGCTTTCCTGCTCGGACGCGGCGGAGCTTGCGGAACTGAGCCGCCGTCTGGCCGAACTGACCGGCATAAAGGCCGGCAGCCTCAATTCCGGGCAGATGTATGTCAGCGATGCGGTAAGCCTCTATCTTATGCAGAGCGGAGAGACCATGTATGAGGGCATGGCCTTTGAAGATATCGTCAGAGCCGATATCGCGGTCTGCACCGCCGGCGGCAACATAGAAAATCTGCGTTTTTATGCGGACGAACCGGCAGAGGTCATTGAAATCTCTCTTCCTGATAAGAATATTAGTTTGTCCGTAAAGGACTTCGCCTCAGAAGCTCAGCTGCTGCAGAGTTTTGTTGAGGCGGTGCGGGAGGCCGATCCCGATATAATTCTCGGACACGGTTTATACGACGATATTCTTCCCTATTTAAAAGCCAGAGGCAAGGCCTGCAGAGTTAAGCTCATGCTGGGACGCAGAGCCGAAGGGCTGCGTCCGAAGGAGGCCCAGAGCCGCAGAACCTATATGCAGATTGCCGGCAAGCGCTACGATTATCTGAGTTGGGAGATTCAGGGCCGTGACGCCGCAGATACGCTGTTTCTGGCCCGCCTTCGCGATGTTTCCGTTCGCGAGCTGGAGACTTTCGATCTTCGGGAGGTAGCCGAATCTTTAAATGTATCTTTCGGCGATGCTGGGGGAGAAACGGACGCCGCCGAGCCGGCGGCAAAAGTTCGCCGCTACTGCGCAGCCCTGCGCCGGAGCGCGGATATTTTGCTTTATCCTTTTTTTCTGCAGGCTCAGTTCGCGCCCTATTCGCTGCAGAATACGATTCTGCGCGGCAGCGCTACCAAAATTAACGCTTTGTTCCTGAGAGAGTACCTCCACCGCGGCTACGCCGTGCCCGAAAGACCCGACAACGCCGCCTATATGGGAGCGGCTGTGGGCAGCGAGGTCAGCGGCTTGGTCCATGACGTGCTCCATTGCGACGTTCAGTCTCTGTATCCGTCCATAATAATATCCTTCGGTTTAGGCCCTCAGGGCGACAGTTTAAACGTTTTTCTGGATATGCTGGCCAAACTCCGGGAGTTCCGCCTGAAAGCCAAGGACCTGAAACGCCGGGAAATGAAGGGCGCCGGCGATCCCGTGAGGATCAATTTTTATGAAACTCTGCAGACGGCTTTTAAGATTCTCATCAATTCCTTTTACGGATATCTGGGCTTCGGTCAGGGCAATTTTGCCGATTTTGAGAGAGCCGCTCAGGTTACGGCCAAAGGCAGAGAGATTCTGGAGTTTTTAGTGGATAAAATTAAGGCTTCGGGCTGTACGGTCATAGAGTACGATACCGACGGCGTCTATTTTACCGGCCGTCCGGAGCTGATGGACTCCGAATCGGAGAGGGAGACTTTCGTCAAAGGCTTGAACGCCTCTCTGCCGGAGGGCATAGAGGTCGATTTGGACGGCAGATATAAGGCGATGTACAGCCATACTTCCAAAAATTACGCTTTGGCCGATTTCGCCGGAAACGTCTCTTTTGCGGGAGCGACCTTCCGCTCGCGTACCCGGGAGAATTATCTGCGCTCAATTCTGCAGAAAATTACTTCTCTGGTTTTAAACGGGCGCGGGGACGAGGCCGCCGGCTGCATAGCCGAGCTGAAAGAAGATCTCTCCGCCCACCGGACTCCGATTGAAGATTTGCTCAAGACGGAGATTTTAAACGATTCTACTGAGAATTATCTTCGCAAAAAACAGGCGTCGGGGCGCAGCCGTTCGGCCGCCTACGAGGTGGCTCTGCGCCTGGGCCGCTCCCTGCAGGCCGGCCAGAAAGTGCAGTACTATATAACCGGTACAAAAAAGAACGTCAAGCTCTTTGAAAGCGCCAAGGACGTTTCCGAGTATGACCCCGCTCATCCCGACGAAAACAGCGCTTACTATATAGGCAAGCTGGAGGCCCTGCTGGATCAGTTTCCGCTTCTGCTCGGAAAATAGCGGCCAGCTTCGCTGAGTTCCTGCCGAATTGCGCCCTTCCGAGCGCAGCGAAGGATATCAGAACGGGCGGCGTTGACTTTTGTTTATGACGCTTCTCCGCCGGCGCTGCGTAATTTGCACTGAACCGGAATTATTTTTAAGCGCAATATGTTTATAATACAGCCGAGCTGTGATATCCGGCTGCGCCCGGCTTTGTCTTTTGAGGATCGGCGCGCCCGCGAGGTGAAAAATGGAAGAAAAGTTAAGCAAAAAGCAGTTTATAGAACTGCCTGAAAATAAGAAATGGCGTATCGGCATTAAAATCTGCGGTATTATATGTTATTTCTGCGCGGCCCTGACGTTTATCGCCGTTTATTTCTTCAACAGCGTGCCGGAAGGCGCCGGCGGGCAAGTCATATTCTACATGATCGACGTTTTATTGCTGGCCGGATTCGGTTATTTTATCGCTTCAAAAAGAAGTCTGACCGCTTCAATTATCTGCGTTATTTACGGAACTGTAAACTATATACTGTTTCGCACAGGTTATCTGATTATATTTTCCGGTCTCTGGAGCGCCGCGGCTGTCATAAAGCTGAATTCGCAGTATAAAGAGTATCTGAAGAAACAGAGCTGAGACCGCGGAATATCCTTATCCGCCGCGGAGCGCTCGTGTCTTTTTCATTATTCTGCCGTTTCGGGAGTAAAAAAAACGGCGCTCCGTACAATTCTGCCGGCAAGTTAAGCAAAAACAGTTTTTAAGCGGACAGGTATTGCACAGGTTTTGTTTTGCTCTGAAGCGGGCGTCCGAGCGGAGCGCAGCCGCGGAGCGAAGTGCAAAAGAAAACCGGCGTAGCGAAAATAAGTAAAACGTGCTTGAAAGATTCTTCGCCGGGGGAGGGTGCGGACAAAAATCCGGACTGCTTAGGTCTCCGAAAGGAGCAGCATAAGCATATCGGCAAAACGAGTTAATGTATCTTTTTTAGCAATATAATGCCTTAACTTAATGATATTGCGCCATACAATACAGGCGCGGGCGTACGCGGCTCCGGGCTGCGGCGCAGGAGCCGGGAAGGCTGCGGCGCCGCTGACCGCGCATGCGGCCGCCGCGTCTGTCCGGACGCGCCGCGGCCCGGGGCCGTTTGAGCTTCTGTCTTAGGAATCGGCAGCTTCCGGTTCGGTCGGTTTTTCTGCGGTTTCAGCAGATTGGTTCCGGGCCTCTTCGGCGTCCATCTTTTTCTTTTCCTTGGGCAGGAACAGGTTCAGGGCGGCGGCGATTATAAATACGGTGGCCACGGAATTTTGGGCAAAGATCATGCGGAAAAATTCCGGAAATTCTTTCCAGATTTCGCTTTCTCCGCTGCCGGTAAAGCCTATGCCGATGCTCAGAGCCAGAGAAATAATGGTAATATTGCGTTTGCTGAAGCCGCATTCCGAGATCATCGTAAAGCCGGAGGCGGTAATTGAACCGAACATGGCGATAGTGCAGCCGCCTAATACCGATGGCGGAATAGCGGCGAACATATGGGCTATGGGCGGAAATATTCCAGCCAGGATCAGACAGGCCGCGCCGGTCATGATGGTAAAGCGGTTGACCACTTTAGTCATGTTTATTAAGCCGACGTTCTGCGAAAAAGAGGTGGTGGGCGGACAGCCGAAAAGGGCGGAAAGCGAAGAGGTGAAGCCGTCGCAGGCGATGGAACCGGACAGTTCTCTGTCGGTAATGTCTCTGTCTAAGCCGCCCCGTACCATGGCTGAGGTATCGCCCAGAGTTTCGGCGGCGGAGACCAGAAAGATGATCGATACCGATACGATATCGGCAATATTAAACTCGGGGATGAAGGGCAGCAGTTTAGGCAGCGAGATCAGGCTTCCCTTGAATACATCGTCTAAATTGGCAAATCCGCCTATCAGCGCTATTATATAGCCTGCGATCATGCCGACCAATACGGAGAGCTGTTTAAAATAGCCCTTGGCATATTCGTTCCAAAGCAGGCAGATCAGAAGGGTTATAAAGCCTAAAGCCAGGTTTCTGAAGGAACCGAAGTCGGGGGAATACCCGCCTCCGAAGGAGCGGGCGCCTACCGGAAACAGTGAAATTCCGATGCATGTAACGACCGCGGCCGATACTATAGGCGGCACGATTCTGTGCCAATTTTTAACGGTAAGGCCTAAAAGGCCTTCGATAACGCCCCCGACGAGAACGGCGCCTATGACCGCGCTATAGCCGTGAGCCGAAGCTATGCCGCTCAGAACCGCAACGAAAGTAAAGCTTACGCCCATTACGATGGGCAGCCTGGCCCCGATGCGCCAGATGGGATATAGCTGAATTAAAGTGGCCAGGCCGGATACGAATATGGCGTTCTGCAGCAGTCCGGCAACCTGATGTTCGTCAAGGGCCGGCTTGACGGCCCCCGCAATCAGGATTATGGGCGCCAGATTGGCCACGAACATGGCCAGAACGTGCTGCAGACCGAAGGGAATGGCCTTCAGCAGAGGCACTCTGCCGTCCAATTTGTTGATGTTGGCGATATCTGCGGTGTTGTTTTGCTGTTTGTCCGCCATAGAAGGGCCTTTCGTTAATACTGTTGATTTTTGCAGGGGAGGGAACGGCTGCCCGGACTTCAGCGGAGCTTGTAGCGCTGCAGTTTGCCGTTAATCGATTTAGGCAGCTGGGGTACGAACTCTATCCACTTGATCTGCATGTGGACTGGCTGGCGGGCGTTGTACTGAATTTTTATCTCCTTGGCGGTTTCGCTGCTGGGCTCGTAGTTCTTGGCCAGGACGATAAAGGCCCTCAGCTTGAGCTTGGAGCTTTCGTCGACGGCGCTGACGACGGCGGCCTGCTCGACCTGAGGCAGCTCGTTTAAAAGACGCTCAATATCTATGGGAGAAACCCACTGCTTATTGATAAAGAACATGTCGTCGCGCCTCCCCGCAAAGAAGCAGAAGCCTTCGTCGTCAATCAGGCATTTGTCGCCGGTGTCGAGCCAGTTCCCCAAAATGGATCGGGCCGTTTTTTTGCGCTTGTTCCAGAATTCTTTGGCGGTAGAACCTCCGCAGACCAGGAGTTCGCCGATCTGTCCCGTTCCGGAGGGCAGGCCGTCCTTGTCTTCTATCCTTATGGAATATCCCGGCACCGGCAGACCGATGGAGCCTGCCTTTATGCTGTCGGGCCGCTGGGAAATAAAAATGTACAGCTCTTCTGTGCTGCTCAGTCCGTTAAGAATGTCAAGACCGAAATTTTTGGCCCAGCCGGCCTGAACGGCTAAAGGCAGAGTACGTCCGCTGGCTATGCACTGGCGCACATTGTCCAGGGGATATTCCAGATATTCGTCGGTATGCTCTAAGATATCGGCATAAATATCCGGAGAAGCAAACATCAGACTCGGTCTGTGCACATGGAGAGAATCCAGGAGCTCTTCGCTGGTCTGTCCCTGGTAGAGGATAGCAGAAGCTCCTGTGAAAAGGGGAAAGAAGATCTTTTCCATAACGCCCAGATTTGTAAAGAGGCTTGAAGTGGAAAAAATAACGTCGCTGCGGTTTATTTTCAGCAGTTCCTCGGCGTAGGCTCTGCAGACGTACAGAGGAGAGCGGTGTATGTGTACGGCTGCTTTGGGAAAGCCGCTGCTGCCCTGAGTGTAGAGCCAGAAGGCGCTGTCGTCGGCGGTAGTGGCGGCCGGGCTGAGCTCGGTTTCGCATTCGGGCAGCTCCTCCTGCAGGGAGGAACCGACGCTGGCAATGGGCTGAGATACGGTAACTTCGGTCTTCCAGGGCAGCTCCTGACAGATGTTTTTTATGCTCTGGTAAAAGTCGGGATCGGTTACCGCTAAAGCCGCCCGGGTATCGTCTAAAAGGTAGCGCAGCTCGTGTTCTCTGAAATTGTGGGGCAGAGCTACCGGAACGGCGCCGATTTTAATTGCGCCAAGAAACAGGATAATAAAATTGAGCGAGTCGGAGAGCATGAGCACGACGCGCTTTTCTACGGAAACCTTATGGCGCAGCAGATAGTTTCCCGCCTGATTTATCAGCTCGCTTAGCTTGCTGAAGGCGACGGTGCGATCCTTGGATATAAAGGCTATATTGTCCGGAAAATTTTCCAGAGCCGCCTTCATGAGGTAATCGGTCAGATTAAATTCCCGCTGAATATTCAAATTTATGGCGGCGGGATTGTTGAGGTCGCGTACGGGAGCGCGGCTGTACTGCTTCTTCAATTCTTCAGAGAGACCGTCGGGAGCGGCCTCGGCGCAGCCTGTGCCAAAGGAGGCGACAAAATCGTTATTTGCGGCTTCGGGAGCGGGATCCATATGTTTAACCTGCCTTTTTTTCGGGGATATTCTGCTGAAGGAGCTGTTCCACCGCCTTACGGCTGTCCGGGTCCTGCTTCAGCAGACGCCGGGCGCAGACTTCGGCTTCATGCCGGCGGCCCAGGAAGACCAGAGCGGCCAGACGGTTGTACAGACTTAAATTCAGCTCGCACTGACAAATTTCATCGATGAGATAAGTCAGACGCAGGGCCTCGTCAAAGCGTCCCAGATCTATGAGAAGCTGAGCTTTCAGCAGCAGCAGCCTGGCATTGCGCGAGTCCATAGCTAAAGCTTTATTGAGCTGGTGAAGCGCCTGTTCTCTGGCCATGGGCTCCTGGGCGGTGACGTCGGTCAGAATCTGCAGGGCGTAGGTGCTGCGGGGATTGAGAGCGGCGGCGCTTTCGCAGTTTTCTACGGCCTTGCGCCAGTATATGAGATAAGGATCCTCGCGAAGGGTCCGTATATAAGATATGGTTTTGCCTAATTCAATATAATACTGCCACTGCAGCCAGGAAGGGGCGAACCGTATGGCGTTTTCAAAGCAGCGGCAGGCTTCGTCATAACAGCCGCCGGCTTCGGCGAGCTGCGGAGGATTTTCAGTCTGCTTTCTCTGGGCTTCCCGGACGTATCCCAGTCCCACTTCGGCCAGGCGCAGACTGCAGAGATTGAATACGGCCGAGAGAGTGACGGCGGCAATGATGATGGAAGAGGTCAGCGCGGCCAGACGCACATGGGGATTGTACTTAAAAATATCGCTGCCGAGCGCTTCCGCAGGTATCTCGGGACTGTCCTCAGTTTGAGGATGGGCCAGAGCGCTGACGGCGCTTATGATGAATATAAACAGTATTTCGTCGCTTACGGTGTTGTCAACGAAGACGCGGGCCGAGTAAAAGGAGAGAAGCGAAGCCAGCAGAGCCGCTTTTATAGGAGTATTTTTAATCTGGCGTACAGAGTTGAGGCTGAAGGCGGCCAGGCATAAATATATGATAAAGGCGGGCCAGCCGGCTGTCGAGAGTACGTTTAAATACTGATTGTGCACCGAGGTCGGTTCTTTGGCGATGCGGCGTTCCGATACAGGCTCCAGAGTGCGGTCGGCCCTTATGTAATCGGGCTGATTGATCACGCCGACGCCCGTCCAGGGATGGGCGAAGGCCATATTTAAAGCGGATTGCCAGAAGTACAGGCGGACCTGCAGGCTCGTATCCTGCAGGTTGGAGAGGCTTCTGACGCGCTGAGTCAGGTCGTTGTCTCCCTCTCCGCTATGTTTGCTGAAGGAAGCGGAGAACGCCAAAAAGACGGAAACGGACAGAAGTACCGCCGAGGCTCCGATCAAGATTTTCTTCAGTTCCTTTTTGGGAGAATTGAAGAGAAATACTCCGAACCAGCCTGCCGCCGCAAAGCCGAGGCCCAGCCAGGCGGCTCGGGTTTTGACGAGGACGGTTATAATCAGGCAGAAGGTCCAGGCTGCGATCCAAAACAGCTTTTTGCCCTTGCCGTCCGCATAAAAGAACAGCGCGGTGGTAAGCGGCAGTACGGCGGCCATCCAGATTCCGAAGAAATCGGGATTGCCAAAGGTGGATATGGTTCTTCCCAGGGAGAGGTTGGCGTGGCTCCAGCGCATGGGATCGACGATGGGAATTCCGAAAATATGCCACCCCAGGCCGTTGGCTCTTTGGACGAGTGAATAGAAGGCGGCGATAAGCATAGCCGCTCCCAGCCATTTTACGCACTTTATGAAAAGAGCTTCCTGAAAAGCCGCCGGCATAGCGGCCGCCTTTTCCTCGGTCTCTGGCGGCGCGGCTTCAGCTTTCGCCTCCGGCTCGGCTCCGCCGCCCGCCGTCTGCGCGCTTTCGCATTCCTGCGCTTTTTCGGGAACGCCGGTCTTTTCGGCGGAGCCCTCGAAGATGCGGGAATTGGCCGCGCTGTCAAAGGCCATAAGCAGAAGAGTCAGCGCTCCCCAGCGCAGAGTGTTTTCGGCGATGCCTTCGGGAAGCTCATGCCAGGCGGCGGCGAGGGTCATTAAAAAAGAAAACAGAGAGGCGGTTCGGGCTAATACGGACTTAGGCAGAAAGCGGCAGAAGCCGGCCGCGCAGGCTGTCAGCCAGGCGCAGACAAAGACCGCCGCCGCCCAGAAGGCCGCTATGTTTTTTGGCTCTTCGACGGCGTCGTAAAGGCCCGTCCAGGCGATCAGAGGGACCAGCAGCAGCAATATGGCCGCGCCGGCTGTTAAAATATTTTTGATTAGCTTCATTATTTCTAGGTCTTCGGCGCAGAGGCGGCGGGAGTCAAAGCATAAATATTCGCTTTAATTTTATAAAAGCCGCCTTTACGGATAAAGAACGGCTGTCAGGGAGCTTCCGGGAGGGAGAGGCTGAATTACATTAAGACTTCGGAGAGTCTGCGCCTGGGAGTAGGGGCGATATTGAGATCGGTGGGGTAGCCCAGACGCACTATCAGCTGAGGCCAGCTTTGGATCTCCATGAGGCTCTGAAGGCGGGCGCGCAGCTCGGGCACCGGAATAGGCTGATTCAGGAACGAAGCCTGAATTCCGTTGGCCGCCGCGCTTAAAAGCACTCTCTCTATGGCCTGGCCGCTGGCGACCCACCATTTTTTCGTATCTTCGGGAGTGCAGACAATGCCTACCAGAGTGGCGGCGGCGGCCAAAGTATGATCGCCGTTGGCAAATTCATCGGTATAATCGAAGAAGCGATGAGTCAGAGGAGAAAGAATCCCTTCCAGGGCGTTCAGATCCATGGCGTAGCCGGGCACTCCGTCGCCCTTGCGTCCGCTGCTGCGCATCCAGGAGGCGTATTCCTGGCGCAGGGCCTTTTCCGAGCCGAGATCCTTGTCGCCTTCGCTGACCATGCCGGCCAGAGCCTTGCGCAGGCTGTCGTTGGTTACGGGAATAAAATCGCAGCCGTAAATGCTGGCGGCGTTGACCAGAGTATTGATAATATTGCTGGGAACGACGGTAGGTTTAAAGGGTTTGCGGAAGGAGTGTCTCTGCTGGATGGCTTTGAAGAGCTTGTTGTCCTTGCCGGGGGTTTTGATATTCTGCCATTTAACTTCGGCCAGGAGATTCTCTTCCTGAGGATCGGGCAGAACGGCCGTTTCTTCGCTGAATCCGTAGCGGTGCAGGGCCAGCTGGAGGTTGCAGAGGGCCGCGCCGCAGGAAATGGTGTTTTCCCGTTCCAGAGGATCGCGCTGAGGCTGCCGGCGTTCGGGATCGAGATAGATTTTAACGCTGCCGTCGGAAAGCTTGAATTTCCAGGGCTGACTGTTCCAGGAGGAAGGGGCCAGGACCGCATAATGGAGCATAAATTCAACTTTGGTCTGATCGTCGGCGTCCTTGGGAAAGTCGTTTTCTTTAATATTCCATGACTGTAGATTTGTTACCATGCAAAAACCTCTTTTTTTAACAGAGCATATTGATTAGGGAAGCCGATAAGAATATTCTTAAGCTTGAATGAAGTTTAATTATTTCTGAAAAACTGGAAGCAGTTTTGAAGTTTTAAGAAATCTCCCTGCCTGTCGGAAGCAATTTGCGGACAATTTCAGGAGCGGCGGCGCTGTAAAAATGCAACAAAATTTTATAATATTAAAAAGCGCCGGGCAGGGATAATTGATTTTAAAGGTTTAATAAGCTTAAAATAAGATCCAACAATTGCAAAGGCTTGATAAAAGATTATATGGACAATGTGCAGACCGATACCGCAAAAAGCGGCAAGCTTTATGAGAAGGCCGTCTCTTATGTGCTTGAAGCCAAATATGTTGAAGCCATAGAAAAATTCCAGGAGCTCCTGAAAAACGCAGTAGAGGAGTTCTCTCATATTTCCGAAGCCTATCTCTATATGGCTTATGTATATGCAAAACTGGGCGAGTTCGAGTCGGCGGCAATATCCTTTGAAAGCGTTACCGACGGGGACGGCATTTTGGATTTAGAGGCCAAATATGGCGTAGAACCGCTGATAGTTCAGGATTCCGTCAGTTTCTGGAAAAAGCGGGCCCGTGAGGTTAAGGATATTCCCGGCATATACGAATGCGTGCTTCCGCTTCTGCTTTTCAACAGCTTTGAAGACTGCATCGAGGTGGTGGAAAAGTTTTTGGGAGCCAAAGCTTCGGAATGTCCCAAGAGTGAATTTTACAGGGCGGTGGCCCTTTATAAAACCGGACGAGTGAAGGAGAGCGCGGCCAGTCTGATTCTGTATGAAGACCGCTGCCCCGAGGATTACTGCGCCTATTATTACGAAGGCGTAGCTCAGTTTGCCTTGAGGGACGTCGATAAGGCGGTCGCCGCTTATAAGAAAGCGCTGGAGCTTGCCCCTTCGTGTCTGAAAGCTCAGCTCCATCTGGCTCAGGCTTATATGCTGGGCAATCAGATGCATTTAGTGAGGAGTACTCTCAGAGAGGCCATAAAGGACCACCCGAACTGCGCGGAGGCCTATTTCGGACTGGGCGAATGCTATTCCAAGCAGAAGCGCCAGGAAGAAGCTTTATATTGTATTTATAAAGCCAGCGAGATCTCTCCGCAGACCGGCAGCTATGCTTTAAAGCTGGGCCATTTATATAAGCAGTTCAATCAAACGGAAAAAGCTTTGGAGTGCTACCGCCGGGCTTGTAAGCTTATGCCTAAAAACGGAGCGGCTTTTTCCGCTTTGGGCGCAATGCTCTGCGAAACGGGAGAAACGGCGGAAGCGGAAGGGGCTTTGGAAAAGGCCGTGACCCTGAAAAGCACTCCCAAGGCTCAGCGTAATCTGGCCTCAGTATATTCAAAGGTCAATAAATTTGAAAAAGCCGCCGATATTTTCCGCAGGCTTCTGGAAGCGGACAGAGATAATACGGGATTGCTTTATGAGCTGGGGACCGTTTATTTCCGCAGCGGCAATTTTGAAAAGGCCGAAAGCGTCTGGGAGGATTGCCTGCAGCGCGAACCGGAGAACAATAAAATTTCCTGCTTCCTGGGAATCTGCAAACGGGCGGTCGGCAAGGGGGCCGAGCATGACCGTTACCTGCTGGAGACGATCGGCAGAATGCTTCCCGCCGATCAGAGCGTTTACGGCGAAGCTCTCAGGCTTTTGCAGGATCGGCAGTATGAGCGGAGCTCGGACAAATTTGACGAGGCCTCGGTGCTCTGCGTTCCTGTAAAGGACAGCGATTTCCTGACCGTGGCCGTGGCGCAGTATTTAGGCTCGAAGGCCGGAGCTCTGGGTATGGCCTTAGGAGAAGAAAAACGCTATTCTCAAGGCGCCGAAGAGAGTTTTTACGGCTTCATGTCCGCTTTGGCGCAGCTCAGCGGCCAGCGCGACAAATACAATAAATCTCATGCCGTTCATACTGCCGCCATAGCCGACGCTCTGGCCTCTATGATAGGTTTAAACGAGGAGCAGTGCAGCGGCGTGCGTATCGGCGCCTGTCTGCACGACGTCGGCAAGATCGCCCTGCCGGATGAAAATATGTATTCGCGGGCTCTGCGCGAGGATATTGACAATTCCGTTTATGAAAGCCACCCTCTGCTGGGCGTTAAGTTTTTTGCGGATATGCCCTTCCCCGACGGCGCTCTGGAGGCGGTTAAATATCATCATGAATGCTGGGACGGCAGCGGTTTTCCTGATGGACTGCGCGGAAACGCCATTCACATTGCCGCGCAGATTGTGGGGCTGGCCGATTTCTTTGAGCGCCTGCTGACCAGAGGCCTGAGCGGACGCTTCCTTAAGCCCGGCGAAGCTATGTCGGTTGTTAAAGGTTATGCCGGGGCAAAGTTCAACCCCATGCTGGTGCAGAATATGTCCGACGGCTTTGAGGCGATCAGAAGCGTGCTGGAAAGCTTTTAAGACAGATTTTTAAATTGTCCGGCGCTTAAAAGCCTGTTTTCTGCGCCCTTCCGGCGCAGAAAATTCGCGCTCTGACGTCATTTTTTAGTATAGGCGTAAACAACGGCGCTTCCCCAGGAAAAGGGGACTTTGGCCCGCATCTGCAGCTGCCAGAGAGCCGCCGGGAGAGGCTGACTTACGGAAATGGCTCTGCAGCCGGGACGGGCCGCTTTATGGAGGCGGCTGAGCAGTTTATTTAAGCTGTCCTCGCTGAGGCAGGTGGCCGAAAGGAAGTACAGATCGGCCGCCGGCAGAGCCTCTGAGGTAAAATCCAGGCGCTTGAATTCGGCTTTGTCCTGGAGCTTTAAATAACGGGCGGCCTTTTGGCCTCTCTCAACGTATTCCCTGACGATGTCGCAGCCCACGCTCCGGGCCCCGAAAGCGGCCGCCGCCGTAAGCGGAATAATTCCGCGTCCGCAGCCTAAATCCGCGACGGTATGCGAGGAATCTATTTCCATTTGCTTTAAAAGCCGGTAGGCGGCGCCGGGCAGCGCTTCGCCGTAGGTGAGATCGCCGCAGTCGTCGGGCAGACCTCCGCGCTGAACCTTTTCGGGGGCGTGCTCCCTGAGGTGCCGGTAAACGGCCAGATTGGGCGAACTTCCGAACCAGGCCAGCCACACGGCCCGGCGTACCTGCCACCACCAAGGCTTCAAGCCGTAGCGGCAGAGCTCGGCGGAGGTCTGCCAGGCTGTCCAGACGATATTTTCTAAAGCGGTATATAAAATAGAAGGCATCTCAATATTTCGGCAAATTAGTTTTAAGGCGAGGCAGGACGGTTCCGTTCCTGCAGTTCTGAAGGCGGCTTTGGGGCTTCGGCGGAAAAAACGGACATGAGGCGGCGCAGTTCTTCAAAGCGGCTGCGCAGAGCCAGAGTTTTTTCTGCCAGAGCGAGCTCCTCGGCGCTCAGGCGGCGTCCGGCGAAGGCTTCCGCCTCTGCGTTTTTGGGCCATTGAGCCAGAACGGAAGAAATTTCCTGAATAACTGCGGCCGCTCTGCCCCGCATAAAGGGCAGAGCGTCGCAGGGCGAACCGAGGCCGGCGGCTAAAGTCTTCGCCAGCGTCTGTCTTATCTGCGGCAGAGGCGCAAAGAGGTTCTTTAAACCTTCAGAGCTGCGGCCGTGAATTTTCAGCAGCTGACGCGCCTGCTCGGCGCGGCTGAGCAGCTCGGCTTCGGCTTCTTCTGAAAGCTTATATGTATGCGGCGGTTCGTTCATATTCTGGGAGGCTTTCTGATTTTTTACGGCGTTATGCTTTCGCGGCCTCGGGCGGTTTATTCTGCCGGTTATATTTAATTTGACAAGTTTTTTTTGACGGTTCGGGTGAGGGAACTGGAGTGGTTTTATGAGAGACAGTAAGAAAATGCAGACTGCGCTTAAGCTGGGGCTTCCCCCTCTGCTGACGCTGCTGCTGCTTTCTATTATCTATTATGTAAACGGCGTCTATCCGTTTGGACCGCGGTCGATTTCCTGGTCGGATATGACTCACCAGATAGTTCCTCTGCTAAATTCTTTCAAGGATATCCTCGACGGCAAGGCTTCGCTGTTTATGAATATGCATAACAGCGGCTTAAATTTCTACGGGATATTTTTTTATCATCTTTCCAGCCCTTTTACGTTTTTGGTCAAATTTGTCGATAAGGAAAACATGATTTTCTTTGTCGGTATTCTGACTGCGCTGAAACTGTCGGTCTGCGCCTTTACGGCAGCTTTCTGCTTTCAGCGCTGCCGCGGGGATCTGGATGCGGCGCAGACGGTGATTTTGAGCATGATGTATCCCTTCTGCGGCTACGCCATGATGTACTATGTCGGCCTTATGTGGCTGGACGTAATGTATCTCTTCCCGCTGCTGATTCTTTCGCTGCTGAATATCATAAAGGGCAAAAGCGCGGCCGCTTATGCGGTCATTTTGACGCTTTGCTGTCTGGCCAATTATTATATGGCCTACATGATCGCCGTTTTTGTGCTGATTTTTGCCGCTGTCTGGCCGTTTATTGCGGAAGAGCGGCAAGAGCGCAGCGCTGCGCTGCAGAAAATTCTCTGCGGTTCTCTGGCGGCGGCTTTGGTCAGCTGCATCGTCTGGCTGCCCTGTTTTATTCAATACTACAACTCCGGACGCAGCAGCGCCGGAATTACCGCCAACATTCTGCAGTCTCCTCTCTTTTTCGCCAATTATCAGACTTCGCTGCCCATTCTCATGGGTACGGCCTGGCCTCTGGTAATTATTGCCGCCGACCTTTTTAAGAAAAGGAAACGGGAAAAGGAGCATAAGCTGTTTTTAATCCTTTGGGCTTTAACCTTAGTTCCTTTTGCTCTGGAACCGGTCGATCTGCTCTGGCACGGCGGCAGCTATTGGTGTTTCCCCTGCCGTTTCGGATATATTACCGTCTTTTTGAGCCTGCTTTGCGCCGCTTATTCTCTGGCGCCCGCCGCAGCCTCCAATGAGGAATGCAAATCTGATAACTCCCTGGCTTTAGCCGGCGTCTGGCTGGCGGTTTCAGGCCTTTTGTACGGAGTGCATACGGTTTTGGATACCTATAGAGAGGAGGCGGGCAGCTTTATCCGGGAGCTCTGGGGCAGCGGCGCTTCTCTGGAATGCATCGCCGTACTGTTCGCCATGACTGCGGCCGCTTATGCGCTTCTTTATTGCGTCCGTGCCAAGGGCCTGCTGTCCGGGCCTTCCTTTGTCCGGGCTCTGAGCGCGGTTTTTCTGATTGAAGCCTCCGTAAGCGCCTGGCTTTATCCGGTCAGGGCGGCGGAGCTGTTTTCCACGGACAGCACTATGGAGGCCTGCGCCTATACTCTCAGCGATAAAATTTCCGACAGCGCCTTTTTCCGGGTTAAGAGCTGTTCGCTTACGGCCAACAACAATTTTGCGGCGGCGGCCGGCTACAACTCCGTTTCCTTATATACCTCCCTGAGCAGTCAGGACTATATTTTAAACTTAAAGCGCCTGGGCTGCAGCAGCGTGGAGGTCAATACCTCCTCCGCCGGCGGCACGCCTCTTACCGACGCCCTTCTCAGCCTGAAATATGAATTGCGCGGCGGCCGGGGCGGAGAAGATACCGTCTATCAGGGCAAGTACGGCTATATCAGGCCTTTGCCTGCGGCCTTTCCGCCGGGACTGTTTTTTCCCAAGGGCAGTCTGGATAAAGCTGAGCGCATACCGGAGGAGCTGGAGCGCTGCGAGGTTCAGAGCTATTTGAGCCAAGCTCTGCTGCATGAAGATATTGTAGGACGTTATTTCCCCCCGGCCGATTTCAAAAAGGACGGGCTCTATAAATTTTCTGCAGGTCAGCAGTTCGACTGTACTCTGCAGATTGAGGGGCGGGAAGCCATATATCTGGATCTTTTCGATAAACCGGTTATAACCAGCCGCGAACCGATTTTCGGAGCTATGGAGGTAAAAGTCGGGGAGGGCGTATGGTACGAATATCCTTCCGCCGTCGATAACGGCTTTCTCTTTCTGGGGAACTATCAGGATCAGGAAGTCAAGGTCAGTCTGCGCTTCAACAGAGATGTTGTCTGCCGCTCTTTCGGCATTTTCGGGTTGAATTTAGACAGATTCGCCGCTCTGAGTCCTCAGGTTAAGGGTTTTGATACGGAGGTCAGAGGCAGCGGCCTCCGCGCCGCCGCCGAGACGGCCGAGGCCTGCGCGGCGGCGATCATTATTCCCTACAGCGACAGCTATAAGCTTGAGATTAACGGAAAAGGCGCGGAATATAAAAGAGTATTTTCCGATTTCATAGCTTTTGATCTTCCGGCCGGCCGGAATGAGATCAGCATAACTTTCATTCCGGAATTTTTCGTCTGCGCCGCCTGGATCTCTTTGGCCGGCCTGCTGCTGAGTATAGTCTGGTTCTGCCGGGGAGAAAAAAGACTGGAGGAAAACCCTGTCTTTAATAAGGCGCTGGGCGGCGTTATGCTTGCGGCCGCTTGGGCCGCCTCTGCGGCGGTTTATATTGCGTCCGTACTTATCAAGCTTTTGGCCTGAAGCCTTTTTTGCGCAGTTTGCGCCCCGCCTTTGCTTGTCTGTCGGGGGCGGGCGCGCGTCTGCCGCGCCGGCCTGAGCTCGGCGCAGGTTCTTTGGGGCTGAAGAGAACTGAGATTGTCGGCTCAGAATGAGACGGAACCGACCGCTCAGGAAATTGCACAGCCGCGCCGTTCAGGCGGGCTGAACTTAAAAGCTGATGAGTTTTATGCGCGGCGGTACAAAACCCGGGACGATTGTGCTATTATTTACGGCGTGATTCATGCAGTTAATTTAAGTAAATCTTTCGGAGCGCAGGTAATTTTGGATCAGGTCAGCTTCGCCGTCGCTCCGGGCGAAAAGGTGGCCTTGGTAGGGCGCAACGGCTGCGGCAAGACGACGCTTCTGCACATAATCTGCGGCAGCGAGCCTCTTGACGGCGGCTATGTGGTGCTGGGCCCCTCCTGTCAGGTCGGTTATCTGGGACAGGAGGGTCAGCTCGACCATAATCTGACTCTATATGAGGAGATGGAGAAAGTCTTTGCCGACGTCAGAGA
>JAFTAM010000047.1 GCA_017458675.1 bacterium
AGAGTACCCGCTTACAAATCTAGCAAGCTCAGACAATGGCGTAAGTTTCCAATCGTGGGGACATTTACCGCAAAATGGAATATACTCGTTTAGCCAAGCATTACACATAGTTTTAATTAGCTTAAGTAAATTCTCATTTATCGTAAAAAAAAACGCCGCGGAGAGGCGCTTTGCTTTAAAGGCGGTTAAAAGTCCAGGCTGTTTGGATTGAGCAGGAAGTCGAATATGTTCATGGTCAGAATGCCTTTTTCGTTGTAAAGCGGAGCTAAGGCGTCTTTGGTTACGATTATTTTTTTGAAGGCGTCGTCGGTTTTGAGAAGCGAGCGCTGCTCCTGTTCTCTCTTGGCTTGGTCGGGCAGGGTCAGGGCGGACTGAATGTAAAACCGTTTTGAGCCTTTGTTGCAGACAAAGTCAATTTCCAGCTGTTTGCGGATTTTTTTGCCGCTTCGGTCGGTTTCGTTGGATACTATTATCCCTATATCCACGTTATAGCCGCGCGCCTTCAGTTCATTAAAGATGATGTTTTCCATGGCGTGATTCTCTTCGATTTGCCGGAAATTCAGCCGGGCGTTCCTGAGACCGAGATCGCCGAAATAATATTTTAAGGGAGCTCCGATGTATCTTTTCCCTTTAATATCGTAACGGCTCGCGCTGTCGATCAGAAATGAATCTTCCAGGCACTCGATATACTTTTTCACGGTGTTCGGACTTAAAGTTTTGTTTTTGATGCTTTTAAAGGCCGCAGAAAGCTTGGTCGGGTTGGTGAGCGAGCCTATGGCTGAAGATAAAATATTTAATATTTCTTCCAGCTCAATTTTATTCTTTATTCTGTTTCTGCCGATGATATCGGAAAGATAAGTCTTACTGAAAAGCCTTTTGAGAAATTCCGCTTTTTGCTCGGGAGAAGTCTGCTCCAAAACCAGGGGAATGCCTCCGTAAAGAACATACTCGCTCCAGGCGGATACTCTGTCGCCGGAATATACGCTCATAAATTCCGCGAAGGTGAGAGGATACATATGGATTTCGTCGCCGCGTCCCCGGAATTCCGTTATAATATCCTTGGATAAAAACTTGGCGTTGCTTCCGGTAACATAAATATCGACATTTCTGAGGCGCGCCAGACTGTTGAGGACCGCTTCGAATTCGTCAAGCAGCTGGATCTCGTCCAAAAGAATATAGTATGGAGCGCTGTCGGCAATTTGCTCCTTTATGTAAGGCAGGAAAGCTTCGGGACTGCGGTATTTCTTATTTTCGTACAGATCGAAGGCTATTTCCAGAATGTGATTTTCGGGAACGTTTTCGCTCAGAAGGCGATCGCGGAACAGATTGAAGAGCAGATAGGATTTTCCGCATCTCCTTAGGCCGGTAATAACTTTAATAAGTTTATTGTGTCTTTTTGCCAAAAGCTTGTTGAGATAGAGATCTCTGCTGATTTCCATGCCGCTGTTCCTTTTCATTGACAGAAAATGCGGATTCCCGCATTTTTATTCACTGAAATTATATTCGCTCCGCTTGGGAAATGGAATAGCTCAATTGAATTATTTTGCGGATTTCCGCATTTTTATTCATTTGAAAATCTGCAGGCTTTGCCGGGGCAAGGTTGGCCGCCGGCTGTCCCCGCCGGTCCGCAGTGCGGCAAAATGGCGGAAATGCGCGGATAATTTCCGGAGAGCATACGCCTAAACACTGTCGGTAAGTTAAGCTAAAACAGGCTTTAAGCATACACGCTTTGCACAGGTTTTGTTTTGTACTGAAGCGAGCGTCCGAAGCGAAGCGCAGTCGCGGAGCGAAGTACAAAACAAAACCGGCATAGCTAAAACAAGCAGAACATGCTTGAAAGATTCTTCGCTGCGCTCAGAATGACAAGGGAAACAGTTACAAGCATTAGTAAAACAAGCTAATGTATCTATTTTAGCAATATTTTGCCTTAACTTTATGACATGCGCTTAAAAGGCCGTTTTATACGTTATGATGAATCCGGCGGGCGGCTGAGGCTTGGGATGACTGTCCGGGCAGGCTTGCCGCTTTTTTTGACAAAATCTTCGCGGCTGAAAAGCGCGATCATGAACTTGGGTCCGGGGAATTTTTGACTGTTATGGCGGGATTTTATACGGAAGAGAATTATGAAAATTCTCTTATAGAGCTCTTTCGGAATTTAGGCTACGGCTATGTTTACGGTCCTTATGAGGAGAGAAACTTTTACAGTCCTCTTTACGAAAAGGAGCTGGAGGAGGCTTTGCACAGGCTCAATCCGCGCCTTCCGGAGGCGGCTCTTCAGGAGGCTCTTTTTAAGCTGAAAAATTTTGAAAATGCCGATCTGGTTCAGAAAAACGCCGTCTTTACGGATTATCTTCAGCACGGCGTCGAGGTTCGCTATACGGACGGCGGCGAGGAACGCTCTGCTCTGGTCTATCTGGCCGACTATAAAAATCCCGATAACAATACCTTCATAGCTGCCAATCAGTGGACGTTTATCGAAAACAGCAATAAGCGGCCGGATATAATTATCTTTCTGAACGGCCTGCCGATAGCGCTGATTGAGCTCAAGTCTCCCTCCCGGGAAGAGACGGACGCCTCGGAAGCTTATAAGCAGTTACGAAACTATATGCACGAGATCCCCTCTATGTTCATTTACAACTGCATCTGCGTCATGAGCGACCATCTGACCACCAAGGCGGGGACGGTCACTTCCGGGGAAGACCGCTTTATGGAGTGGAAAACCAAGGAGGGCAGTTACGAAAACACCAAGTATGCGCAGTTTGATACTTTTTTTGAGGGAATCTTCGCCAAGGAGCGCCTTCTCGACATTATCAAAAATTTTATCTGTTTTTCCGACGAAGGCCTGAAGAGTTATAAAATCCTGGCCGGATATCATCAGTATTTCGCGGTCAAAAAAGCCATAGAATCGACAAAGCGGGCGGCGGCCTCCGACGGAAGGGGCGGCGTGTTCTGGCATACTCAGGGCAGCGGCAAATCGCTGTCGATGGTCTTTTACGCCCATCTTCTGCAGGAAGCCATGGACAGTCCGACCGTGGTGGTCCTGACCGATCGCAACGATCTTGACGATCAGCTTTTCGGACAGTTTGCCAAATGCCGGGATTTTCTGCGGCAGCAGCCGCTCCATGCCGAAAATCGGGAACATCTGAAGTCATTGCTGGCGGGGCGTCAGGCTAACGGCATAATCTTTACTACCATGCAGAAGTTTACGGAATCCCACGAGCCTCTGTCCGAACGCAGAAACATTGTGGTAATGGCGGACGAGGCCCATCGCGGGCAGTACGGATTTAAGGAAAAAATAGATACCGCCACGGGAAAGATCAAGACGGGACTGGCCCGGATTATCCGCGGAAGCCTGCCCAACGCTACATATATAGGCTTTACCGGAACCCCGGTGGCTCTGAAGGACAGAGTGACCTGCGAGGTGTTCGGAGATTATATCGACGTCTATGATATGACCCAGGCCGTTGAGGACGGTGCCACCCGTCCGGTCTATTACGAAAGCCGGGTTATAAAGCTGAAGCTGGACGAAAATACCCTGCGGATGATCGACGCCGAATATGACCTCATGGCCTGCAATGCCGATCCGGAGGTTTTAGCCAAAAGCAAGCAGGAGCTCAGCCGCATGGAGGCGGTTTTGGGCAGCGACCAGACGGTGGCTTCCTTAGTCGACGATATCCTCGAGCATTACGAGAATTGCCGGGCCGGGCTGCTGACCGGGAAAGCCATGATCGTCGCTTATTCCCGCGCCATCGCCGTGAAAATTTACCGTCGGATCATGGAGCTGCGGCCGTCCTGGGGCGATAAGATCGCCGTCGTCATGACTTCGAGCAACAAGGACCCTGAAGAATGGCATGCGCTCATCGGCAACAAGCGCCGCCGCGACGAGCTGGCCAAGAGGTTTAAGGACAACGGCGATCCGCTCAAGATCGCCATCGTCGTCGATATGTGGCTGACCGGCTTTGACGTACCCTCGCTGGCCACTATGTATATTTATAAGCCGCTGCAGGGACACAACCTCATGCAGGCGATCGCCCGCGTAAACCGCGTCTTCAGGGACAAGGAGGGCGGTTTAATAGTCGATTACATCGGTATAGCCTCAGCTCTTAAAGAGGCTATGAGCGCCTATACCTCCCGCGATAAAAAGAACTACGGCGATACCGATATTGTCAATACCGCCTATCCCAAGTTTCTGGAAAAGCTCTCGGTCTGCCGCGATATATTTCACGGCTGCGATTATTCCCGGTTCGCCGAGGGGAGCGACCTGGAGCGTTCCAAAGCTATCAGCGGCGCGGTCAATTTTATATGCGCCGTCAATAAAGAGCGCGAGCGGGAAAGCTTCCTGAAGGAAGCTCTGCTGCTGCGTCAGTCCCTCTCGCTGTGCGCTTCGCTTGCCGAAAGACCGCTGCGCATAGAAGCGGCTTTCTTTGAAGCGGTTCGGGTTCTGGTCATGCGGATAATGAGTCAGGGCGAAGGCAAGCGGATCTCTTTGCCGGAGATGAACGCCCGAATTCAGGCTCTGCTGGAACAGAGCATTAAGAGCAGCGGCGTGATAAACCTCTTCTCGGACGTCAGCGGCGATTTTTCTCTGTTCGATCCTAAGTTTTTGGAAGAGATCGGACGGATGAAGGAAAAGAACCTGGCCGTTGAGCTTTTGAAAAAACTCATTGCCGAACAGATTTCCCTTTACAAAAGAACCAATTTGGTTAAGTCCGAAAAATTCAGCGAAATCATTCAGCAGGTCATGAACAGATATCTCAACGGCATGCTGACCAACGAACAGGTCATTGAAGAACTGCTGAAACTGGCCAAAGATTTAAAAGAGGCCGGGGAGGAAGGCGAACAGCTGGGACTTACGCCCGATGAACTGGCTTTCTATGACGCTCTGACCAAGCCGCAGGCCATCAAGGATTTTTATGAGAACGAGGAGCTCGTCGCCATTACCAAGGAACTGACGGAAACGCTGCGGCGCAGCCGCACGGTTGACTGGCAGCGACGCGAACCGGCCCGGGCCAAGATGCGCATGATGGTCCGCAGGCTTTTGAAAAAACACAAATATCCGCCGGAGGGCATGGACGACGCCGTCCAGACCGTAATGCTCCAGTGCGAACTTTGGACGGACAACAACGACATGAGCGCATGAGAGGTAAAGCCGCGGCGGAACCGGTTCCGGTCTGACTGCGGCGCGGCATAGCGGAAAAATGCGCGGCAGGAGCCTCCTTCAGCTTCTAAAACATAAACGCGGAGGCCGCTCCGTCGGCCGCTTGATTAAACGCCAGCAAAGGAGCTCAGGCGATGGCCTGTAAAATTATCGATGTTCACCGTTCAGACCGCGGCGGGCGTTACAGCGACCCGGCCTGCAATCCTAACGGCTTCCAACATCAGGGCAGAATTTTAGGTTTTCAGGACCCTCATTTTCTTTTGCATAAAAGATATTACGAAGCGCACAAAACCTGGACTATGCCTGACGAGGCCGGATTTGAAGCGCCTCAGGGAATGCTTGGAGCCGATGAGTTTTTCGGCCGCTAGGCTTCAGACTTTGATTTTCAGCATAGCATAAGGAGCAGAAATGGCTTGCGTACTGATTGACGCTCATATTTACAGTCAATATGAAATTAAACCTAAGCTGCCTCGGGAGCCGATGTGCTTGCCTGTTGAGGTTCACAAAAAACATGTCCTCAAATGGTTTGTTTTATTTTTTCTGCTGATGGCCCCGTCGGTGCTGCTTTATTCTCACTTATTAGACTTTTCCCGGTATGATGAGGCGATGAATATTGCGGTATCCTTTTTGGGCTTTATTATACCTGTAGCGTTATTCTCTGTCATGTATGCATGCTTTAAAAGCAGCCGAAAGAGGATGTTTGCCAAGCTGCAGAGTCCGATGCACAATCCGCAGGGCTATAAATATCAGGGGCGGGTGCTGAGCCAGAACGACGCCCATTATCAGCTGCATCTGCTCTATTACAAAACGAACGGAACCTGGACGCTGCCCGACGAAGTCGAGCACAGCGGCTTTGTAGGACAGGGCGGCTTCAGCGGCGGCTGAGCTGAGTTTTTTTCGTTTGTTGATCGCCTGGCAGCGGCTGGGCTGCCGAATTTAGAATTTATTAACCAAAGGGCTGCGGTAAAAATGGCTTGTACGCTTATTGACGTTCACAAATACGGTAAGGATGAAAAAGAGACTGAGATCCCGCAGGAGCCGGTGTGTCTGCCTGATGACATTCAAATCAGGATTACTCTGAAGATAATAGCCGTTATGCTCATAATGTTTGCGCTCATGATGGCTTTGCTGTATTTTAACGGCCGCCTGCGGGAGGAAAGCGGCGGCGGTCCCGCCGCTTCGGCCGCTCAGTCAGAGGAGGGCGGCGAAAATAATTTTTCCTTTTTTGACATAATCATACCCGTGGGCGTATTCGGCGCTTCTGTATTTTTAATCCGAAATGTTCAGGAAAACGCTTTCAATCGGCTGCAGAATCCTATATATAACCCAAAGGGCTGCAAATATCAGGGGCGGATATTGAGCAAAACTGAAGACCATTATCGGCTGCATCTGGATTACTACAATGCGCACGGAACCTGGACGCTGCCGGACGAACTCGAGCGCGGCGGGGATTGAGACAAGAAAGGTTAGGCAGGAAACTTGAATAATTTTAAAGGACTGCGGAGAAAATGGCTTGCAAGTTAATTGACGTTCACCATTACGGGCGGTATGAAAAACGGCCGAAGATCCCTAAAGACCCGATGTGTCTGCCCGTTGACATACATAAAAAGCTCAGATTGAAGGTATTTGCTCTGATAGCTGTTATGTTTGGGATTCTGCTGGTTTATCTTTTATTAGGCGGCAGCGAAAAAGACTTTACTCTGTTTGACGTTTTGGTCACTTTGGCTGTGTTCGGCGGCGGCGTTTACTGTATTGTAAAAGTTCAGGAAAAGGTCTATGCCAGGCTGCAGGATTCCATTTATAATCCAAAGGGCTGTAAATATCAGGGCAGGATCCTCAGTACGAACGACCCCCATTATCAGCTGCATCTTAACTATTACAACACGCACGGCAGCTGGGAACTGCCGGACGAACTCGAGTACGCTGCCGATTGAGGCAGAGAAGGCTGAAATAGAAACTTGAAAATTTTAAAGGGCGGCTGAGAAAATGCCTTGCAAGATAATTGACGTTCACAGTTACGGGAAATGCGAAATAAAACCGAAGTTCCCTAAGGAACCGATGTGTCTGCCCGTTGAGGTTCATAAAAAGCTCATATTGAAGAAAATAGCGCTGATAGCTTCAATATATGTGATTCTGCCGGCTTATTTCTTTATCGGCAGCGGCAGACTGACTGTAAACGAATTTACCGTAACCGATATTCTTGTAACTGTCGCCGTGATCGGCGCGGTGATATACTCGGTTATTAAAGTACAAAAGAATACTTACGCCAGGCTGCAGGACCCCATGCACAATCCCCGGGGCTGCAGATATCAGGGGCGGGTGCTGAGCGAGGACGACGCCCATTATCAGCTGCATCTGGACTATTACAAAACGCACGGAACCTGGACGCTGCCGGACGGGTTCGAGCCCGGGGCCGAATGAGGGGCGTCAAGCGCAGAGGGTAAATATATGTCGGATGATTTAAACAGAGAGTATGCGGAAACGGATATAACCGAGGAGGAAGCCGAGAGCAGGCGGGCGGTCTTGGAAAACGGGGAGGCTGCCGTTACGGTTGAGCAGCTGCGGCTGGCGGTGACCGCCTTCAGGGACGTCCGCAATTGGAGGCAGTTTCACAATCCCAAGGATCTGGCGGTGGCGATGGCGGTAGAGGCGGCCGAGGTCCTGGAGCTCTGCCGCTTTAAGACCGATGAAGAAATTGCGGCTGCCGTAAAAGCAGGCGATCACAGCTTCGCCGACGAGATGGCCGACGTGCTTTCCTATCTTCTGAGCCTGGCCGACGTTTTGAACATAGACTTGCCCAAGGCCCTGGCCGCCAAAATGAAAATCAACGCCGAGCACTATCCGGTTAAGCTGGCCAAGGGCCGGGCCGCGAAATACACCGAGCTGCAGCGGAACCGGGATTGAGAACAGCGCTGTCATCCTGAGCCTTCAGGCGAAGGATCTGTATATTTAAGATTCTTCGCTCAGAATGACAGGAGGGGGGGCGGGCTCGGAATGACAGGGGCGGCGGCGTGTGCGCAGCGGCGGGCTGCGGCTCTGTGCCGACAAATAAAAATGCGGCCTCTCAGCCAACGCTGATTCAGCCGCATTTCCGTTTGCTGAAAAAATCCGCAGACCTGCGGAATTAAGGAGTGACGCCCCATTTTTTAAGCATATTTTTGGCGTGATCGGAGCCGTTGGCCGCCGATTTTTTCATCCAATAGACGGCGGCCTCTCTGTCCTGTTTAACAACCAGGCCGTCCCATAAATAGAGCGCATACATGCCCTGCCCGTATTTGCTGCCTAATTCGGCGGATTTTTTGTAGCAGGCCACGGCATTTTTGTGATCTTTTTTCAGACCGGCCAAGCCGTTCTGGCAGAAATAGCCTAAGCGGTAAAGACCGTCGGGATTGTTCTTCTGGGCGGCCTTTGTAAACCAGCCCAGAGCCTCCAATTCGTTTTTGGGAACGCCGTCTCCGGTTTCGTACATAACTCCCAGACATACCATAGCATGGGAGTCGCCGCTTTCGGCCTGCTTCTTATAGGCGGCGAAGGCTTCCTCGTTTTTCGCAAGTAAATTCAGATTGTATTCGCAGGGGCGCTGCGCGCAGATTTGCGGCATTTCTTCGGCTGCTTCCGGAACGGCGGCCCGCAGGGCGGGAGAGAGGAAGCCGGCAAAGCCCGCGGCCGTGAGAATCAGAGTATAGGCGAAAGCTTTTGTATTCATATGTCAATCCTTTTCGGTAGAGTATATATTAGATTTTACAGCATTTAAAGCCGCAATACTATATGTAAAACCGTTATTTATCGGTTTTGTTTTCCCGGAACGGAGAAAGAGGCCGGAGCGGAAGGGCTTACTGGCCTGCGCTCGGGCTGACGGCCGCGCCGGCCCTGCGGATAGCCTGCTCTCATTCGCTCTTAAATACGAGCCGGTGCCCCAGCGAGGCTATGCCTATGACCGCGGCCAGCACGAGGGCCATGGCGGCGGCGTAGCCCATGTCGAAGCTTTCAAAGGCGGTCGTATATATGTAATATGAGGCGGTCAGCGTGGAACTCCGGGGACCGCCGCCGGTCATTATGTAAATTTCCGTAAAGACTTTCAGGGCGGAAATTAAAGAGAGCAGCGAGCAGACCGCCGCGGTAGGTTTAATCAGCGGCAGTTCTATTTTTAAGAAGATCTGTAAGGGGGAAGCTCCTTCCAGAGCGGCGTGTTCTTCCAACTCTTTGGGAACGGCCTGCAGGCCGGCCAGATACAGAATGAGGTAGTAGCCGACCCCCTGCCATAAAGTTACCAGCATGACGGAAAAAATAGCCAAGTCGGCGTCGGTAAGCCAGGGTATTGGTTTAACGGTTCCTGCGCTTAAAAAAGAGAGGATTTGATTGACAAAGCCGTCGGTCTTTAAAAGCCATTTCCAGACTATGCCTACTATTACCGACGAGGTTATGACCGGTATATAGAGAGCGGCGCGGGCCAGAGCGGAAAAGCCGGTTTCGTCCTTCAGCAGCCGGGCCAGAATGACGGAAGCGAGCTGCAGAACCGGTACGATCAGGACGTAAAGAAGCGAATTTTTCAGGGCGATATGGAAATACTTATCATGGCAGAGGCGATAAAAGTTTTCCAAGCCTATGTATTTTGGCGGAATGAGGCTGCCGGAAGCGTCGTAGCTCAGCAGGCTGAATTTAAAAAAGGCCAGAGCGCTGCCGCATAAAATCGGATAGACCGTAAAGGTAATTAAAATTATCAAAGCCGGCAGCAAAAATAGCCAGGGAGTCCAGAATTTTTCCGATTTGCGCATGATAAAACGCCGAAAGCCTCTGAAAAACAGACAGGTCCATGTTCAAGCGACGCATGGACCTGCCGGAGATATATCTGCAGCTGATGTCAGTTCTTATTTATTTTATATTCCTGAGCTACAGACTGATTGTATAGGTTAATAATTTTAACAGGATATGCGGATAGCTCCCGGTATTTGCTGGCGGCGCCGCCTTTGTAGATCTCGGTGCAGGCCTGATATAGGGGAGAAGCCGACATATTTTTGGGATCGCCCACCAGGTTGGACCATTCCCGCGGGTCCTTTCCCTGTTTCCAGGCTATGGACATGGCCCGCAGAATAGTTCCGCCTCCGCCGTTGTAGGCGCCCAGCATCAGGTACCAGTATTGCTGAGGCGTGGGAGTTCCCAGTTTCTCATAAGCCTTGGCTACGTTGGAGGCATATAGGCACTGCTCGGGAGCGACGCCCATAAGCTTATGATAGTTGCCGGGATCGATGACGACCTTGGCTTTTTCGGCCAAAACTTTGACGCCTATCGGTATGGCCTGGTTGGGATTGCGGCAGCCGGACCAGCTGAGACCGAAGCGCCTGGCAGTGTCCGGAGTAATTTGGGCAATTCCCAGAGCGCCGGTATAGCTGACCGCGGTCGGATCGAAGCCGCTTTCGCAGGCCAGCAGAGATTTTAGCAGCAGAGGATGCAGGGCCACATGAGTACTGTGGGGCCAGGCCTCGCCGCTGGCTTTCAGGATGATGCCGTTATACATGTTTTCGCGGCCTCCGTAGCCCCAGGAGGTAACTAAATCCTGCGGGGTATTGACCGGAGGCATGGCAAAGGGCAGCTTTTCCGAAGACTTCTTGCTGTCTTTATTGACGCGGCGCACGGTAGCCGTGGCGTCCGGAGCCGTAAAGGTATTGCCTACGGGTTCTATGGACGGGCTGACCTCTTTCTCGGGCCAGACGTCGTTTATATCGAACAGGGGAGAGGATATGTGCAGATCCTCGTTGGATTCGCGTCCCCAAGCTGAATCTACAGTGAATATACTGCAGCTCAGAATCAGGACGGCGGCTGCGGTTAGATATTTAAGATTAAACTTAGACACGTCTATTCACCAAATAAGTTTCTGAATCGGTTAGGTCGGATCACTTGGTCGTAAACAAAACTGATATAAATTTATATAAATTCTTATACCGAGGGGCGCCTTCCTCTGTTGATACTGCTTTATCAGAAAAAAAACTTCAGCAGTATTATTAGTGAGGGCTTGACAAATGGATAATGATAAATTATTATCAACAGCAATTAAGTTATAGGATTAAAAAGAATAGTATTTTACGGTGAACATATGAACGCCATTAACGACATAAAAAATAATAACGGGGATAAAAGCGGCAGGGGACTGCGCGGCTGGGATCTGCTGGGCGTTACCCTTTCGGGCGCCTGTCTGATTCACTGCACGGTTCTGCCTTTGATTTTAGCCTTGCTGCCTGTTTTCGGAAGCAGCTTCCATTTAGACGAGCGCTGGCACAATTATATGACGCTTTTAATCGTTCCTGTGGCTATGATCGCTTTGGTGACCGGTTATCTGCGCCACCGCAGAAATATCGTGGCGGTTTTGGGCGTTCTTTCGCTCAGCATGATTTTAGGCGCTCATCCTCTGCATGAAATGGGACTCTACAGCCATCTGATTTCGGAAATTATCGGAACTCTGGGCGGCTGCACGCTGATAAGCGCGCATCTTTTCAACCATTATTATCAGCATAAAGCGGCCGGATGCTGCTGTGAGCATGACTGCTGCGAAGAAGCGGAGGCCAAAAGCAGCTTAGTAGCATAAACTGCGCTTCCTTTGGCATTTATTCTGCAGGTTGATATTGGGCGGTAACTAAGGGTAAATTGCCGTCCTTTATTATTTCCCGCAGCTCCTTCTGAGTTAAGGGCGGACATCCAGCCAGCGGCGTGCGGCAGCCGACGATAAACTGGCCGGTGAAATAATAATTTAAGCCGAGGCGAAGGCAGTCTTCCTTATTTTCTTCAAAAAAGACATAAAGATTCTCTTCACTTAAATTTTCCAAAGCCTCGCTGATATTCTGAAGATAGATTTCCTGCTTCAGCTCCCGGGCAAAGAAGAAGCAGTTTAAGGTCTTATGGCTGCTTAAGGCTATATCAGCTATGGAATACAGAATATTGTCGGCCGAATAGCTGAACGGCAGAGTGAAGATTATGTGTTTGATTTTTTTGTCGGCCGCAATTTTTTCCCAGAGGTATTCGTCGGAAAGATAGGTCTTTCGGGGCTCGAGCTTATAGGTAAAGTTATTTAAGAAAAAGTTGGGAAGCTCGCAGATCTGGACAGTAAGGATAATTGCGGCAAGTCCGTTTAATAGCCATTTTTTGGCAATGCCCCTGAACAGCAGAATAAATGAACTCAGCAAGAGGATGTAAATAAAGATCCAGACGCAGCGGGCGGTGGATTTGCAGAACCCCCACAGGGCCATGACGGGTTCCGGCAAGGTATACTGAAAAAGCATATGTCTGCCGAAGGTGACCTGGGGAGATGCGGCCAGCAGCAGAGTAAAAGCGGAAAGGATGATTAGAGCCGCTGCCGTGGGAAGATTTCTCTTGAAAGTATCTTTAAGCGAAGAATACCTGAGCGCCAGGACGGCTGCGGCGGAGAGCGTCAGCAGGAAGCCGCCCAGTCCCAGGTAGGCAAAGCCGTCAGTTTGAGTATTTGCGTAAAGCGGCAGAGCCCGTACGTACTTTGAAAACCCCATGGAATTAAATAAGGCGTTGAGATTCATCGAGGAATCCAGGACATTGCCGCCGCTGCCGACGATTAAAGTCATTCTGGGATCGATACCGCCTAAAAGAAAATGCGGAATAATGGCGGAAAACAGGTAGAGCATTAAAACAGCCGCGCTTCTCTTAACGCTTTTAGTATAGAAAACAATTAAGGCGCATAACGTCAATACTATAAAACCGCAGAATATATCGAAATAGGGATGAATTAAGGAGGCCAGCAGACCGGCCGCCGCAGTTCTGCAATACAGCCCGGGGCCTTTAAGGTATTTTTTGCAGTTAAACAGAGGATCAAGCATAAACAAAATGATCCACTGTCCGGCCAGCGCGTTATGCAAATGTATGCGCTTGAGCATGACGGGAGCGGCCGCAAAAAAAAGAGACGCGGCGATCAGTGCGAATTTGCTGTCTGTATGTTTTCTTAAAATGCCGGCCGCGCACAGGCATTGGAGAATAAAACAGAGCAGAAACCATAAAGTAAAATATTGGAAGCTTTCCGGCAAAACGGGCGATAAGGCTTTAAAAAATACTGCGAAGAGGGGCAGCGAGTCCGTAAAGGTTACGGAAACTTTTGTCGGATATGAGAGCTGATCCATAAAGCCTAAAGGAAAATACCAGGGACTGTTCCTATAGGCTTCCCAGCCCAGCTGGTGCTGAGACTGGTCTCCCCTGTCGGGCACGAGACAATTGATATAGGAAAAATCGAATTCCTGCCAGCCTGCAGACGAAGCTATATACGAAATACAAAATAGCAGCGAAAAAATAATAATGTAAACGTAGGCGATCTTTAAATCCGTTTTCATGGCTAGTATTACCAGATATGTCTCTTACAATTATAATACCTGTTAATGAGCAGTTTGTCCAATCCTGTATTTCTGAAGTTTAAGGCTGCTTTGCCGATCCCGAGTTCGGCAAATATGGGATACCTTTTTACAGTAAAGACCCTTCGACAGGCTCAGGGTGACATAAATAGCTTGTCATTATGAGCGAAGAATCTATATATTTCTCTATGCGGCAAATATGAACCTGTTTTGGGCTGTATGTCCTGATTCGGCTACTATTGCGCGAAATATTGCGGCCGCATACAAATAAAATATATGCTGACGTTTATTATGTATTCTTGACAGTATTATAATTGTAGCATATAATAAAACTGCAAAAATTATTGCTTGATGTATATAAAATATTGCGGTATGTTTTGATAATATTAATTACGTATTGCGGCTCATTATCATACCAATAATTACTGAGAAGAGGATTTCCCCAACATTTTATATCTTGGTAGTATTGCATCAATATTATATTGCTGTAAACAGTCTTATGTTAAATAATCAAAAGTGTCTTCTGGAATAGTTATTTCGCTGCGGAATTTATTTATTTTTCCGTGCAGCGTCATTTTGTAATGTTTTTTCGGCAAATTTCGCATTTTATAAAAAATATCTCGGCAGGTTGGCTGTCGTCAAAGGATGGAAAATATGGAAGATGTAACTCTTAGTCAGCTGACCGGCTACAGGCGCGAGCAACTGATCAATATTATTCGGGAAGCCAATTTACAGGTCGCAAAACTGACGCGCAAAAAGACCGAAGAATTGATGCATATTATTCTTGAGAATCAGGATAAGATAAAGTCGCTGCCCGAGCCTGAACCCAGTGAAAAGAGAAGGGGACGCAAGCCTCAGTATTCTCAGGAGAGTCAGGCTGTTATTGAGAGAGAAAAATCATCTTCAGAATATAAAGCTGTAGAGATGCAGCAGAAGCAGAATAAGACAGACGCCGGTCTGCCGGAGCAGAGCGGCGGCGTTTATACGGGGGATGCGGAAACCAGAGAGACCGAACCTGCGGCGCAGGCTTCTTCAAGACCTGATGCAGGCGAGGATAAATCTGAGCAAAAGGAAGCTGAGGCGGCCGAAGAAGCTGAGAGCTCTGAGAAAAAGGACCCTTCCTTGAGCGATAATATAGTATTGCCCAGGATCGAGCTCAACAATTACACCGGTACGGTCAGAGTACGCCATAAGGATAAGCAGGGGCGCAGACAGGGCCGCGGCGCTTTGGCCGAGACCGAAGAGGACGGAGTTTCTCCTCGAACCGAAAATGAAGGCGCAGGAGAGGCGGATGAGGCCGTTCCGTACAATAAAAGCAGGAACGGCGCCGATGAAGGAGGATATGCTGCTTCCGGACGCAGGCTCAGAGATAACGGCGACAGCTTTGTAAGGGAGGGCAGCCGTTTCTCGCCGAGAACCGACAAGAAAAATAATTCAGACAGTTATTACAGTCATACGGTCGTTTATCCGGAGCCGAATTATAACCTGGGCGACATATATACGGGCGACGATATCGACGAGGTCAGTATTGCCGATAACTGTATGCCGACGGTAACCGGTATTCTGGACCTCAGACCTAAGGGGTTCGGCTTGCTGCGCGGCCGCAGTTATAAAATAGGAGAAAACGATGTGCGCGTAAGCATGGGGCTTATAAAAAAGCACTGTCTGCGCATGGGCGATATGATCTGCGGAAAAGTTCGCTCCGTAAAGCATGGCGAGAGCGGCTATGAGCTGGAAAATATTATCTCCGTCAACGGCATTTCCCCGGAAAATGCCGCCCGCCGGCAGACGTTCGAGCAGCTGGTCCCTATTTATCCTAATGAGACTTATATTTTAGAGGGCGACGACCATGATATGACCGCCCGCGTCATCGATCTCTTCGCTCCCATAGGCAAGGGACAGCGCGCTTTGATCGTCTCTCCTCCCAAGGCCGGCAAGACTATCTGTCTGAAGAAGATTGCCGCCGGCATTTCAGCCAATTTCCCGGAAAGCATTTTAATAGCTCTGTTGGTTGACGAGCGTCCGGAAGAGGTTACCGACATGGAGCGCTCTATTCGCGGCAGCGTAGTGTCTTCTACCTTTGACGCAGACCCCATGCAGCATATTTCTATCAGCTATTTGGTGCTGCAGCGCGCCTGTCGTCTGGCGGAAATGGGCAAAGACGTGGTCATTCTGCTCGATTCTCTGACCCGTTTAGGCCGGGCCTGCAACAATGTCGCGCCGAACTCCGGACGCACTATGTCCGGCGGATTGGACAGCAGCGCGCTGCGCATGCCCAAGCGCTTTTTCGGATCGGCCCGCAAATTTGAAAAAGGCGGTTCGCTGACAATAATTGCCACCGCCCTGATTGAGACCGGTTCGCGCATGGACGAGGTGATTTTTGAGGAATTCAAAGGCACCGGCAACAACGAGATTAATCTTTCCCGCAAGCTGGCTGAGCGCCGCGTTTTCCCGGCTATTGACATTAAAAAGAGCAGTACCCGCCACGATGAGCTTCTGCAGGATGAGGATACTCTGGAAACCATGACTCTGCTGAGGCGCAATCTGGATACTTTGAGCGGCGAGCGCGAACCGACTGAGGTGATTATCGAGAATCTCAGAAAGACGGTGGATAACGCCGATTTCTTAGGACGTTTCAAACGCAACAGAACAAGCAAGCCCTGATGAGTAAAGCATCTGATTCCATTCCCTTCCCCGGAACCGGCAGGGCCGGCGGAGATCGCCGCAATGGGCCCAAGCGGAGCAAAGGACGCGGTTGGGGCGGCAGAGGCGATAACGGCCGGCGCGGCTCTTCCCATAATTCCGCCTGCAGCTCTGATGGACGCCGCGGCGGCGAAGACTGTATTTTAGTCTGCGCCGACGGCAGCGGCGCTTTCGGCGACGAGCCCGGTTTTGTCGCCGCTTTCCGAAGCGGGAATACAATTCGTATGCCCAGAGCTGAGGAACTGTCGCCTCTGCCCGAAGACGCCTCCCTGCAGTTTCTGCCCGGCCGGCGTCCTTTGGCCTGGCCCAGAGGCGGCGTCTGCCGTCCCGATAATTTGAGGGTATTTGAGGACGCTTTGGTTTTGGCGGCTCAGCTGCCTTCGGGCTGGACGCGCACTCTGCTTCCGGCCTGGCAGGCGGATAGAAATGCCGATATTCTGCCGATATTCGGCTATACGGCGGTTTTTTGCCGGGGAGGACGTCTTTGGTGCGCGGCGGTGCGGACCGAAAACAATCCCCGCTGGCGGCCGTCCGCCTATGCCTTGCCGGAGCTGGGCGAATGCATAGCCGAGGTCAAAAAGGATCTGCCCGGCAACAGGCTGCTGGAACAGCTGGAAATCTGCGCCTGTCAGTACGGCTGCTACAATGCGCAGAATATTTTTTACGGCCGCTGGGAGGGCGCCTGTCCGGTTTCGCCTCAGTGCAACGCCGGCTGCATAGGCTGCATCTCCAAGCAGCCCGATAAAGAAGCGCCGCCTTCTCCGCAGATCCGTCTCAATTTTGTGCCGACCGCCGAGGAAATATGCGAGCTGGGCCTTTACCATATCGGCAGAGCCGAAAGAGCTATCTTTACATTCGGCCAGGGCTGCGAAGGCGAGCCGCTGCTGCAGGCCCCGCGCATAGCCGAAGCGATAGCCGCTATCAGGAACAAAACCGATGAGGGAACTCTGCATATGAATTCCAACGGTTCGCGTCCTGAGGGGGCCGAGCTGCTCTTTAAAGCCGGCCTGAACTCTATCCGGGTGTCCATGTGCTCGGCCGTGGAATCGACCTATAATTCCTATTATCGGCCGCGCAATTATAAGTTTGCCGACGTCATGCGGACAATAAAAAGTGCGCGCGAGCACGGTCTGTGGATTTCGATAAATCTGCTGCTCATGCCCGGCCTTACCGATCAGAAGCGGGAAACCGAGGCGCTGGCCGCCATGATCAATGAATACGGCGTCAACATGGTGCAGCTGCGCAATCTGAATATCGATCCCGACTGGCTCTTTGCTCAGATCGGCATCCCTCAGGAGGAGGGCATAGGCGTGCCGGCCATGATCGCTCTTCTGAAGGAGAAATGTCCGCATCTGCGCATCGGCTGCCACAATCCCTCCCGCGAAGAAATGGATATTAAGTAGGAACAAAGCCCCTGAAAGTTGAAAAACAAATAGCTCATTTTTTCACTTTAAGGAGCCGGGCCGCTCATGACAATGGTCAGCGCGACTATAGGTCGCTACCAAATAATTGAAGAACTGGGACGTGGAGGCATGGGAGTTGTCTATAAGGGACACGATCCGCTGCTGAACCGTTCTGTCGCTATTAAGATTCTCTCCCAGCAGCTTGTCGGCAACGCCGAGTGCAAGGACCGCTTTATCCGTGAAGCTCAGGCTGCGGCGCGTCTGAACCATCCTAACATTACCGCTATTTACGATATCAACGAGCATGAGGGCATATATTTCCTCGTCTTCGAGTTCGTCAACGGCATGTCTCTGGATAAATACATGCAGGAGCACGGCCATTTAGGCGTTGACGAATCCCTGAAAATCTTTATCGCCGCGGCCAGAGCCCTCGACTACGCTCACCAGCACGGCATTGTGCACCGCGACGTCAAGCCCGGCAATATTATGGTTACCGAAAGCGGCGACGTCAAGGTCGGCGACTTCGGCATCGCCTGGGTGGAGGCCTCGCAGACCCTGACTCAGCCCGGCCAGGTAATAGGCTCCTGTTTCTATTTCTCTCCGGAGCAGGCCCGAGGCGAAAAGGTCGACCGCCGCGCCGATATTTATTCTTTGGGCATTCTGCTTTACGAAATGCTGGCCGGTCAGGTCCCTTTCAAGGCCGACAACCTGCCGGCGGTCATCCAGCTCCATCTGACCAAGGAGCCCGAGCCGCCTACAAATTACAATATGGCCATCCCCACCAATGTGGAGCGGGCCGTACTGCGCTGCCTGAAAAAGGACCCCGCCGAGCGCTATCAGAACGTCACCGACTTAATCAACGATCTCAATTTCGAAGAGAACAAGGAAGATTTAAGCGTCAGCAAGATCAGCCCTTCGGAAGCGGCTCTGCACAACATTCTGGGCAACAACTACTATAAACAGGGCAAGCTCGACCTGGCGGTCATGGAGTGGAACAAGGCTACCGGCCTGGACCCCTACAACGCTCTGACCCACAACAACCTGGGCACCGCCTTGGACGGCATGGGCAAACTGAGCGACGCCATTACCGAATACGGCAAGGCCGTGGATTTGAACCCCAACAACTTTGTGGCTCACTACAATTTAGGTTCGGCCCATTACCGCAACGGCAATGTGGAGGAGTCCATTGAGGAGTACCGCATGGTTACGGTGCTCAATCCCAAATTCGCTCCCGCCTACTACAATCTGGGCAACGGCTATTTCCGTCTGGGCAAAATCGACTCGGCCATCGAGGAATGGCAGAAGGCGCTGATTCTCAATCCTCAGTTCGCCGAGGTTCTCTACAACTTAGGCAACGCCTATTACCAGAAGGGCCGCCGCGAAGAAGCCAAAGACTATTGGAACAAGGCTTTAGAGATCGATCCTCAGTTTGCCATCGCTCTTTACAACGTGGGCAGCATGCGCATGGAGGAGGGCGAGGTGGACGGCGCCATCGAGCTCTGGCAGAGGTGTCTGGAGGTCAACCCCGACTTCGCCGAAGCCCGCTACAATCTGGGCAACCTCCATTACGATCGCGGCGAAGTGGAGCTGGCTATTCCCGAATGGGAAAAAGCCACTCAGGCCAAATACGGCTTCTGGCAGGCCCATTACAATCTGGGCAACGCCTACTGCTATCTGGCTCAGTACGACGAGGCCATCAACCAGTGGCAGAAGACCGTGCAGTTTGAGGACCAGCACTGGCCGGCTCACTGGAATCTGGGCAATACCTACTATTACGAGCGCGCCCAGATCGAGGCGGCTATCGTGGAGTGGCAGAGAGTGGCGGCCATCAACGGTCAGTACTGGCAGGCCTTCTACAATTTAGGCGAGGCCTATCTCACTCAGGGCAAGATCGAGCTGGCCTGCCTGGAGTGGGACAAAGTGGTGCAGATCAATCCCAAGTTCTGGCACGTCTATCACAATTTAGGCTCCCTCTATTATCAGCGCGGCAAGCTGGATCAGGCGGTAGCCTACTGGACCAAGGCCATAGCTCTGATGCTCTTCCCCTGGTAAGGCCATAGGGATTAAACGAAAAGGCGGCGCGTGATTTTTCCGCGCCGTTTTTTTTATGTGCGCCGGCTTTTCGCCTGACGGCGGACGCCCGGTTTCGGCGGCCGGTTAAATACATTGGGGGCGCGGAGAGGCGCATAGCCGCATAAACGTAAATGCTGTCAATTATGCCTATTGACATTTACAGATAATTGTGCTATAAAATGCAGGCATTCAGTTGCAGATGTACCCGTGGCTTAACGGATAGAGCGGCTGGCTACGGACCAGCAGGCTGGGGGTTCGAGTCCCTCCGGGTATACCAGAAAAGAGTCCTTGCAGAAGGGCTCTTTTATTTGCTTCGGGCGATTATATAACTGCTCTCAGAATAATTGTCTGAGCGGAGTTCTGCGTTTTTTGGGGGAAAGGGCGGGGCGGTCTGCGAAAATACAGTTTATTTTCCTTTTGTGGAGGACGCATGAGTACCGCTGTCAAGACGCTCCTGGGCGATATCACCGAAATAACCGACGTGCAGGCCATAGTCAACGCCGCTAACTGCAGTTTGCTGGGCGGGGGAGGCGTGGACGGCGCCATCCATCGGGCCGCAGGTCCCCGGCTTTTGGCCGAGTGCCGTACTCTGAACGGCTGCCGTACCGGAGAGGCCAAAATCACCGGGGCCTATAACCTGCCCTGCGATTATGTCATCCATACGCCGGGACCGATCTGGTACGGCGGCGGCCGGGGCGAGGCGGAGCTGCTGGCTTCCTGTTACCGCAGCTGCCTGCGGCGGGCGGCTTCTAAAGGCATCAGAACGATCGCTTTTCCTTCAATCTCTACCGGCGTATACGGATATCCGGTCTATGAAGCGGCCAAGGTGGCCGTCGGGGAGGTCAGGAAGTTTATTGCCGAAAACCCCGAGGCTTTTGATTTTGTTGAATGGGTCCTTTTCGACTCAGGAACATTAGCCGCTTATGAAAGGGCTCTGGCTGAGCGGGAATAAACCAAAGCCCGTCAGCCGCAGCCAGGGCGGCTGTTCCCTGCTTATTTGTTTTTCGCTGTCAGCAGCAGGAAGACGTCGGGGAACCTTTTTTCGTCGGGATTTTCAGCGAGCCAGCGGCTGATTTTTTCGGCGTTTTTGCTTTTTTGAGCGGCTTCGTCGATCAGCTGTCGGCCTTTTTCCTCGTCTTTTGCGGCGCCGCTGCCGTAAATATACATTAAGCCGACGACGCCTTTTGCGTCGTCGCTGCCGTCCTCGGCGGCCGGTTGAAAATATTTATAGGCCCGATCGGTTTTTTGGGAGGTACCGGCGCCTGCGAAATTCATAAGTCCGACCATAAAGCGGGCCTGGCTTTGGACCGCTTTCATTCTGGCTTTTGAGGCGGGATCGGCCGGACTTTTGGCTTCGGCGGCTTTGCTGAACCAGTAATAGGATTTTTTGTAATTCTCCGAACCGCCGTTTTCAAAATAGATCGTCCCCAGCTTAACCTGAGTTGAAATATCGCCCTCTTTTGCCGCCTGAGACATTATATGCAAGCCTTTTTGAGGATTTCTGATTACTCCCAAGCCTTTATAGTGCATCTCGCCGATTTCGCTTTTGACCTTGAGCCGAAGCCGGCGGTCCGCTTTGGGATTGCTCAGAATCCTGTGAAAATAGACGAGAGCTTTTTCATAGTCCTGCTCGGCGTTATGACCGAAATAATAGGCGTCGGCTACCGCATACTGAGACTGGGGATCGCCCTTGTCGGCGGCTTCTTTGCAGTATAAAAAGGCCTGATGGTCTTCCTTTTTGTTTTGGTCCGGTTCAGCGCCGTCGGCAGTCCGGCTTTCCTTGCTGTCGGCCTGAACGTCTGAGGAACGGACCTCTTCCGGATTATTGTCGGAAGCCGCAGTGCAGGCGGAAAGGACGAGGCTCAGCAAAAGCAGCGAGACGGCAAGCCATGAATTACTGCGGAATTTCATTAGATGCAGGCTCCTTTTAAGTGGATTTTAAGAATTGCAGCTTTCGGCGCTTGACATGTTCGGTTGAATGTGCTATAAAATGCAGGCATTCAGTTGCAGATGTACCCGTGGCTTAACGGATAGAGCGGCTGGCTACGGACCAGCAGGCTGGGGGTTCGAGTCCCTCCGGGTATACCAGAAAAGAGTCCTTGAAAAAGGGCTCTTTTTTTTTGGTACGCAGTAGGAACGGCTGCAGCGGGTCCAGGCGGCGAAGAAGCTTTCGGCTTTCGGGGAGGCGGAGCCGCCGGCGTCCTTGCTTCAGGACGCAGCGGCTGATAGCAGGCAAGAATGCGCTTTTAAGCGTCTTCGTCCTTAAAGAGCGGCTTCCACTGGCCCTTTCTGCAGTTCTCCGGGCCCAGGTATCCGGTCATGTCAGGATGCTCGTAAAGACGCCACATAAGGCCCTCAAAGACCTTGGCATAGTAGCTGCACATGGGCGATTCCCGCATGATGGTTCCGAAGAAACTCAGCGTTTTAGAGGTGCAGCCGCCGGTGCAGAAGCGCTTGAACATGCAGCGCCGGCATTTGGGAATGTTGTTGACGCAGCGGGAATTGAGCTCGGCAACCTGCGGACTGGAGTCGATCAGCTCCTTCAGATTAAGACCGGGATCGTAAATATTGGCCAGCTTCAGGAAGCCGCTGGAGGCCAGTTCCTCGCAGGCGTGGATGCCTCCGTCAATGGCGAATCCGAAGACGGAGTTCCCCGCGCCGCAGGGAGAGCGGTAGCACATGAAGGGACGTCTTTTGAAGATTAAATTGTTGATTTGGTTGTCGATGTCGCTTATGCGCAGATGAGTATCGTGCTTTTTTGCAAATTCGTAAGCGTGATCGACCATATTCAGCCAATTCTCGGCAAATTTGCCGTTGCGGTCCAGGGGAAAATCGAGCAGCCGGGCGCTTCGGCCTATGTATGAGGAATAGTTGAGCCGGAATTCGCGGAGCCCCAGCTCCTCGGTGAAAAATTTGAAGCTGGTCAGATAGTCGGCTGGGTCGTGGATGACGCCCAGAACTCCGGGCCTGAGCCCCATCTCTTTGGCTCTCTTCAGATTTCTGACGATAACCTCGAAACTGCCGCGTTCCCCGTTCTGAGTTCCGGCGAAGATGCGGTTTTTGTCGTGGACGCTTTTAGGGCCGTCCAGGCTGACTCCGAACTGCAGGCGGGGGATACCTTTCAGAATTTCGATATTTTTTTCGTTCAGCAGAGTTCCGTTGGTCTGGAAGCTGTAGAGCAGCTTCTTGCCTAAGTTTTCTTCTTCATTGAGCTGTTCGGCATAATTGACCGCTTCGACAATTTTATCCAGAGCCAGCAGCGGCTCGCCGCCGTGAAAGTCTATGGTAAAGGTGTCGTTGGGCAGCTCAGTGAGAACTTTGCGGATGGCAAATTTATAGACTTCCAGAGGCATGGCTTTGTTGGTGGGCACCGAGTCGGCCAGACAGTAGCGGCAGGCCAGATTGCAGGCTTCGGTTATGTGGAAGCAGATAAAATCGGGATACTTTTTAGGCGTTTTGAAGGTCTCGGCGGGATCGCAGTAAAGGCGTCCGTTGACGGTAAGCATATTCTGGCGGTAGAGCTCTAAGGTGACTTCGCTGCGCTTGAGCTCCGAGAAGGGATGTTCAATTTCCAGAATCTGCTTCCAGGCGCCGGCTGTGGGAAGCTTTTTCCAAAAATCGAAATAGAGCGGAGGCAGGACCGCCCAGGAAGCGCTGTCGGGATCGATCAGCAGGCACAGATCTCCTTTGCGCTTGAGGCGGAGAGAAGGATTTTTGCCTAAGCAGGCTTGAGGTGAAATCCACTGTTGGCCGGTAGTTTTAGTGTTGTTCATGGAAGGTCTGCCTCCGCAGAAAGATTATGCTTGGGGTCGGGGTTCTGAAGCGCCAGAGCCTGCAGCAGGTCTTCTTCGGCGCCCAGCAGCCACATCAGGTCGGGATACAGCTCCTTATAGAGCCCGCACATGGCTTCGGGGAAATTGAGCCCGCCGTTTTGGGCCAGGGCTCTTTGAGCGCAGCCGCCTCCGCAGTGGCGTTTGAGCCAGCAGCGGCGGCATTTGGAAATATTTTCGACGTTCCGGCTCAGCAGATGTTTCAGGTTCTCGTTTTTCACCGGCAGTTCGGCTAAGGGGGGCAGCTCTTGCGCATTTCCCAGGAAAAGAGCGCTTTTGCAGCTCTGTTCGTATTCTTCGCAGGCGTATACTCCGCCCTCTGGGTCCAAAGACAGGATTGAAGTCCCTATGCCGCAGGGAGATCGCAGGCACATATAATCCTGCCTGAATTCAGCCAGACTTTTCAAGCGAAACTGGAGATCGTAAATATTGAGCGGGCGGCCGCAGCTCCGGAAGCGCTGCAGCGCTTTGAATATAACCTTCAGATAGGGCTCGCGGTAGGCGGAGGGAGGACATAAACTTTCTTTCAGTTCGCGTCCACGCCCCAGAGGGCAGAAGAAGTTGAAGCGCATGGATTCGCAGCGCAGCTCTTCAATGAAAAAGTCAAAAGCTTCCTCCAGCTGCTCCGGAGCATATATGACCGCCAGAGGGGAGACCTTCAGCCCCAGTTCCTGAGCCTTTAAAAAGTTTGAGCAGATCAGGCCATGGAAGGAGCTTCCCTGAGAATTGCGCCGGTAACGGTCGTGCCAGCGGGCCGGACCGTCTATGGATACGCCCACGCCCACGCCGTGTTCCCTTAAAAGACGGGCGGTTTCTTCGCTGAGCAGCATGCCGTTGGTCTGCAGCAGAAAATTGATTTTTTTGCCGTATTGCGAAGCCAGCGGCGGCGCTTTCCTCAGAATCTCTTTTACGGTATCCAGGGCTAAAAGCGGTTCGCCGCCCAGAAAATCTATGTTCAAAACCGGAGCGGGCAGCTCGGCGCAGGCTCTTTTTATAAAGTATAAAGCCGTTTCTGTCTGCAGAAACTTTTTTGAATTCTGGCCGGAAGAATTGTAGCAGTAGGCGCAGCGCAGATTGCAGTCCGAGGTCATGTGCAGGGCCAGAAAATGAGATCCCAGCGGCGGCTCGGGCCCGGAGGCGTATCGGGGATGCATTTTGCCGCCGACGGAGATAAAGCCCATATTGTAGGCGACGTCCAGCAAATTGGCGGCGTATTGGGGATCGGACGGATTCAGAGCGCTGAGGAGGCCGTCCAGGGTTCGGGGACGGCTGAGAAGGGCAAAGAGAGCTTTTTCCCGAACGCTGACGGTTTTCCAGGTTCCCAAGGCCTTATTGACTATCCAGGCCGTACCCTCTCGGGGATGTTTCAGTCCCTGAGCGCGGGCCAGTCGGCTCAGCTGAAAACTTTTTATTTCCGTATCCGGATGCTTGGCGATCAGAACGGAAGCGCTTAATGGCAGATTGGGATTGCTGGGGAAGTTAAGGTACATATAAACCAGAATACGGGAGCGGTCGGCATTGACCGATTAAGTCTCTGTTAATTTGCAGGGGTTCGGGCAAAAACCTCCTTCAGAGGCGGAGCCGCAGCGGCGGCGGAAATAATATAGGAAGGAATAGAGCGGCGGCGAAGACTTATAGGTTTTTTGGCAAATAAAGGACGGTTTTGACTCGGGCCTATCGGCAGCGCGCGCCTGCGCAGAAGAGTTGAAACCGGCTTCAGCCTCTGTAGGCGCGGATATTTTTAGGCGGCGCCCGGGGGTGAAATATTTTGATTTGGAGTTTTCTATGTCGATCCTGGAACAGTTAGAGCAGTTGAAGGCTGAGGCGGAGCGCGAGATAAAAGAAGCCTCTCAGCAGTCAAAGATTGATGAGCTTTGGACTAAGTATTTTGGGCGCAAGGGAGGAGAGCTTACCTCTATTCTCAGGGGCGTTAAGACGCTGTCTGCCGAAGAGCGTCCCGCGGTGGGCAAAGCGGCCAACGAGGTGAAAGTTTTTATTGAAGAACTGTTTGCCGTTCAGAAGGAAAAGATCTATCAGGACGGCCTGGCGGCCAAGCTGTCTGCCGAACAAATTGACGTAACTCTGCCGGGCAAGTGGAAGGCTCCCGGGCGCATACATCTGCTGAATATTACGATGCGCCGCATTAAAGAGGTTTTTAAGGGGCTGGGCTACAGCGTGGTATCGGGGCCGGAGATAGAAACCGATTATTACAATTTCGAAGCCCTGAATATCCCCTCCAACCATCCCAGCCGGGAAATGTGGGATTCCTTCTTCCTGCGCGAGGGACTGCTCATGCGCAGCCACACTTCTCCCAGTCAGGTCCATGTTATGGAAAAGCAGGAGCCGCCGGTCAGGGTCATCTGCCCCGGCAAATGCTACCGCCGCGACGCCGTAGACGCCACTCATTTCTGGGAATTTCATCAGGTAGAGGGCCTTCTGGTCGATAAAAACGTGACCTTTTCCGATTTAAAGGGCACTTTGGAGCTCTTTGCCAAGGGCATGTTCGGCCATCGCCGGCGCACCCGCTTCAATCCCTCTTATTTCCCCTTTACCGAGCCTTCGGCCGAGGTTATGGTAGACTGCTTCGTCTGCGACGGCAAGGGCTGCCGCGTCTGCAAAAACAGCGGTTGGATTGAGATTATGGGCAGCGGCATGGTCCACCCCCGCGTGCTTAAGGGCGTGGGCTACGATCCGGAAAAATATACCGGCTTCGCTTTCGGCATGGGCGTAGAGCGTATAGCCATGCTCACCTACGGAGTCGACGATATCCGCCTTCTGTACGAAGACGATATGCGCTTTTTGAGTCAGTTTTAATATTCAGGGATGAGGGTGTAAAAATGCGTGTTCCTTTTTGTTGGTTAAAAGATTATGTTGAGCTGCATGAATCGGCTCAGGAGGCCGCCGAACTGCTGCAGTCGGTCGGCGTGCCCGTGGAAAATATCGAACAGGCCGGCGCTTCGGTCAGCGGCATTGTAACCTGCCGCATAGTAAGCGCCGAAAAGCATCCCGACGCCGAGCGTCTCCTGATCTGTCAGGTCGACGCAGGCTCGGAGAAGCTGCAGATCGTCACCGCCGCTCCCAACGCCAGAGCGGGCATGGTAACGGCGGTCGCGCTGCACGGCGCGATTCTGGCCAGCGGCACGAAGATTAAGAAGGGCAAGCTCAGAGGAGCGGTTTCCGAGGGCATGTTCTGCGGCTGGGACGAGGCTGGCGTCGATCCCGAATGTCTGCCCGAGGACAAGCGCGAGGGCATTCTGGATCTGCCCGAAGATACCGAGATAGGCGTGCCAGTTCAGAAGGTTCTGCCCATCGTCGAGGATATTTTGATTGTGGAATCCTTTGCCAACCGCGCCGATCAGCTTAGCATCCTGGGCATCGCCCGCGAGCTGGCCGCTAAATTGGAGCGCCCTCTGCGCATGCCCGAGATTATGCGGGATTACGATCAGGCTTCGATCAACGGCGAAGATAATTTGGTCGCTATTGAGGATTATACGGCCTGCCCCCGCTTTATGGCCCGCCTGGTCAGCGGCGTCAAGGTCGGTCCTTCTCCCAAGTGGATGGCCCGCCGCCTGGAGCTGGCCGGCATGCGCAGCATCAATAACGTGGTCGATATAACCAATTATGTAATGCTGGAGACCGGACAGCCTCTGCACGCCTATGACCGCGCCCGTCTGGCGGAAGGACGTCTGATTGTGCGCCGTTCCCGTCCGGAGGAGACGATAGTCACCCTTGACAGCGCGGAACAGAAGCTGCCCGCCAATTCCATTATTATTGCCGACGCCGAAAAGGCCGTGGGCGTGGCCGGCGTCATGGGCGGTCTGAATACGGAGATCGAAGAAGCCACCTCCGAGCTGCTGCTGGAATCGGCTTCCTTTGACAACGGCGACGTGCGGCGCACCTCCCTGCGGCTGGGTCTGCGCACCGAATCTTCCAAGCGCTTTGAGAAGGGCATGGATATTGAAAGGGTAATTTTCGGTTCCCAGCGCGCCGCTTATCTGCTCAATGAATATGCCGGCAAGGTTATGCCCGAAATAGTCGTAAAGAGCGTTCCTCAGCCTGAGCCGGTTACGGTGGAACTGCGCCTGGCTTTGATTAAGAGAGTTCTGGGCGTGGAAGTCCCCTTCGAAAAGGTCTGCGCCATTCTGCGCAGTCTGGAATTTGCGGTTAAGGATCTCGGAGACGGACGCCTTGAGGTTAAGGTTCCCTCCTTCCGCATCGATATAACCGAGGAGATCGATCTGATAGAAGAGATCGCCCGACATGCCGGCTATGACAATCTTCCCAACACCGTACCCGCCGTAGAGCAGGGCAGCGTCGTCTTCCACAACGACGTCAATGAGGAGACCTTCCGCGATCTCTGCGTAAAGCTGGGATTGACGGAGATCCTGACTCCTTCGCTCTGCAGTCTGGAAATGATTAAAAAGTACCGCGTTGAGGACGAGGTTCTGCAGATCATGAATCCTCTCAGCGAGGACCAGCGGGTTCTGCGTCCCTGCCTCTTCCCGTTCATGACCAATGTGGTTCTTCGCAATCTCAGAGTGCGCAATGAGGATATGCGCCTCTTTGAGATCAGCCGAATTTACGAGAAGGACGGCGACGGAGTAAAGGAGCCGCTGCGCTTGGGTCTGGCTCTTAGCTATAAGGACGCTGATTTCTTCGCTCTGAAGGGTATTGTCGAGGAGATCGCGGCCATGCTGGGCACGGAATTTAAGTATGTGCGCGCCTCCAAGGCCTGGACGCATCCCGGAGCCTCCGCCGAGGTAATGCTTGGAAATTCCGTCGTAGGCTGGCTGGGAGTTATTCATCCGGTTCTGGCCAAGGAACTGGATCTGGAGCAGAACGCCATTCTGGGCGAGCTCGATATCGACGCCATTATGGCGGCTCAGAAGCTCAGGCAGTATAAGAAGATATCCAGGTATCCTTCGGTCGAGCGCGATCTGGCCCTGGTAATGGAAGCGAGCGTACAGGCCGGCGACGTCGCGGCCCGCTTTAAGCAGGTGGGCGGCGATCTGGTCAGCGAAGTGCGCTGCTTCGACGTCTATGTCGGCGAGGGCATACCGGCCGGTTATAAGAGCCTGGCCTTCAGGTTCGTCCTCCAGGCTATGGACAAAACTCTGGAAGATGAAGATATCTCCCGCCTGATGAAAAAGCTGCAGAAGATAGCCGAGCGCGAGTTTAAGGCGAAAATCCGCGAATAATCAGCCTCTGCCGGGCCGCTTTTGCCGAATTCCCATGGAAAAGCGGCCTTTTTTGTCGGCGGCTTCTCTTTGCTGCAGAGAGCTTTTAGGGTAATATATATAGCTATGAAGACAGTTTTTGCAAGATTATTTATATTGCTGCTGGCGCTGGGAGCTGTTTTCGGCTGTTTCGCCGGAAGCAGCCGGGCCGCCCTCAATAAAAGCTGGGCCGTCGGGGATCTGCGCCTGAATGAGGAAATGAGCGTTTTGGAGGCTCATTTGCTGGCCTGCGGGCGCGCGCTGCGGGATTTCTCCCAAGGGCGCGCATATCAGCGCGACGCTCTTAAGCAAGTTTCGGCCATCCAGGACAAGGCTCAGGCGGCTTTTTCGAAAATTTCCGGGATGGACAAATCTTCCGATCCCACTCTGTATGCCTGCGGTCTGGATACGGCCAGGAAGCAGCTTCAGCAGATCAAGGCTGCCAAAGCTCTTTTGGAAAAACCTGAGGTTTTAAATAAAGATATATTGGAACTGCAGTCCGGCAACGCCGAGCTTTATAAATCGCAGGCGCGTTTTATGAGAGTGCGTCTGCAGTCGATAAAAGTGTTTTTGGAGAAACAGCGCGGACAGAGTTTCAGCGATAAAAAAGACGATGCAGACAGAGGCGTCAGGGAGTATTACCTCTTTCAGAAGAATCTGCTGCCTTTGCAGATTGAAGAGCTGCAGCAATCCGAAGTCTTAATGAAAATTATGGAAAATATTGTCGTCAACGGCAAAAGCCTTCCTGTCGGCGACCTTTTAAGCAAATGCCGCAGTATTGAACAGCGCTGGCTCGGCTGCGCGGCCGACGCCTCTCTGCAGGAACTGAAGGAAAAATACCGCCTGGAATTTGCCGATTTCGCGCATTTTGCCGAGGCGGTGCTGCTGCTTAAAAAAGATCTCAGCGTCGATTCCGTCAGCCGTCTGAATCGCTGGGACAGTAAGCTGCAGAAGGACAGCCAGGCGGCCAAAGAATGCAGTATTGCCATTATCCGTAAATATCTGCGTTGATTTTGTGAGTTTATAATTTTTTGAGATCGGGGAGCTTCGGTATGGACAGACAGAGTAATCAGGGCGGCCGTTTGGAAATCGGCAAAGCGCGCAAGTCTGACGGCGGACCTGCCTCTCAGCAGGCCCCTATAGGCTTCGATCCTTATCAAACGCGTTTTATGTCGGCTGAAGAGCAAAGGAGCTATTCTCAAGCTCCCGCTGCTGCGGGAAACCGTCGTCAGACGCCTGCCGGCGCGCCCGGTCCTCAGGTCCCCAATTACGGCAGTTCCAATGCGCCCGGTCCCCAGGGCCCGAACTATGGCCGCGTCGGCGCGCCCGGTCCCCAGGGTCCCAAGTATAGTCGTTCCGGCGCTCCCGGTCCCCAGGGTCCCAATTACGGCCGTTCCGGCGCGCCCGGTCCTCAGGGCCCCGATTATGGCCGTCCCGGCTCTGCCGGTCCGCAGGGAGCTAATCGCGGCCGTTCGGCTGCTCAGCCGCGCCCGGTTATGCCTGCCGAAGAACCCAGGCAGTATTATCCCGCTCAGTACAATCTCAACAATAACGGAGGCAGATCCGGAAACGGGAATTATTTTCCCCGCAATCCGGCCTCTTTGCCTGCCGAATCTGGGGAGCAGTCCTTTGGCGGTCAGCTTTCGGGGAGTTTTGAACCTAATTGGCAGGAGAGACGCCCCGAGGGTTCCGGCTCAGCTCAGAAGCCTGCCGACGCCGGCGTAAACGGCGGCCCCAAGCCGGTTATGGCGGCCGGCGGCCGGGAGAGCGCTTTTGACAAGTCCCCCGGCGCTTATCCTGCCGATCGGCGCGGTCCTGAAGGCGGATTGAACGGCGCTCCGGAGCGCGAAGCTGCCCCGGATCTTACGGCGGACTGGGACGATAATTTCGGTCCCCGCGAAAAGAAGAGCTCGGACGACTGGGCTCTGAAGATGTCGGCCAAAGGCTCGTCCGGCCCCGGCTTGAAGGGCGGCGGCGCGATTCCGCCGGAGATGTCGGGACGCAAAAAAACTTCAGGTTCTTCGGCTTTTTGGTTCCTGGCGGTAGGCGTAATCTTTTTGGGCGCAGTTTCGGCTTTGGTTATCTATAACTATAACCGCGATGCGATTGTGGGTGAAAATCTGCCCGAAAATCTCCAGGAGCAGAAATTTTCTCTCTCTCAGGAGCAGGTCGAGGAGTATGCCGCCAAGGACCCTGTCAGCAAAAGACCGGTGAGCGCCGGCTCGCCTTACCGTCTGGACGTTTACGGAACGACTTTCTTTTTTGAAAATGAACGCAATCTTATGATGTTCGTCAACGATCCGCTTAAGTATGTGAAGCCGAAAATCAAGGTGCGGGTCAGCGACGTGGAGCAGGGCAGCGGCGCCAGCAACATTACTATTGTCGGCAAGGACGGCCGTCCGGCGGTAGAAGGAATGCCGGCCGGAACAAGCGGCAGTCAGGGAACGGACGTCAGACCTCACGCCGCGGCCCAACCTCCTGCGGGTTCAGGCTCCGAGAACGCCATGAACGGCGGAAGTTCCGGTGATAACAGCGATTTTGATATCCCTTTGACTCCTAAGGAGGATAAGGGCGGCGGAATTCCGGAGTCCGGAGGAGAAGCGGGAAGCGGAGCCGCGCCTGACGCTCCTGCCGGGGGCGGAGTTTCCGACGGCGGCAGCGGAGTTGGAGCTCCCGAAGCCTACGAAGGCGGGGAAACCGGCGGAAGCAGCCCAGGTTACGGAGATATACCCGCTCCGGAAAACAATATTGATTTGCAGAACTCTAATATCACTGACGAAGAGGTTGTGCCTCCTGCCCAGTAAAGAAGGATCATTCCTTTATGTGTCAAGAATAAAGGACTCGTTCTGATTTATTAGAATGTATTATAGTTTTAGAAATTATCTTTGGGAAAGGATAGCTTTTGTAATGCCTGAGCTGAAAAAAGTTAAGGGAATCGAAATTTATACTTGGAAAGATTGCCCGTATTGCAAACGCGCCAAAGAAATTTTAAACGCTCATAATATCAAACCCAGCTATATCATCGAGCATCAGATAGATGATAACGAGGAAGCCAGAGAGAAGATGGCCATGCGCTGCTTTACCAGCAGCGGCGAGGTCAGTATGGTCACCTGGAACGAAGCCAGAAGCATTCCCCGCATCTTTGTTGACGATGAACTGATAGGCGGCTGCTATACTTTGGTAGAGCTTGACGACAACAATACCTTTGATGAAAAGTTCGCTAAATACATAGATCACAGCGACGGCAAGCAGCCGTTTAACGATAGTGCAAACGAAATATTTACCGATATACACAGTAAATAATATTTTGAGCCTCAGCTATGAGGCTTTTTTTTTCTGCTCAGGAATCGGCTGAGCCGGGAGGCAAGATGTCTGTTTATATATTGGATCATCCTTTAATTCAGCATAAAATTACTTTGCTGCGCGACGAGAATACTGGATCGAAGGATTTTCGCGAATTAGTTTCGGAAATAGCGGCGCTTATGGCTTATGAAGCCACTCGCGATCTGCCGCTTGAAGATACGGTGGTAAAAACTCCCATCGCTTCTGCCTCAGGCAAGACCCTGGGCGGCAAAAAGCTGGCTTTGGTTCCTATTTTAAGGGCCGGTCTGGGCATGGTGGGCGGCATTGAACGCATGATCCCTGCCGCCAAAATCGGCCATATCGGTATGTACAGAAATGAACAGAGCCTCGAGCCTGTTGAGTATTTCTGTAAAATGCCGGTCGATCTGGAAGAAAGGGAGATTCTGCTTTTAGACCCCATGCTGGCTCCGGTGGTTCGGCCATCGCGGCCATAGGAGCTCTGCTCAAGCGCGGAGCTTCTTTAAAATCCATTAAGTTTTTATGTCTGGTGGCCGCTCCCGAGGGTATCAAAAATTTGACGGAGGCTTATCCGGAGCTTTGCATCTATACTACTTCTATAGACGAGCGTCTCAATGAGCACGGCTACATTGTGCCCGGTCTGGGAGACGCCGGCGATCGCATATTCGGAACGCTGTAAAAAATCAAATATAAATCTCATACTACATATACGCAGTTAAAATATTAAATATTTATAATACGGTTCAGAGAACAGAAAAAGCTATATATAAGCTGCCTGAATAGGCGGCTTGAATATATCGCCTGGGTTCTGAGCCGTATTTTGTTATACGGACGGCGCGCAGGCAAATCGAGGAAAAGGAGCTGTGAAGGTTGCTATGCGTACGGATCGTTTTACTTTGAAAACTCAGGAAGCATTACAAAACGCTATAGATATTGCCCGGGACAGTCGGCAGCAGAGTCTGGAACCTTTACATATGTTAAAGGCTCTTCTCGAACAGGACGACGGCTTAACCGTCAGTATTCTGCAGAAACTCGGAGCTAATGTCGCCTCCGTTAAGAGAGATGCGGATAATTCCCTGAGCAAACTGCCTAAGGTTCAGGGCAGCGGCATAGAAGTTTATTTGAGCAATAATTTTAACGCTTTGATTGAGAAGGCCTGGAAGGAGGCCGAAAAATTAAAGGACGAGTATCTGTCGGTAGAGCATTTTCTGCTGGCCATGTCTGCCGACGCCAAAGACGAGGCGGGAAGAATTCTGCGCGAATACGGCGTCAATCCGGATCGCCTTTATAAGGTTCTCATTGAAGTGCGCGGCACGCAGAGAGTTACCGACCAGAATCCTGAAGCCAAATATCAGGCTCTGGAAAAGTACGGACGCGATCTTACCGACCTGGCTCGGCGTGGCAAGCTCGATCCGGTTATAGGCCGCGACGAGGAGATCAGGCGCTGCATTCAGGTACTGTCGCGGCGCACTAAAAATAACCCCGTTCTGATCGGCGAACCCGGCGTAGGCAAGACCGCCATAGCCGAAGGTCTGGCTCGGCGCATCGTGGCCGGAGACGTGCCGGAAAGTCTGAAAGGACGCCGCCTCTTCGCTCTGGATTTAGGTTCTCTGATCGCCGGCGCTAAATACAGAGGCGAGTTTGAGGACAGATTCAAGGCGGTATTAAAGGAGATCACCTCATCTCAGGGACAGATCATTCTCTTTATCGACGAACTGCATACCCTGGTGGGCGCGGGCTCGGCCGAAGGCGCGGTCGACGCGGCCAATATGCTTAAGCCTGCCCTGGCCCGCGGCGAGCTGCGCACGGTGGGCGCGACCACCTTAAACGAATACCGCAAGTACATTGAAAAAGACGCTGCCTTGGAGCGGCGCTTCCAGCCCGTTTATGTGGGCGAGCCCTCGGTGGAGGACACTATCGCTATTCTGCGCGGTTTGAAGGAAAAATACGAAGTCCATCACGGCGTGCGCATCACCGACGGCGCTATCGTGGCGGCCGCGGCTCTTTCCAACCGCTATATAACCGACCGCTTCCTGCCCGACAAGGCGGTGGACTTGATCGACGAAGCCGCCTCCAAACTGCGCATCGAAATCGACTCTATGCCTCTGGAAATTGACGAGGTGGAGCGGCGCATTATCCAGCTGGAGATTGAGCGTCAGGCTCTGAGCAAGGAAAAGGACGAAGCCTCGCTGGAGCGCTTGCAGAAGCTGGACAAGGAGATGGCCGAACTGAAGGATCGCTCTATGGAAATGAAATCGCGCTGGAACCTCGAGAAGGAGCAGATTCAGCGGATAGGCTCATTAAAGACCTCCCTGGAGCAGGCCGTCAACGATTCGGAGGCGGCGGAACGCCGCGGCGATCTGGCCAAGGTGGCCGAGCTGCGCTACAGCACTATCGCCTCTTTGAAGAAAGATATCGCCCAGGCTTCGGAAAAGCTTCAGGAAATGCAGAAGAACGGCAAGTTCCTCAAGGAGCAGGTCGAGGATGAAGACGTGGCGGCCATTGTGGCCAAATGGACCGGCATTCCGGTGACGCGCCTCATGCAG
>JAFTAM010000048.1 GCA_017458675.1 bacterium
GAAGATTTAAGATTTTAGATTGCTATACGGAAGGCAGGACGCACAGCGGCGGAGGCATTGTCCACGAGGCAGTCGTGGATGTAGCCGTCGGCGTCCACGTCCGCCGCGTAGTTATCGTTGCAGCTGCGCGAACGGAGCCACCACCACGCATTACCTGTATACGCAACATTATCGGAAACCCATGCATCATTTATAATTGCATATGCAGTAGGCTTAGCTGTTCGGTCATTATCACCGGCAAACAAACTCTTGACCTCGTCAATGCTCAGCAAAAACAAGCGGTCCTCAGTTGAAGGGCCCGCATTGTTGGAAAGGCTGCTCACCTTGATCAAAGACTGCTCCTGAGCATTAAACGCTTTCTGCAGAAACTCACCGTTCAGCCAGCGACGCAAAGTACATTCTGACCACGTTATACTTTTCCGCACCGTATTGTAAGGCTTTGCGTCCAGACCATACTCCGAAATAACCAGCAGAGAGTCCCTGCCCCGGCGCAGCACACGCCAAGTTATCGGCTTTACTTCACCGTTTTCGCCTTGCGGATAACGCCCAAACTCAAAACGCTCGCCAACCTGTTTATTCGCATACGACGCCCGCAGAAAAGCCAAAGGATCGCGCTGAACAATTGGAGGATTCGGCGCCGGAGCAGGCTGAGGAACCGGTTTAGGAGCAGACTGCGGTTTAGGCGCTGGGGGCGGATTAGGCGCTGGCTTCGCCGAGACTACATGCTCCCTCGCTCCCCAGGGCGAACCGGACGCAGGGCCGTTATAATAAACGCGCTTCAGACCTTTAAAAGCGCCAATGCCTATCGCAGAAACCGTTTCTGGTACCTTCAGCTTTTTCAGCGAGGAACAGTTTTCAAACGCATAACAGCCGATTGAACGCAGTGATCCAGGGAGAATCACCGACTGCAAATCTGCATGGTCAGCCAAACAGTCGTCGTCCAAAGCCGTTATATGTTCCGGAATCACAAAGGTTCCGCCATAATTGGCCCCTATTGAAACTAAAACCCCGTCTATTTCTTCTTTAAGCATCGCCTCATATGGCGTATATTTATTTCCCTCAAATAAGCCATACAGACTTTTGCCGCAGTCACGGCAGCGGCGGGAGGAAAAATCAACATTGCGGTGAGCGCATGAACCGGAGCCGGAGGAAGGCTGCTGCGAACTTGCGGACCCGCCTGCGCTATCAATCTTCCAGCCTAAAGCGACAGCAAAGGAACGCAGAACCGTTTCCGCGGCTTCACGCTGAAGGCCGCCGTCGGTCATTTCTTTCACCAGATAACGGAAGATGCGTTCGCGGGCTTCATCTTCCGCCGACGCTTTCAGGAGCTTTTCCCCTATGCCAAAGCTATCTGCCGCAAAATATAACAGACTCCGCTCACTCTGGAAATTTTGCCCGGGCAGCATATCGTGAATTACTCCCCTGAACTTGGTCTTGTCTGTTAGTATTCCAGTACCCAGGCGCTCTACGCACTCTCGGAGCGCTTTCTGCATGGCCTCTTCGTTCATTAGAAAAACTCCTTCGAATTTCTGTCAGCTGAGTTTAACCCTGCATATTTTTATATCCGCTTAACGCAGTCCTTTTGCGCTAAAACGGTTCCAGAACAAACCGCGCCGACGCTCCCCCGCCGATGCGCCGCGCCGACGACAGCCCTTGCTGCAAAGTCCGGGATTTAATCATCGCCCGACGGCTCCGCATGAAAAGCTAAAATGGCATCCTGAGACAATGGCGAACGAGATTTCATGTTTAAAAGACACAGATTCTTCGCTGCGCTCAGAATGACAAGTTTGGGGCTCAGATCGGCTTGAAGCAGCTGCTACAGACGTATCGCCTCTTCATCTAAAAGGAACTGTTCAACGCCGATATACAAAATGCCGCGTTCGTCGCGCCAGGGATTGATATAATCGCGGACCACTACTATTTTTGCGAAGGAATCGGGAATGTGCAGCAAGGAGGCAGTTTCCTGTTCCCGCTTTTCCGGATCGGCAACAGTTAAAGCAGACTGAATATAATAACGCTGCCAGCCCCGATTGACAACAAAATCTATCTCCAACTGCTTTCTGATTTTCCTGCC
>JAFTAM010000049.1 GCA_017458675.1 bacterium
GGGAAGCACGGCCAGGTCTGCAAAATCACGTCCATTGCGTCATAATATATGTCATTCTGAGCATGAGCGAAGAATCTGTGTTTGAACCATATAAAGATCCTTCGCCGTTGGCTCAGGATGACAGAGAAACACGGTCAGGGCAACAGAATGTTTGCCATTTTTCGCTTAAATCGGTCCAATTAGGATTAACGCTCTCGATTAACAGATTCTTTTTTGCTCTTGTCCAGCCCTTAAGCTGTTTTTCTCTTTCAATGGCAGAATAAACATCGGACGTATATTCAAAATATACAAGCTTATAAATATTATACTTCTTTGTAAATCCGTCTATTAATTTGTTTTTATGTTCATACAGGCGTTTTTGCAGATTGCCGGTAACTCCGATATAAATTACTTTGTTATTCCGGTTTGTTAAAATATAAACATAATAAATATTCATTATTGCCCCTCCCCAAGGTATATAGTTATTTATATTATACTGTGAGCATTATTAAGATCCTTCGCCTTTGGCTCAGGATGACATAGAAGCACGGCCAGGTCTGCAAAATCACGTTCATGGCGCATAATATTTATCATTCTGAGCGTGAGCGAAGAATCTGTACTTGAACCATATATAGATCCTTCGCCGTTGGCTCAGGATGACAGGGTATTTGTCATTCTGAGCGTGAGCGAAGAATCTGTGTTTGAACCATATAAAGATCCTTCGCCGTTGGCGCTCAAATAAAAAAGGCCGCCGGCTCACGGGGAGGCGGCGGCTGCGTCAGGCCGCTTTAGCGTCTGATCTCTTTGACTAAACTGTCGGCGCCGTAAATTTTTTCCAGAGCCTCCACGATGGCGGGGGCGGAGACGGAGATGTGGCGGGCCTTCTGTTCGTCGTAGACGAAGTTGCGGACCATGCCGAACTGGTTGCGGTCGAAGTTCAGGCCGACCATCAGGCCGTCCTTATTGATGACCGGACTGCCGGAATTGCCGCCGATGGTGTCGGAAGTGGCCACAAAGACGATGGGCAGGTCCTTGTTGAGCCTATTCTCGGCCTTCTGCCAGCTTTGGGGCAGGTTGTAGGGAGCGATGTTTTTGTGCTCGGCGGCGCGGGTGAACATATCGCCTATGGTGGTGCGCCAGGGCTCCTCACGGCCGTCGTTCTGATAGCCTTTGACCTTGCCGTAGGACATGCGCAGCGTAAAGGTGGCGTCCGGGGGCACGCTGTCTTTTTCAATGGCGAAGCGCTCGCGGGAAATTTGAGCGTAAGCGGCGGTCGAGGGAGCGGAAAGCTGATCTTCAAATACTTTGCGCAATTCTCTGGATCTGGCGTCTACAGTCAAAGCCAGACGAATCATGGGGTCCTGGTATTTTTCGAGATCGGCTAAGGACATTTCCGCCACCCGGCGGCGCACGGCGGGATCGAAGAGCGTGCAGTTATCGACTAATTCGGCGGCTCGGTCCAGGGGCGTCTTTCCCTGCAGAACCAATGCGGCGTCGGGACTGTCGGGGCCCAGGCGCTCGGCCAGGAAGGAAAAGCCTGCGTTAAGGGCGGTCTTTTCCACGTCGGCATACATGGGTGAGTCGGCGAAGAGCCTGAGCTTTAAGGACTCCAGTTTGTTGGGAGCGTATTCCTTCAAGTGGTACTTTTTATCCTCACGCTCCTGGGCCAGGCGCACAATGTGGCGGGCCATTGAGAAGAGCGGACTGGGAAAGGCGTCTGCGTTTTCCAGAAGCATACAGGCGTCGTAATTTGTATCAAAATCCTGATAGGCGGAGGCGATCGTCTGCCAGGGGGTCTGGTCGGAGACGCGATCGCGCAGGCTCTTTTCCTGAGCGGCTTTGCGCTCCATAATCTCCTTGCTGCAGAGGCCCTGGAACATGCCGGTCGAGGCCTTGCGGGTGTTGGCCACAGAGCGGATATTGTTGTTGGCGCGGCGGGCGTTCTCGGCGGAGCGCTCGGCGAACTGGAGATAGGCGGCCTCCATGGTGCGGCAGCGGGCCAGGCGGTAGGGCAGAATCCTGTCGCGGGTGTATTCCACCTGGGCCAGGGTTTCCAGGCGGTTGGTGCGGCCGGGATGGCCGATTACGAAGACGGCTTCGTTTTCGCTCGTTCCTTCAGGGCTGATTTTGAAGTAATTTTGAGAATTGAGGGGCTTGCCGTTTTCGTAAACTCTGAACATGGCCGCGTCCAGGCTGGTGCGGGGATACTCAAAGTTGTCGGCGTCGCCGCCGAAGAAGGCCGCGTCCTGTTCGGGGGCCCAGACTAAGCGCACGTCGGTGTATTTCTTGTATTTGTAAAGGTGGTACTGTCCGCCCTGATAGAGGGTGACGACGTCGCAGCGCAGTCCGCTCTTCTGAGAGGCCTCGCGCTCAATTTTTTCAATATTGGCGCTGCGTTTCTTGTTGGCCTCGGCAAAGCTGTCGCCCTCGGCAATGCCATTGTTGACCAGCTCGGTTACGTCCTCAATGTTCTGCAGGCAGTTGAGCTCCAACCCCGGAGCCTTCAGCTCCTGAGAGCGGTCTTTGGCCAGAAAGCCGTTGGCTATCAGATCGTTGTCCGGAGTGCTGAGTTTGGCCAGAAATTCGTCGGCGATATGGTGATTGGTAATGACCAGACCGTCGGGAGAGATGAACCCGCCCGAGCCGCCGTTATTGAAGCGCACCGCCGCATGCATGGCATGATCGAGCCACTGCTGACTTAAGTCGATGCCGTAGCGCTCTTTAACCTGACGGAGCGGAGGATTGCTGAAGAGATACATGCCTTCGTCGGCGGAGCTGAGAAGCGGCAGAGCTCCCGCCAGTGAGAGGCTGAGAATGAGAGAATAAAAAGTGCGTTTGTTCACTGTTTGCTGCGAGGCCTTTCCGGTCGGTTTCCGTAAAATAAACATTGTCTAATACTTCCTGAAACGCGGGCTTTCCTTGAAATGTTCCTTAAAAATTGCATTGAATTGCGTTCAGGAGAAGGCATATTCTGCAATAACATGAAAAAGCGGTCTATGGCCGTTAATTGCGGAAACAGATAATTATTTCCGTCGGCTTCCCGGCTTTCGGAATTTAAATTTTGGGCGGTATTTTTTTATGGCGCAGCAGATTCTTATTATAGGTTTAGGTCAGTTCGGCATGGCCCTGGCTAGAACGCTGTCGGAAAAGGGCGTTGAAGTTTTGGCTGTAGATAAGAATATCGCTTTGGTGGAGGAGGCCGCCGGTTTTGTGGCCGACGCGCTGCAGATCGACGTGACCGACGAAGTCGATATGGCCCGTCTGGAGCCGGATAAGCGCGACGTGGCGGTCTGCGCTATGGGCGAGAGCTCCAAAGAAGATTCCATAATCTGTACGGCCCTGCTCAGCCAGCTGGGCGCGCCCTTTGTGGTGGCCAGAACCTGCGACGCGCTGCACAGCCGTATTTTAAAGGCGGTAGGAGCGCAGCTCATTATCAATCCGGAACATGAATTCGGACGCAGATTTGCCACTCGGCTTATGAACCGCAAAGTAGTCGTGGAGACGGAACTGGGAGACGACTGCATTTTGACGGAAATCAGAGTTCTGCCCGGCATGGTGGGCAAAAATCTCATTGAGCTGGAGCTGCCCCGCCGTTTCCAGGTTACGGTGGCCGGCGTCCGTACTCAAAGCGGCAATTTCAAAATACAGCGTCCCGATCCCAAGGTTCCTTTAAACGACGGAGATCGGCTGATAATAGTGTCTGACGAAAAGGCCATCAACCAACTGGCGAAGAGCTTCAGGAATTAGTTATTATGGCTGGAGAAACGGACAATTTAAGCGTAAGGTCTGCGGAGCCTCTGGCGGCGGAGGACGATTATTCCCGAGAGTACATTATTTTGGGCAATAGTGACGATTTAAGCGGAGATGAGGACGGCGAGGAGCTTGAGTTCAACTGGCGGGAGGAACTTAACCAGAAAATTTTAGGTTGGATACCGGTTTATTCGGTATTTACCGGCGTAGGCATAACCATTCTGCCATTTCCTTTTATTTATATGGGAGCGGATTTGGCGGCCAACAGCTTCTCCTGGTGGCGCTTTACCAACAGTTTAGTCTCCTTTTTATTTATTTTTATATTTGTTCTGAGCTGGCATAGGCATGCTTTTATCGCCAAGCTTGCTGCCTTTTCCGCCTGCTTTTCTTTTTTATTGGCCAATTGGCCTCACCTAGTTAATCAGCCTCTGGCCTCCTTTTCGATAGTAATTTTAATAATTTCCGTTCTGTTTGCCGTCTTAGATTACGATGCCAATGAATTCGACAGTATGCCGGCGGCAGAGAAGCGCAAGGAGTTTGTCATAGGCGCTCTGAGCGGTTTTATTCTGCTTTTGCTTTACACTAGCTTTCTCAGCGATAAGTTAAATAATGTCAGCGTAAACCTCTGCGCTCTGAGCGGTTTACTGTGTCAGTTTATGCTTATAAAGCGGGCGAGGCTGATAAAGTCCGTGCTGCCCAAGCTGATGACCTGGGGCGGTTTTTATTTGATTCTGCTGAGCTTTCTGGGAGAAACATGGCTTATATCTTCCTGTTTGGTGCTGGTTGCCTTTATAGACATAGTTTTAATCAGCAGCATGAGGCAGCTGAAAATTCAGGAGGAGCTGAACGTATATTTCTTCCTGTACCGTCCGGCCCGCATGATGTTTGCCACTTTTGTGATTCTGTGTACTTTGGGCAGTATTTTGCTGTATCTGCCGATTTCCTCGCATAACGGACTGGAATTTATCGATTCGGCTTTTATGGCGGTCAGCGCCTGCTGCGTAACCGGTCTTACGGTTGTCGACATGCCCGAGCAATTTACGGTTTGGGGAAAGATATTTCTGATATTGCTGGTGCAGCTGGGCGCTTTAGGAATTATCGGCGTGGCTTCTATGACCATGCTGCATATGGGCAGGCGTCTGAGCCTGCGCCATGAACGCGTTTTGGCCAACAGCTTAGACGACGCCGATCAAAAACAGAACATGATGAAGGCTCTGTCGGTAATTTTTTATTATGTTTTCGGGATCGAGCTGATAGGAGCTGTCGTTCTCTTTATCCTTTATTTCAGAATCGGCATACCCTTGGTTCAGGCCGTGGGCAAGAGCATATTTACGTCTATTTCCGCTTTCTGCAATTCCGGTTTTTCTCTGGACAGCGACAGCCTGATCTCTTATCAGAACAATGCCGGTATTCTTTATACGATAGTTGTTCTGGTTCTTTTCGGCGCTATGGCGCCTTCGACGTTCTTGGCAATATTTGTGTGGTTCCGCCGCCGCCATATGTCTTTAGCAGCTTATCTGGCTTTAATCGGCAATTTTTTGGCTTTGGCCGTGGGCGCCGTAAGCGTGTTTTTTGCCGAATGGCACAATTCTCTGGATGCGCTGCCGCTCGGCGATAAAATCAGCAACGCTCTGTTTATGACGGCGGCTCTGCGTACCGCTGGCTTTAATTCTGTCGATATGAGCAGCCTCAGCAATCTGACTATTGTTATTTTAATAGGCCTTATGTTTTTGGGGGGCACGCCGGGAAGCGTGGCCGGCGGCGTTAAAACTGTAACGGTTATGGTTCTGCTGCTGGTATTCTGGGCGGATATTTTTCATAATAGAAAAGTGATTTGCTGCAGAAGGGCTATTTCCGAGGAGACTATTCATAGGGCTATTGCAATTATTATAGGCTTTGTCTGTATGTTTTTGATAGGTTTTTCCATATTGCTGGCCACTCAGAACCTGCCGACCAAAGAGCTGATCTTTGAAGCAGTATCGGCGGTATGTACGGTGGGGAGCAGTCTGGGGATAACTCCCTACTTTGACGCTGTAGGCAAAATCATCATTATGTCCCTTATGTTCTGCGGACGTCTGGGGCCGGTAACTCTGTTTGCCATTATGGCGGATAGAGAAATTAAAAATCAAAATATCAATTATCCCGAAGAGAAGATTTCTTTGGCTTAAAACGGAGTATAATATCAAGTATGAAGCGTCAGCGGTTAAGGTTTGTGTAAACTATGAAATTATCCGGCTCTATAAAATTCAGCATTTATTTATCTTTGGGAATGCATATTCTGGTTTCCTACTGCCTTATCTGGTTTTTTGCGCGCATGGTGCCTCTCATAAGCAGTATTCCCGAAAATAACGAACAGTCCATAGATTCGGCCATGTGCATGATGTACGTCCTTGCTGAAAATGAAGCGGGAGTTATAGATGTTGATACGAGCCGCCTGCGCTTTGAAAGGCATCTTCATGCCGCTGAAAAGTTCATTACCGAAGAGCGCGAAGAGGATTTGCTGGACGTCATCAGTAAAAATTATGCGGCTGCGCTGGGGGGAGACAGAACTTCATTTGAGCTGGTCAGTCGGACGGTTATGGATCTCAAGGAGATTAACCTCATCAAGGCGCATAACTCTATAGTCAGCGCCAGGCATATGGGAGACGCCGGCGCCTGGGGCGTTTTCTTTCTGGCTTCTTTGAATTTTATTATCAGTCTGATGTTTCTGCGTACGCTGCAGAGGGAATGGTTCCTTCCCATTGAAGAAATGGCCAAGGCTATCGATGAGTATAAAAAAGGGAATTTAATGCGCCGCTGTAATGTTTTTATGCATTTTAAAGGCAAAGGCATGGAAAAGCTGATGAAGGATATAAATGAGCTTCTGGACAGCGGTTCCGACATAAATCGGCGCGGGTAAATGCAGATGGAACTGGACTGCTATACTGTTGTTGACGTTGAGACTCCCAATGTTAAGCCTAATTCTGTCTGTCAAATAGCCTTAATAGAGGTAAAGCAGGGGCAGGTTGTCTGGAAATACGATACCCTTATCAATCCCGAAGAGCCTTTTGATGATTTCTGTATAGGCGTTCACGGTATTAAGCCTGAAACGGTGAAGGACGCTCCGACCCTGAAAGAGGTCTGGCCGCTGATTGCGCCTCATTATTTAGAGCATGTCATTGTAGGTCACAGCGCTTCTTTTGATACAGCCATGATGGCCAAAAGTCTGCTGCGTTACGGTATTTATCTTCCTCGAACCAAATATCTCTGCACCTACAGGCTGGCTTTGAAGCTGTACGGCTATCGCGGCAAGAATGGGAAATTAGTTAATAGGAACAGCGCAAAGGCCGGCGTCAGCTTGCCGAAAGGCCTGAGTCTGGATAAACTCTGCGATTTCAACAGTATTGAGCTGATTAAGCATCATAATGCCGCGGACGACGCCGAGGCCTGCTATGAACTGCTGCTTTGTCTGCTGGATAAGTGTACGCTGGAACAGAGTGATTTTCATATTTATGTTCAGCCAGATCCCAGCGTTCCGCCTAAGATGAGAGCCTGTATGCCTTTGGGGGGCAGCGGCGCCTCTTACTGTCTGACCGGCAAATTCTGGTACGGCACAAAAAAAGAGGTTTGGGAATATATAACCTCCTGCGGCGGGAACATACATGACGATCTGCACCGCAATACCGATTTTTTGGTGATAGGCGGAAAAGGCGCGGGCAGAAGCAAGCTTTCCAAGGCCTATAAGATGATAGAGGACGGCTATCCTTTGCAGATTGTCGACGAGCCGGTTATGATGAAGGCGTTGAAGGGCGCTAGGGATAACGGCGGCGTTCAGTCAAGCTTATTTTAAGGCGAAGTCGCCGTAATGAGCCTTCGGCGAAGAGCCGCAGCATTGTCTAAATACAGATTCTTCGCTGTGCTCGGAACGATCATAGGAAAGGCCGCGCCAATCTGACTTACGCTTCATTTATTAAGGATTAGAACCGCCGGCCGCCGCATAACCTCATGATACGGCGTTCACCGTCCAGGCAGGCTTGTTTCTGCCGGTATGGAAAACGCAAACTTCTGAAATTTTATTTAAAGGATATTGCAAATATGAAGGTGCTTTTAGTAAACGGCAGTCCCCGGGCCAACGGCTGTACCTTTACGGCTCTGTCGGAGGTGGCTAAGGAACTGGAGCGTCTGGGCATAGACACTGAATTTTTCCAGATAGGCAATAAGCCGGTGCGCGGCTGTATAGGCTGCCGCAAATGCCGTTCGATAGGCAAGTGCGTTTTTGACGACGATTTGGCCAATGAGCTGGCTCAGAAAATGAAAGAGGCCGACGGCTTTGTATTGGGCTCTCCCGTCTATTTTGCCGGCCCCAACGGCGCTTTCTGCGCCCTTTTGGACCGCGTCTTTTTCTCCTGTTCCGATCTGCATGACAAGGTCTGCGCTTCGGTGGTGAGCTGCCGCCGCGAAGGAAGCAGCGCCGCCTTTGACCGTCTTAACAAGTATTTTACCATTCGCAATTGCATGGTGGCAACTTCGACTCATTGGAATACTGTCCACGGCGACAAGCCCGAGGATGTGCTGCAGGATTTAGAGGGCCTGCAGACGCTGCGCACCCTGGCCGTTAATATGGCGGCCATGCTCAAAAACTTTAACGGCGAAGGAGCTGAGCGGGCTGAACGGGAGACGAAGAAATTTAAGACCAGCTTTATCCGCTGACAATTCAATGCGTAATTGATTATCATAAGCGCGATCATTTCATCATTGAATATAATTCTTATAACTAAGAGAATTAAATTGAAGATAAATGATGATATAGTGATGTGTTTATCGAAATTTTTAATGGTCATCTCGTCTTTGTTGTTGCTTTTTTACGATAAAAGCATGACTTAGAACTCGGCAGTTTGCGATGAAAAAAATTGCTTATTTCTTCATTGCGGCGCTGACCTGTCTGACGGCCCTGAGCGGCTGCGCGGCGTCGGTCGGCGGCGATAAGGAAAACAAAGTGGTGTTTTATACGCCCTTTCCGGATGCGACGGCTCTGAAGCTGGCGGAGACCTTTCATGAAAAAACCGGAATCGCCGTCGAGCCGGTTCTGGACGGAACGACAAAGATTCTGGCCCGTCTGCGCATAGAGAAGCGCAGCCCCAAGTGCGACGTCTGGTTTGGAGGCAGCGGCATGATCCCCTTTATGGCTGCGGCGAAAGAGGATTTGCTGGCCTCCTATGTGCCTAAGGAACATCGCGATATTCCCTATAAGCGCGGCAATTTGGTCATGCGCGACCGGCTTTGGCGCTGGCTGCCTCTGGACGTGGTCTCGCTGGGTTACTGCTACAATCCCAAAATTTTGGCTTATGAGGATATTCCCAAGACCTGGGCGGAGCTGGCCGATCCCAAATGGAAGGGACAGATTGAAATGTGGGACCCCGCCGAAAGCGGAACCTCAATGCTCTTTCTGGAAGCGGCTCTCTGGCGCAGCCGCCGGCTGGACGGAGACGAGAGCGAGGGCTGGAAATATCTGCAGGGCGTTTACAAAAATTTATGCCGCTACACCAGAGAGGGTAAGCCGGCTTTTTCGGTGGCCCGCGGAGAGACGCGCATAGGTCTGCATTTTGAAAACCAGTATCTGGAATTTTTAGACCAGCAGGCCGGAAGCGATCAACTTAAAGATATTTCCCAGAATATAGCCTGGTATCTTCCGCCGGAGAGCGCGGTGCTGATTGACGGCATAGCTTTAATCAAAAACTGTCCCCATCCGGAAAACGGGCAGAAATTCATTGATTTCTGCCTTTCCCGCGAGGGGCAGCGGATTATCAATCATTACTTTTTCTCCCTTGATCCGGAGCTGGGAGCGCCCGAGGGGATGAAGAACATGACTCTGGAGGATATTTTTGCCAGGGCTATGCCTATAGATATAGACTGGATGGCCGATAATTATGATCGAGCGCGCAAAAAATGGCAGAACGAAATAGAAGCTGAGGCGGAGCAGTGAGCCGGGTCGTCATTAAAAACCTGAATAAATGTTACGGCGGCAGCGTCAAGGCTGCGGACAATGTCTCCCTGGAACTGGCCGACGGAGAACTTTTTGCTCTGCTGGGCTCGTCCGGCTGCGGCAAGACCACGGTCCTGAGATGCATTGCCGGACTGGAAAGGCCCGATTCCGGCAGCATAATCGTTGACGGCGCCGATATAAACGCGCTTGCCGTTCAGAAACGCGACTGCGGCATGGTCTTCCAGAATTACGCACTCTTCCCGCATCTGACCGTCAGGGAGAATGTGGCTTACGGTCTGGCCGCCGAACGCTACGCCCGAAGCGGCTGGCTGGGAAAGCTCGGATCGCTGTGGAATTCGGCTGCCTCTTCGATAAGCGCCGAGGACGAAGCTAAAGTGAAGGAAATGCTGAAAATGGCCGAGCTTTCGGAAACGGCCGACCGTCTGCCTGCTCAGCTTTCCGGCGGGCAGCAGCAGAGAGTAGCTTTGGCTCGGGCTTTAATTACCAAGCCGAAAATTTTGCTTTTTGACGAGCCTCTTGGCGCTCTTGACGCTAAGCTGCGCCTGAGAATGTGCCGGGAAATCAGCGCCATTCAAAAGAAATTTGCTATTACCGCTCTTTATGTTACTCACGACCGGGAGGAGGCTCTTTCGGTGGCCGATCGCATCGCCGTCATGGACAAGGGACGGATTCTGCAGGCCGGTACTCCCGAAGAAATCTTTCTGCGTCCGCAAAAAACTTTTGTAGCCGATTTTGTCGGCATCGGCAATATCTTTAAAGCTGTTTATGAAGGAGAGGGCCGCTTTTCTTTTGACGGCGGAACCGCATACGCGGGGAACGGCGACGACAGACGGCCGCAGGCGGGCTCTGTCTGCTTTCTGGCGGTCAGGGCTGAATTTGTATCTCTGGAGCCGCCGGAGGGCGTTTCAGGCGGAGTCCCGGCCGCTGTCTCGGGTATTAACGTCTGGACGGGCGAAATTTTGGAAAAAGCGTTCAGGGGAGGCTTTTTTAAGGTGTTTGTCAAGCTCGGCGGCAGCGTTTTGGAAGCTGCGGTCTCTATAAAGCAGAGCGCGCGTTTAGGCAAGGTCGGAGACGGCGTCCTGGTAAAAATTGCGGCGGACGATATTTTAATTTTGGAAGAGAATTAAAGCATGGATTTGCTGAAGGTCTCAATTTACGCCGCGGTTTGGAGCTTTGTCGCTCTGTTTATCGCCGTGCCTCTGTTAATTTTGATTGTGACCGGCTTTACCGGAGAGCCGGTTCCGCTTCTGGAATATTTATGCGGAGGAAACTGGGGGGAGCTGCGCGAGGGTATTTTTCAAAACTTTTCAGGCTTCTATTACGGCGAGCTTTTGGAAACCAGGCGCTACCGTCTGGGAGTTATAAATTCCTTGGGACTGGCCCCTTTGGCGGCCGCTCTGCTGTTTTTGCTGAGCTGCGCTTTGGAGACTTTGACCGCCAAAATCGATCCGGTTTGGGGAAGGTTTTTCAGAAAGGGACGCAGCCTGCCGGTCATGCTGGCGGTAAGCGCCGCAGTTGCAGCGGCGGCCCTTTTGTGGCGGGTTATCCTACCCGCCGAGCTGCAGAGCGGCTGCTTTATGCGCTGGCTGGCTCCGGGGCGCTGCTGGGAGGACCGCTTGCTTCAGGCGATAGGCTTCAGTCCGGCGGCGGTCATTCTGTCGGTGCTGCTGGCTGTTTCTCTGGCCTGGTGCTTTAAATATACGGCTATGCCCGGCAAGGGCTTGCTGCGCTGCTTAGCCGTATTGCCCCTGGCTCTGCCTTCGTTTCTGGGGGCTCTGGCCATGAAAAATTTATGGGGCATAAACGGAGTTTTGACAAAACTGTCGGCAGCTTTGGAAATTGAGCCTCTTATTTCGGCGCAGTCGGTCGCGTCGGCGCTGATAGTACAGGTATTTTTATATTTCCCGCTGGTGCTGCTCCCTGTCGGCGCCGTCTGGGAGCGCAGTTCTCAAAATCTTCGCGATACCGCCGAAAGCTTTGGGTCTTCCGGCTTTTTTACGTTTTTAAGCGTCGATCTGCCGATAATTCTGCCTGGAGTTATGGCCGGCGCGGTTCTGGTGTTTATCAGGTCCTTGGGAGATTTTTCGGCCTTGAGCCTTTTGAAGCCCATAAAGTACCCTTTGCTGATTCTGGAGGCTTACAGAGATCTTTCCGGTTCAACTTACTGGGGAGGAGCCTGCATGATTTCAACGCTGATTCTGCTGGTGGTGGCGGCGGTTCTGCTTATGCAGAAGCTGGCCTTAAATTCGGATGCTTACGGAATTGTCACCGGGCGTTCCTTAAATCTCAGCGCCGACAGGGTGAGAGTCTGCCGCCTCCGGGACTGGGCTGCCTGGCTGTTTTCTTTAGCGGCGCTGTCCGTTCCCGTGCTCTTCCTGGCTTTAACTTTTTTAGTCAGTATTGCCGGAAGCTGGGGCATAGAGCTTCTGCCCTCCGCCTACACTTTTGAGCGTTATCTGAATATTGCCGGGGAGCTGTTTAAATCTGATTCTCCGCTGCTCAACTCGCTGCTGCTAGCTTCAGCCGGAGTCTGCGGTTCAGTATTTTTGGCTCTGGTTACGGTCTTTACATCGGCTAAGGGCAGGCAGTGGTATTATCAGCTTTTGGACTATGCGGTTCTCATGCCCTTTGTTATTCCGGGGACGGCTCTGGCCATTGCTTTGATCTGCGACTTCAACGGTCCGCCTTTAGCTCTTCACCTTACCGCCGCTTTGGTGGTATGCGCCTATATTCTGACCAGCGCTCCTTATGCCGTAAGGACGCTGACTGCTTCTCTGCAGCAGATTGGCCGCGAGCTTGCGGAAGGCTCCCTGGTTTTGGGAGCGGACGGTCTGTTTACTAAGGTTAAGATAATTCTGCCTTTAATAAAAAGCGGCTTGGGGGCGGGTATTATTCTGGTCTTTATCGCCTGCGTCCAGGAGGTAGCCGTGACCGTGATGATCTGTCCGCCGGAATGGCGGCCTGCGGCCGTGTATATCTTTACGGAGATTCAGGAAGGCAACGTATTCAACGCTTCGGCTTACGGAATTTTGGTCTTTCTGTTGATTCTGATTCCTTACGTCTTTGTTTTGAAGCTGAATTCTTCAGCGGCAGAAATACATTAAAATTACGGCGATAAAAACAAAGACGAGAATATATGCCGTAAATTTCAAAGCAGCGGACAGTTTTTCCAGCAGCAGAGGAAAAAAACCGCCGCCGCTGTGATAAGGAACCTTTTGCTGAGCTTCAAAAAGGCGTTTGGCTATTTTCTGCAGACTGCGGGCGGCGTACAGCAGCAAAAAGACCGTCCCTGAAAGGACGGCCAGCACGATAAAAGCGTCGGTTCCGAGGGCAGGGCAGCTTACCACGGCAGATTCATATAAACCTGATTTTTTACCGCAGCCTCCCATACGCAGTCTGTATATTCGAAGACCTTGTTCAAAAAGTCAATAATAGAGCGGGCGATTACCTCAGATTCGGTGCGGATCGTCCATACGGAGAAGAGCTGAGCGGGAGCCAGCCAGTTGTTTAAGCCCGGTTTGCGGCTTTCGGCCAGGGCCTTTACTGCCCAGTCGATGTGCTGCAGCGAAGCATAATTGAAATTGGCCAGACATAAAATAGTAGAGAACTGCTTGGCAAATTCTTGGGAATCGGTGGTTTTATAGATCTTTCTGTAAAGATGGGCAAAAGCAAAGCAGGTCAGAACGTAGCCGCTCTGCTGGGGATCAAAGGGACGGTAGGCGCTGCAGGAAGCAATGTGGGAATTAATTTTGTCCGAAGTTCGCGAAGAATAAAAATATAACTTAAACAGGGCAGAAGCGATAGGAATGGCATGAAGATATGCTTCCGCATCGATGCTGAGCCGATTCTTATATTGAGTAAGCAAATAAGACGACTCGGGAAGATGCAGCACATGATCTTCGATAATTAAGCGGTTCTTTTCAAATTCAGCAAAAAAATCCTGATTATTGCCGACGTCCATCTCCGTGCCTCCTGCAGCTTAATTATGCGGAAAATCAATAGTTGCGGTTCTGCGCTTTAGAACTGCCGTAATGCTGCTGGCGGCGCTGCATATCCTGACGGCGGGAGCGGTTTTTAGGCATGGGATTTGAGCGGGGATCGCGCTCTCTAATCTGTGCAGGCGAATGCTGATAGAACCAGTCTGATTCGACAAAAGGAGGCAGATCGTAAAAGGCGTCGCTGCGTATGGACAGCTTGACGGCATTTTCGTCAACGGATTCAATGTCGTCCTTTTCCACCAGCATACCGCCCTCTATGCCGTCGGTACGGTCAACCAATACATACTGTATTTCATAAGGCGGTTCATTTTCAGTAATGACAAAACGCAGGGCTCCGACCTTCTCTTCGTCGGCGCAGTAGACGGGCAAACCCATCTGCAAATCGTTAAGATCCATAAACTTTTATCCCTTCAAAGCGGCTTAAAATTTTATATATAAAATGATACATTAAATATTTTTTATTCTATGCTTGCTTTAAGCGCCCTTTTTTTGTTCCCTGCCGTCTGCCTGAGCCCGGTCCCGGAAAAGATTGATTTTTACTGCGGAATATTGTTATAATGAAGTGCTGAAATTATATTTATGGGAGGGGAAATGTGGATTATTTCACATCTTTTGAGCGCAGACAGTATTTATTGAGTCTGCGGCCTATCGACGATTTGATGTTTCGCATCTGCGGACAGGACAGGGAATGGTGTCAGGAAGTTCTGCGCGCCGTATTTCAGGACGGCAGGCTGACAGTTAAGGAAAACCGGGTTCAGTCTTATTTGGAAAATGTCAGCCACAGATCCCTGTTTTTAGATGCGCTTTGCGTTTTGGGAGACGGGCGCACCGTCAATGTGGAGGTGCAGAAGGACGATAAAGACGATCATCAGAGGAGAGTCCGCTTTCACGGATCTCTGCTGACGGCTAATCTGAGCCGGCCGAAGATGCTTTTCAGGGAGCTTCCGGATGTCTGCATCGTCTACATCTGCGAATTCGACGTATTTAAACAGAACGCTCTCCTGTACCATGTGGACAGAGTTCTGCGGGAAAACGGAGAAAGACTTTACAACGGATTTACGGAAATATATGTAAACGCCCTGGCTCGGGACAATACTGACCTGGCTGAGCTTATGCGCCTCTTTGTCGAGCCCGAGGCGTATAATGAAGAAAAATTTCCCAAAATGACTGAAATAAAGCGCTTATGCAGAAAATTTGACGAGGGAGGAACAAACATTATGGACGCAGTTTTAGAGCGACTGCTTCAGGAAAGAGAAGCTCGCGGAGAAGCTCGAGGCGAGGCCCGCGGAGAAGAGCGCGGCCGTTCTATAGGCAAAACTGAAGGTATGCTTCTGGCTTTCGCCGGCCTGGTGAAGGATGGGCAGCTAACCGCAGAAGAAGCCTGCCGCCGCGTCGGCATATCCTCGTCAGATTTCATGGCCTTTATGGAAAAATGCGAAGGCGCGTCGGTTTAGCGCTGCTTTTTCGCCAATATTTATCAGCGCAGCGGAGTTTTTTTAGGAAACTCCGTTTTTTTTGCGCCGGTATAAGCTAAAAGTCGGTTTCGGACGCCGTTTCCCGCCGGCCTGCCGCCGCGTCCGCCTCAGAATACTGTCGGCGGCAGACAAGCTGCCGAAATGATATTTTGCCGTTTTCGGCCTGCAAAAAAAGGTTTTGTTTTTTTTGGGCGTATCTATACTTTAGACATTTATTTCTGTATAATAAAAAAAGCGCTGTTCGGAAGAACCGCATGGTATGCGGAAGCGGCTTCAGACGGTTCTGCTCGGGTTCATCTTCTCGGATATTTTGGAGGATTAAGTTGGGAATAAATATTGACGGTATGCTGCTGGAGCTGTTGACCAGAAACGGTTCTGACCTGTTTATTACTTCCGGTCAGCCCCCTACGCTGAGGGTAAACGGTTTGCTGCAGCCCTTGGATATGCCGATAACCACTCCGGAAAATGTAGAAACCATCGTTAAGAATTTTGTCAGCGAGGCCGATTTTGAACGCTTGGTAGACGATAAGGACGTGGACTTTGCGTATGAAGCCAGACTGCCGGGCTTCGGCGTCCGCCGCTTCCGCGGCTGCGCCTTTTATCAGCGCAACGGCATGAGCTCGGTTCTGCGTACCATTCCCGTACAGATCCCCACAGTTTCTGAGCTGCTTCTGCCCAAAGCGGTTATGAAGCTCATCGATTTCCACCAGGGGCTGGTTCTTATTACCGGTCCGACAGGATCCGGAAAAACCACTACTCTGGCTTCTCTCATCAACCATATCAATAATACGCGCCCTCTGCATATCATTACTATTGAAGATCCGGTCGAGTTCGTCTATCCGGTAAATAAATGCATGGTGGTACAGCGCCAGGTCGGCACTCATGTGGAATCTTTCGGAGCGGCTCTGCGTTCGGCTTTGCGTGAAGACCCCGACGTAATCCTGGTAGGAGAGCTCCGCGACCTGGAAACCATCCAGCTGGCCATTACCGCGGCCGAAACCGGACACTTGGTTTTGGGAACGCTGCACACGCTTTCGGCGGCTCAGACCATCAACCGAGCAGTCAACGTATTTCCTCCCAACCAGCAGACCCAGATCCGCGTAATGCTTTCCGAATCTCTGCGCGGCGTTATGGCTCAGCAGCTTATTCCGCGCATTGACGGCAACAGCCGCGTAGTGGCTACCGAACTGATGATCTGCAACGACGCTATCAGCACGCTTATTCGCGAAGGCAAACTTCACCAGATTAACTCTTCCATTCAGACCGGCGCCAAGCAGGGAATGCGCTTAATGGATACCTCGCTTCTTGAATTGGTAGAAAGCAACCAGATCGATCCCAGAGAAGCCTTAGATCGTTCTATCGACAAAAATACGTTTGTAAATTCAATAAGGAGCTATTTGGAATAAATGAGCATAACCGGCGGCGTAAGTACAATTCTCAACACCTATCTGCAGGTAGTATACGATTACGGCGGCTCCGACCTGCATTTACAGGCCGGCGCACCTCCGGCGGTTCGCATCAACGGCGACATGAACTTTTTGGATGAACCGCCCCTGGAGGCTTCGCAGGCCGAGGACATTCTGCTTCCAATCCTTTCGGACCGTCTGTCCCAGGAATTTCTGGATACCGGCAGCGTGGACTTCTCCTATGAGGTTCCCGGCATGGCCCGTTTCCGTGTTAATTTCCTCCTGCATACCCGAGGGATGGGCGGCGTCTTCCGTATGATTCCCAGCCGCATTCCTTCCTTTGACGATTTGGGTCTGCCTCCCATTGTCACCAATATCGCCCGCATGGACAAGGGGCTGGTGGTGGTTACCGGTCCTACCGGTTCTGGCAAATCCACTACTCTGGCGGCGATTATCAATCATATTAACCGCACCAAGCGCAAGCACATCATTACGCTGGAGGACCCCATCGAGTTCGTCCATACTTCCGACAAGGCCATGATTCAGCAGCGCGAAATGGGCGACCATGCCAAGAGCTTCTCCTCGGCTCTGCGCGCGGCTCTGCGTGAATCTCCCGATATTATTCTGCTGGGAGAGATGCGCGACCTGGAAACTATTTCTGAAGCTATCCGAGCCGCAGAAACCGGACACTTGGTATTCGGAACGCTGCACACCAACTCGGCGGCCCGTACCGTTGACCGTATCGTCGACGTATTTCCCGCCGAAGAGCAGGAGCAGATCCGTCAGATGCTTTCAGCTTCCCTGAAGGCGGTTATCGCTCAGCAGCTTCTGCGCACCCGCGACCGCAAGGGACGCGTGGCCGCCTTGGAGATCATGCTGGTCAATTTCGGTATCGCAGGTTTGATCCGTGAGAATAAGAGCGGTATGATTCCTTCCTTTATTCATATGGGAGCTGAGGAGGGCATGCAGTCGATGGATTCACATTTGATCGAGCTCTGTCAGTCAGGCTGGATAGATACCCGCACCGCTTTTGACAACTGTATTGACAGAGGAGTTTTATCCCGCGCCGGTCTGGTAGATCCCGAAGAAGATCTGGTTGCTTCTCAGGATGTTTCCGAAGCGGACGTCTGATTTTCAGCGATCTTTACGCGGACGGGGCGGACAGTTCAGCCGGATGAGTCTGCCTTAAATAATACAGCTTTTAATGAAAGCGGCGTTTTCAGAGCATATTCTGTTTAAGGCCGCTTTTTGTTTGCCATTACCGTATGTTTTCTGCTATTTGAGAGTTTTATGCCTACTTTTTCAATTTTGACTTTAGGATGCAGGGCCAATCAGAGCGATTCCCAGCGCATAGCGGAGCTTCTTCGCCAGGGCGGCTATGAACAGGTGGGACAGGAGGAATTTGCCGATATCGGGATCATGAACTCCTGCACGGTTACCGCAGAAGCCGATCGCAAGGGAGGTCAGATGCTGCGCCGTCTGCAGAGAAAGTGCTCTCTGGTGATCGCTACCGGCTGCGGTACGGCTAAAAAGGGAGGCCTGTGGGATCACATTCCTGAAGGCGTCGTAATTGTGCCTCCTTCAGAAAGGGAAAATATTCTCCGGATCATAGAGAAACAGCAGATAAATATTACTGTGGGCAAAAGGGCCGCCAACGATGCCAATTCAGATGTATGCGCAAGTAAAGAGGACTCCGGCAGCGAAGCTTCTGCAGACAGTTTTGTCCGTCACCGCACCCGGGCGCTCTTAAAAGTGCAGGAGGGCTGCAATCATATGTGCACCTTCTGCATAGTGCCTATGGTGCGCGGTCCGCTGAAGAGCTTTGAAGCTGACGAGCTTTTGCCTAAAATTGACGGGCTGATAAAGGAAGGCTTTAAGGAGATAGTCTTTACCGGAACTCATCTGGCCCTGTGGGGAAGAGATCCTAAAAGTAAAATTCTGTTCAGAGAGCGCGGCTGCGAAGGACGCAGCTTTGCCGATTTAGTGGAGGAACTGATTTTAAAAACTGAGGGCGTGCGCTTCCGCATAAGTTCTATTGAGCCCATGTCCTTTCCGAAAAAACTTCTGGATTTGATGAAGGCATATCCGGATCGCTTATGCCCCCACCTTCATTTGGTGGTGCAGCACGCCAGCGACAGGATTTTAAAGGCTATGCACAGGGATTATACTCTGGAGGAATACGAGGCGCTGGCCGCCGAATTTTTGAATTCGGTTCCCGGAGCGTGCCTGACTACCGATATTCTGCTGGGCTTTCCCGGTGAAACGGAAGAGGATATGGAAATACTCGAGGCCTTTCTGCGCAGAGTACCTTTTTATCATCTCCATGTCTTCCCTTATTCCCGGCGTCAGGGCACTCCGGCGGCGGAGATGGCCGATCAGGTTCCGGAACCGATCAAAAAGGAGCGCGTGCGCCGCATTATCGCATTGGGAGAGGAGAGCGCCCGACAGGTTTACGACAGCTTCAGAGGTACGGAAAGAGCGGTTCTTGTTGAAAGGTCCGCAAAAAGGCCCGGTTATGTTTCAGGCACCGCCGATAATTTTTTAAGCGTTGAATTCGAGGGAGACGCCTCTCTTATAGGTGAGATTGTAAAGGTTAAGATTCCTTAATTTATGCATGAAAAGTATTATTATGGTAAAAATTACAAATTTTCTTTGTATATTTACAGCTGCATGCTGTTTAATTATATTAGCGGCTGAGATCTATTTGGCCGTATGCGGCCATATAATAGTTATTCCGGGAAAAGCTAATGTTCGTTACTATCAGGACGAGGAAGTTGAATTTATAGAGAACGCAGGCTGGGGCAATCCTCAGGGACAGGATAATGAGGAGCCTAATGTATTCATCCACTGTTGGGATAACGGTATGCGCAGATCCAGAGAAAATGAGAACAAAGCTAAAAAGCAGTTAAAGGTAGCTATGGTGGGATGCTCTTTTATCTTTGGACTGGGAGTAAAAGATTATGATACTATGGTTTGGCATTTAAACGAAAAGTATCCGGATGTTGTTTTTGACAACTGGGGGTTAGAAGGCGCCGGCCCTTTACAGATCTATGCGCGAATTGAGCATATTTTACAGCACAGCAATGATTACGATTTAATAGTATATAACGGATATCAGGGACAAATGAGCAGAAACTGCGTTCCGAGAGCAACAGGTTCTCTGCGCTTGAACGGTCTTTGGCTGCCTGTTCCTTATGCCGAACACGATTTATTTGGCAGATATAAGACTTATTTTGTTGATGACCAGCGTTATTGGGGTGAAAAAAAAAGTTTAGTTATAGATCTGCTAAAGCGTTCTGTTTATTTATATTATACTAAAAGATATCAGGAGAAATATTCTCCTATAGCGCTGTCCAATGCGGGGGGAAGCAAAGAAGAGAAGTTTGTTGTGGATGCTTTTACTGAGAGCATAAACAATATGAAGCTTTTGTGCGATAAGTATAATAAGGATTTTTTAGTTTGTGTTTTAGAGGACCGCTCAGTAAAATTTGACGGTCAGGATGAATTTTATATTTTAAGCAGCAATCCCGGCCTGCATTGTGAAACAGTTAATGTTTCTATGCCCGGCAATGAGCAGATGAAGGCAGAAAATCGCGTTATGAATCATGTCGGATATCATCCTAACGCTAAGGTTCATGCTTATTGGGCGGAAAAATTTTCAGAATATTTTGACAAAAGATATGAAAGTGTATTGAATAAAAAACAATAGAAAAAAAATCAATGTCATAAAGTTAAGGAAATAACTTGCTAAAAATGGCACAAGAGCATTTCTGCATTAGGCTTGTAAATGTTTCCTCTGTCATTCTGAGCGCAGCGAAGAATCTTTAGATCATGTTCTGCATGTTTTCGCTATGCCGGTTTTCTTTGTCGCTGCCGCTCCGCGCGAAGCTGTGCTCGAATCTCCGCGTACGCGTCAAAGAAAACCTTTATTAAGAATGTATGCTGAAAGCTTGTTTTTGCTTACTTACCGACATAGAAAAATATATTACATAAATTTAAAAAACATTTAATAAAAAAATAGTTTTTTAAGAAACGCGCAGGCAGGAGTGCCTTTATCAAAAAATAGAAATTATATAGAAGTGTGAGTTGAGATAAAGGGACTGGGCGGATTAAGTGTATAATCGTTTGAGGCGTCTATTTAGGTCGGAGAAATTTATAAATATCGTTGTCGGCATTGTTTTGTTCTTTTTCCTGGTAGCCTTCCATATGTGCTATTACGGATATGTTATAGCGGGCCAGCGTATGGAGTACAACGATAAGGTTGCGATGCTGGAGAAGTACAGAAACAAAATTGCAAAGTCTGAAGCGGAATTGAAAGTTATGAAGTTTAAGCGCGACAGACTTCGCACCTCCGAGGGGATTGAAGAGGAAGCCCGTGAAAAGCTGGGTATGGTCCAAAAGGGCGAAGAAGTCTATATTATCAACGGTCTGGATACGGAGATACCTGAAAATGAAAAGACCGAAGTGGTAGTAAAACATGTATCAGGCAAGCCGAATCATACCAGCTTTATTTTGAAAACCATGGCGCCGCTGCTCTTTTAGCTGACGCCTGTCTTTGTGAGCGGGGCGGCGCAGAATTACAGCTGATATAAGCTTCCCAAGCCTTTGGCTTTATGCAGTATAAAGCCTGAGGCTTTTTGATTTTCTGAGCATATTGTTATTATTTCAGCGTCAGCCTTTGACTATAGTTGGCCTTTAATGAGCTTTCGGCGAAGAATCTTTCATTGAAAAGGAAATAAGATTCTTGGCTTCGCTCAGAATGACAAGAGAAACATTTACAAACATCAGTAAGACAAGTTAATGTACTTTTTTTGGCAATATTTTGTCTTAACTTTATGACATTTGGCTGATTACTGACGGCATAAATGTTAAGGCCTTGAAAAGCTAAGGGGGACGCAAAGCAAAACAAGGCCTGAAATTTGAGATGGCAAATAAAAAACGGCGGCTTTTAAGGCCAGTATTTCTTTAATATGGGATCGTCTTCGCCGCCATTGAAAATATGCACCTGAGTTCCGACGGATACGCGTTCGTACAGATCTTCAATGTCGGGAATGGCCATGCGCATGCATCCGTGGGAGGCGCGGGTACCGACGGTGCCCGGATAAGGAGTGCCGTGGAAGCCGATAGCGTTGCCTATGCCGATCCAGCGCGTTCCCAGGGGGTTGTCGGGACCGGGAGGAATCTGCTTGGAGTCTTTGGCCCATTCGGAGTTGGGAGGCAGCCAGGTGGGATTTTTGGCCATATCGGAGATATAGTAAAAACCGGCAGGGGTAGGGTGCTCTTCGACGCCGGTGGCGATGGAGTAATATCTGGCCCCGTTAGCTTCGTCCACCAGCACTGCTGAGAACCTCTCTAAATTTACATAGATTTTGGTTGAGAGCGCGGCAGTGACTAATACTCCGGCTATGCTGTCCTGCGTGAGTCCCAGCTCCTTCTGAATTTTTATTACGGCGTCATAGGTCTTTTGATCGAATTTGCCTTCGACATAGCCCTTTTCGAGATAACCGTTCAGCGTCAGGCGTCTCTGCAGCTCCTTGACGTCGTCGCCAACGGCGCCGCGTCCCATGGGAGCTTGACCATAAACGTCTGTAGTGTTGGTACAGAAGGTCAAATTGCGGCGTGTAGAAAGGCCAAAAGCATCGTAGGCCACCACGCTGACGGTGTGAGTCCCTTCGTAAAGCACCGGCAAATTATAATTGTAAATTAAAGATGTGCTGTCCAGCGGTTTTTGTTCTGCAGGGACGACGGTTGTATCGTCAATATTGCTGCTTTCCTCGCCTGAATCGGTTTTTACAGGCTTTCGGTTTTCGCCAGTACAGTCCTTGGTCTCGCGCAGATCGTCGTCTATGTAAACTTCAATTTTAGCAATGCCCGATTCCTTGTCTGAGGCCTCGGTTTTAAGGGTCAGGCTCTTGCCGGTCAGAATTGTGTATGGGGTTTTGGGACCGACGGTAATTTTATCGTGCTCCTTGCCGTCGTTGTCCTTATAGGCGGGCTGCAGCACGGAAATATCCAGGACCGGAGGCGTAAAATCGCACAAAAACTCGTTTTTGCCTTCGGTTTTGTTGCCGGCTTTGTCCCGAACTTCCCAGGTGATGACGCTCTTTCCGCTTTCGGTCGGCAGAGTCAGGAAGAAATAGCCCTTTTCGTTAGCTGTCGTTTCCAGGGTAGTTCCGGCGGAGGATGCCTTGATCAGTGCGTCGGGCTCGGTAGTCCCCTGCAGAGTTATGCTCTTTTTGTTGGATTTGTAGTTAGGCTGAGGATGAGAAATTTTTACTTCAGGCGGCGTTGTGTCCAGAGTTACCAGCCAGCTCTCGCTGTAATCCTTGGCGGCGACGGAAACTACATGCTTGCCGTCGGCAATTTTATTGACCCGCCCCGAGGCGGCGCCGGTCAGCCAGTTGCTGCTCATGGCGACGGCCTTGCCGTCAACTTCGACCTTGATAGGCTCGGAGGGTATGCCCTTATAACTTACGGTTATCTGCGGCGAATCGGAGGTGAGATAAAGCTCGCTGCTTTCGCTCTTTGCTCCGTTAATGATCAGGCTGTCGGCGCTGACCTGCTCGATGCTGAAATTATTGATTTTGTATAAATAAACAGAACCTAAAATAATGCCGGAGGCGATCAGCGCACCGGCGGCTGCAGGGAGCCAGCGGAACTTGTTTTTTAGGGGAGGGCGATCTGAGGCTTCAGTCATAGGTTTAATGACCCTGTATTTTTATTTATGACATCCGTGAAGGAAATAAAGGCCGGCGTAGACCTTTACGTCGACGTGAATTCCGGCTGCCGATTTTTCCTGGAGCCACTGATACGCCTCGCTGAGAGGGACCAAATGAACCTGAATATTTTCGCTTTCGTCGCCGCCTCCGGCGCTGACTTTTTCCAGCCCTTCGGCTAAATAGAGAGAAATTATTTCCGAGGTTATGCCTGCTGAAGCCGGACCTTCGGCAACCTTGGTCATGGAAGCGGCTTTGTAGCCGGTTTCTTCCTCTAACTCTCTGATGGCCGCTTCTTCCAGGCTTTCGTTGGGACAATCATTTTTGTCGCCGACCAAACCGGCAGGAAATTCGATGCAGCGTCCCTGGCAGGGAGGACGGTACTGCTCTACCAGAATGACGCGGCCGTCATCGGTGGCGGCAATTATGGCTACAATGCCCGTAACCTCGCGGCTGCGCTCGGCATATTCCCATCTTCCGGTTTTGACTAAATTGACAAATCGACCGTTGTAAAGAACTTCTTTTTCTGACATAGAGCTGTGCTTTTCTTTTCGTTGTGTGTTTATGGTAACAGGTGCTATTATAGCGAAAATCGGCGTCAAAAAACAGATCTTAAATGGTACATAAGCAATTTTTTTTGTATGTGGACGCTTAAAGCGCATTCTTAGGCATAAATAACCGATTTTTTATCAGGATCGACCAGAAGCTCGGCAAAGCCGTACTGCGGATCCGCGCGATATCCTGCCTTTAATTCTTCCACGCTCAGGCGCTGCCCGGCAAAGGGAGGGAAGAGGGCGCTCTGCAGAGCCGTGGCTGAACCGCAGTCCAGGCCGTCGGATCCGAAAAGCAGATCCTCGCCGGGAACAAAGCCGGCCTTATCTATGAGCATGCGCAGAGGATTATTGCGTTTGAGCGCCGCTTCGCCGAGCCGGTCGGCGTAAGTTAGGGAATCTGCGCTGAAATTGGGCTGCATGCACAGAGTTATATGCAGCTTTTTAGCCTTAAAAGCTTGCTCTTCGTCAATGAACTGGCAGTGCTCCAGGCGCAGAGGAAAGGGCGTTTCGGCTGAGGCGGAGCAGGCGGCCCGTTCATAGCAGCTCAGGACCTGTTCTATGGCTGCGTCGCCGATGGCATGTACGGCGGCAGGGCGGCGGTTCTTCATGCAGACGCTGAATATCTGCGTCAATTCCCGGTCGCCGTATATCAATATGCCTTTCTCTCCCTGCAGATAGCCTTCGCTGACTGCGGCGGTGCGGGCGCTTAAGGCCCCGTCGGCGAAGAGCTTGAGTTTAGGCGGGGGAAGCTTCCGGTCCCCTTCGCCGCCGTTCGCTGCCTCGGCGCTGAAAAAAAGGCTGCGGCGGAAGGCTGCCGGCCATAAGGCGACAGCTTCTTCAGGCAGTACGCACATTAAATCCTCGGCGCCGTATATGCCCTTCTTATGCCAGGAAGCGAGCAGCTTGGCGGTTTCGCTCTTAAGGATATCGTGCCTCAGACTCTGGGGAGAACAGCGCCGGGAAAAAAAACGCAGCAGTCCCGGCAGAGCCATCTCCTTTTCCCTAGCGGTTTTCGGCTCGACGATCACGCCGTTTGCGCCGAGGAGGGCCGCGGCCTTCTCATTGCAGGCAAAGCCGTGCCAGCTGCTGTTTATTACGGCCAGAGGCGGCAGATCGTCAAAAGCTTTATCTGCCATATCTAACAGCCCCGTCCAGCCTGTTCCCACATTTACGCTGCTCCTGTCAAGCTCTCTGCACTTGAGCCTGACTTCCTCCGTATTCCGGCAATCCGAAAAATCCGGACAGCAGGCAAAGAGCAAATGCAGGCTCAGATGGCTGTGATGGTCGTAAATGCGGGGAAATTTGATTTTATACATTCTTAAAGTCTTTGAGCAAAGAGGGTCTTCATAGAGATGACGCTGCCGATTCTAAAAAAAAAGCGCCGTCGGCAAAGAGCTTTCGGCGCGTTTTCTGCAGAGCCGGGGCTTTATTCCTGTTTATTGGAAAGCCATTCTTTTACGGTCAGATAATCCTTGGAGGCGGGCGTAAAGATCGCTTCGCCGGAATTAAAGGACATCGTGCCTTCGGAATTAACGCCGATATCTATGACCTGGGCCTGGAAATTGCCGCTTCTGAGGCTGTTTTTATCGTGCTTAAAGTTAGAAATCCAGCGGATGGAGCCGTAATCGCCGACAGGATTTACCCAGTAGAAGTTGTCTTTGCTCTTATCTTTATTGATGAGGCATTTTTCGGTCTTGTACTGGAAGCCTTTGCCGTTCCATTCCCATATGGCGTATACCTGGGGACGCACGTCAGACTGAGGCTGACAGATCAGCAGTTCGGGCCTGCCGTCTTTGTTGAAGTCGCCCACGGTTTTCATATCGGAAATTCCGTACATCCAGTAGCCTAAAAGGCCGCGGCTCTCCTGGTTGGTCTCCTCGGGGCCGGCCCAGATGACTTTGCCCTTGGTATCGGTAACCATAAGCTTGGCATAGCAGCCGTATTCGGCCTTCTTGAAGACTTTTAAGCAGATTACCTCGTCCCGGCCGTCATTATCCAGATCGACGCGCAGACTTTGAGGAATTTGTCCTACCTTAAGATCGTCACAGTCAATATTATCGCTGTGAGCCAGGGAAACAGGCGCAAGAGAGAAGCCCAGAGTCAGGGCTAAGGCGGCTCCGGATAAAACTTTCGCGGCAGTCTTCATATGAATTTCACCTCGTTGATAGTCTGATTGTTAAGCCGCTTCCGCTTCGGCGCCTTTTCAGCGGATGAGCGCGGTCCGGCTTTCTGTATTATACAGAAATAAAGGCAAAAAATATATAATTGTTGCCGATCCCGGCGAATTATTACATATTTTGCGGATCGCTGAGCTTTTCGCCGCCATAAATTAAGGCGGGCGTAAAGTCCAGATAATCGGCTGAAGTCAGATAATAATTTATGCCGTTTCTGGCGAAACACTGGCCCGGCTGCGAATAATTGTGCAGATGGCCGTATATGCAGGCGTCGATTTTGTATTTTTCCAGAAGCAGGCTGAACTCGCTGTCCTGCTTGGGGCTGTTCAGGGGAGGATAGTGCATCATGGCGATTTTCAGCTTCGCTTCGGCAGGGACGGCCTTCAGACCCATTTCCAGGCGCAGCTGTTCGCGCTGAAAGATCTTTATATCCTGAGCGTCGTATTCGGGCGAGCCGGGCAGAGCCCAGCCTCGGGAGCCGCATATACCGACGCCCTCGATCATGACTGCGTCGTTCTGGACGAAGGTCAGTTCCGGATAGGCCGCGCGCAGCTTGCCTATGCTCTGCCACCAATAGTCGTGGTTGCCGCGGATTAGAATTTTGCGCCCCGGCAGTTCGGAGAGCCAGGCCAGGTCCTCAACCGCCTCCTGGGGGCGCATTCCCCAGGAAATATCGCCGGCGACCAGGACGGTATCGTCAGCGCAGACGAGCCGCCGCCAGCTTTCGGCAATTTTCTGCCAGTGACAGCGCCACTTCTCGCCGAAGACATCCATGGCCTTATTCTGAGTAAAGGATAAATGTAAATCGCTTAGGGCAAATATCTTCAAAACGCTTCAATTATAGCCAGACAGTTTTTGTTTGGCAAGGCGAAGCCTGAAACAAAATATATAAAAAGCGCAGTTATTGATTTTTATACTTGTATTTGAAACATATAGCCTTTATAATTGAAGTAAATATGCACGTGCGAAAGGATGAAAATGGATCTTTCAAATATTGACACAGCAAAAATTCTTGACGCTGGATTTGACGTCCTTGCCGATAAGCTGGGATTGCCCGATACGGAACGGTTTCTTGCCGCGGTTATCGAGGAAAATCTGGATCTTGCCAGATTCTTGCAGTTCAAGTTCCGAGAAGGTGAAGCGTTTGTCGCCAAAAGAGCCAGAGCTCGCGGAAAATCAGCTTACAGAGGCAATACTGATATCAGAAGGGTGATAATTCCGGCGTCGGTGTCCTCGATAGGCAGCGGTGCATTTTGTGAATGCAAAAATTTGTATTATGTTTTAATATCTGACGGCGTGAGCTCGATAGGCAATAATGCATTTGCAGGCTGTGACAGTTTGAAAAGAGTGAAAATCCCCGGCAGCGTTAAAAGGATAGGCGAATGGGCGTTTTGCGGCTGCAGTGAATTGCGCAGCGTACTGATATCAGAGGGCGTAGAATTGATAGAGAATGGGGCGTTTTACAGCTCCGGTTTAAGAAGCATAGAAATACCCGGCAGTGTTAAAATAATAGGCAGATCTGCGTTTGAGAATACCGGGCTAAGAGATGTATTGTTGCCGGAGGGAGTGGTTTCGATTGGAGATTGTGCGTTTTATGGATGGTTGAGGAATTTAGTAATTCCTGACAGCGTGACCTCTATAGGCGATCATATTGCATGGTATAGCTATTATAACTTACACGAAGGCGACCCTTTTTATATAACTTTCAGAGGCAGGCGTTACTGCAATTATGGAGACAAGAAAGAAATTTTGAATTTGAATTCCGAATTCAGAAGACTCGGGATCGCGTCGGGAGAAAAGCGCGAAGTTTTTAAGTTTCCTAACTGACGGCAGCTAAATGAATTTCCCTGTTTTCTGCGTCCGAACTTCTTTTGCCGCGCCTGCATTTCGATCAGCCTGAATGCAAAAAATTAGCTTGACGTATGTATTATAATATGATATATTTTATATACACTATATGCTTGATATGCAAAGTTTGTAAAGCCAAAGGAGCGTGATATATGGATTATGAAGCTATGCGTCAGGCGCTAAGAGATTGCGCAGATCGTCAGGGAACGGGAATTCTCGCCGATAAAACCAGGTTCAGGGAAGCTATTTCGGAATTGATGCCCGGAATTGAGCTCCAAGATGAGCGCAATCTGCTGCTGATTGGCGCCGACGTCTTTTGTTTAGGGGAAAAACTCCGGGAGGCCGCTTCCGATGACGAATCCCGCCTCCGCGCTTTTCAAAATCTTTTGAAAGAAATTACCGGCTGCGGTATGGGCAGAGATGCCGCTGAATCGGTACTGCAGGCTTTTGCTTCAGTATTAGGCTGGGAGGATTACGCTTTGGCTCAGCTGCGCGCCGTCTATGCAGATAAACAGATAGGCGAGCGCTTTGAGTTCGGCAGTTATCCTCAGGGTTCAAACGGAGAAGTAATGCCGATAACCTGGCGGGTTCTGGATCGCGGCAGTGAAAGCGTGCTGGCCATCTCGGAGTATGTTTTGGACGCTCAGCCTTATCATAAGAAATGCTGCGGCATAACTTGGAATAAATCCAGTCTCCGCGGCTGGATAAATAACGATTTTATTGCGAAAGCCTTCACCTGCGCTGAGCGGTCTTTAATTAAGACGAGCAAGCTTTCCAACAATGCAGGCCCCTCGACGGAGGACCGTTTATTTGTTCTGAGTGAAGACGAGGCTGAGGATTTATTTGCTGATGATGCAGACCGTAAGGCTAAGCCTACCGATTATGTAGCTGCCATTTATAAAAAAGCTGGGGATACGGATAGTTCTGCCGATGAAGCTTGGTGGCGTCTGCGCTCACGCCCGGGAACATGGTGGGATTTTTGCTCATTGTTAGTCAACTCCGACGGTACAATTCACGGCGGTGCAGATGTAACCATTGTCAGATTCAATGGTATGGGCATAGGCTCGGTGCGTCCCGCTTTGCGGTTATCGCTCTGAAATATGAGATTTCCGCCTTCGGTATGGGCAGGGCGGCCTGATCAATATTAGAGGCCAGTAAAAGCCGGCGCTTTTTTGACGCGCCGGCTTTCATTATGTTTTGCCGTCTTTCGCATTTTTTGATAGAGACACGCATTCATGTCATCCTGAGCCGCTAGGCGAAGGAACTAACTTGTATAATAATATAGATTCTTCGCTGTCGCTCAGAATGACAGAGTGTTTGTCGTCCCGAGCCACCCTGCGTTGTCGTCCTGGCTGTCCTCTCATATCATCCTATGCTCCCTCGATTGTCATCCTGAGCCGCAAGGCGAAGGATCTATAATGGAAAGATCATAGATTCTTCGCTTGGAATGATAAGAGTTAGGCTTTAATCCTCCGGAATTGCAAGCTCCCATTTGCTCGGAATAACAATGTGCAGTCCGTTTTTTCTCAGGGCGGCGCTTTGCTGCGTCAGCCGCAAATACGCGAAAGAGCGCCTGAAAAGGGCAGGGCGCTCCTTATATTTGCGTCAATAAAACGTTTATTAAATCTGGGCGAGATATTTTTGCTGTTCTTCCGCGGGGATCAAGAGGGCGTCCATAGCCTGCTCAGCCGTAAGGCCCAAAGTTTTCATCAAGTTTCGGATAGAGAAAACCCGCTCGGCGTTTTGTCCTTTAGCTTCGCCGATTGTAATGCCATCAGTTACGCCGATAGAATAGCCTTCGGTTTTGCCTTCGTCGTAGCCTTCGCGGCGCTGTTGTTTTAAGGCTAACATTAACGACATGTATTCGCTCCTCATTCCGTTGTGCTGTTTGATACGTTCGACTTCGGAGGCGACATCCTGCGTGAATTGGCCTTCAGCGGCATTTCCGTTGACGTAAGCCAGGAATTTGTCGATATCCTCGTCGGTGTCGCCAATTGTGCCCTTGGCGTTCA
>JAFTAM010000050.1 GCA_017458675.1 bacterium
ATCAGCAGAATGAACAACGGCAGAGTAAAGATTATTACCGGTCTCAGACGCTGCGGAAAATCCTATCTGCTCTTTGAACTGTTTGTCAAATATCTCCGTGAGAGCGGCGTTGAGGACGAGCGGATAATCAGGCTGGCTTTGGATGAATTATCCAATATGAAATACCGCAATCCTGTCGAACTGGATAAATATATACGCGAGCGGATTAAGGATCAGTCAATGCGGTATTATATTCTGCTTGACGAGATTCAGTTTGTAACGGATATAAAGAACCCTTATACGGGCGGCGGTGATGCTGAAATAACCTTTGTCGACGTCGTAATCGGCTTAATGAAGATAAAAAACGCCGACGTTTATATTACCGGCAGCAATTCAAAAATGCTTTCCGCGGACGTTCTGACTCAGTTTCGGGATCGCGGGGATGAAATTCGCGTTTATCCTCTCTCCTTTGCCGAATTCTGTGAAAAGTATGAAGGGGATAAGCGAAGCGCGTGGGCTGATTACTGCACTTACGGCGGCATGCCCGTGATTCCGGCTCTGCAGACTCATGAGGAAAAGAGCCGGTATCTTCGCGATCTGTTTCGGCTTACTTATTTAAAGGACGTGCTTGAGCGTTATCATGTCCGCAGCGGGGCTGAGACGCTTGATGATTTGCTTAATGTCGTCGCTTCCTCAGCAGGTTCTCTTACCAATCCCTCCAAGCTGGCCAATACGTTTCTCAGCGCCAAGAAAATTCGCGTCAGTTCAACTACTCTGGAACAGTATCTCGGCTATTTTACGGAAGCTTTTTTGATTCACAGGGTCCAGCGCTACGATGTTAAGGGCAAAAAATATCTGCAGACTCCGTTGAAGTATTACTTTACTGATGTGGGACTCAGAAACGCCAAACTCGGCTTCCGTCAGCAAGAAGAAAGTCACATTATGGAAAACGTGCTCTGCTGCGAATTGATACGCAGGGGCTATGACGTGGACGTTGGCGTGGCGGAGCAGCATCTCCGCGATGACGATGGCAGGAAAATCAGAAAGCAGTTGGAGATAGATTTTGTTGTCAACCGGGGCTGGCAGCGTTATTATATTCAGTCTGCTTTAACCGTCGCCGATCTGGAAAAGCGGGAACAGGAAACGGCCTCGTTGCTGCGCGTTCCCGATTCCTTCGCAAAAATAGTAGTGGTCCGCGATTATATCAAGCCTTGGCGTGACGAACGCGGCATTTTGTATATCGGCGTTGAACAGTTCCTTTTAGACGAAGAGGCTATACGTCTGTAGCAGCTGTTTCTTGTCATTATTAGCAGAGAAGGCTGCGGCTCAAAATTTGAACGCAAAAACGGCCGCAAAATTTTGCGGTTGATTTTGCGTCTGAATTAGCCTATAATGTAACTGTTACGAATGAGCGGGCGCAATATGAAAGAGACAAAATTTCTTGAATTCAAAGAAGCGGTTTCAAATACGTTTTTGAAAACGGTAAGCGCATTCGCCAATTACGGCTCCGGCGTTATTATGTTTGGCATAAGCGACGACGGAACCGTTAAGGGTATTGCGGAGCCTGTAAAGGCGTGTTTGGATATTGAAAACCGCATAAATGACAGTCTGGAACCCGTTCCTGAATACACTTTGAATGTGAATGAAAAAACGTCGGTGATTTCGCTGACGGTGTTTGAAGGGATTCACAAGCCTTATTTATTTAAATCGAAGGCTTACAGAAGGAATGATACGGCCACAGTAGCGGCAGATCGGCTGGAACTGACCAGGCTGATTTTGGAGGGACAGAATTTATCCTATGAGGAGCTGCCTGCGAAGAAACAGGATTTGAGCTTTGCGGTTTTGGAGCGGAAGCTGAAAGAGACGTTAAATTTAAAGGCCCTCACTTCGGATACGCTGAAAACGCTGGAGCTTTACTCGGATAAGGACGGTTACAATATTGCCGCCGAGCTTTTGGCGGACGCCAACGGTTTCTGCGGAATTGACGCCGTCCGTTTTGGAGCGGATATAAGCATCCTGTTGGATCGCGAAACTTATGCCAGTGAATCTTTGCTGAAGCAGTATGACCTGGCTTTGAATATGTACCGGCGCTATTATCAGTATGAACAGATTAAGGGCAGCCTGCGGGAGAGAGTGTCGCTTATTCCCGAAGACGCTTTCCGCGAGGCTGTTGCCAATGCCCTGGTTCACCGTACCTGGGATCTCGATTCGCATATTCGCATCGCCATGCTGGAGGACCGAATTGAGATAACCTCTCCCGGAGGGCTGCCTCCCGGCGTAAGTGCGGAGGAATATTGCCGAGGCGGAGTTTCCAGGCTGCGCAACAGAATTTTGGGCAATGTTTTTTACCGTCTTCGTCTGATCGAGCGCTTCGGAACCGGCGTCAGAAGAATCTGCGAGGCCTATAGGGACAGCGCCGCCAAGCCTCTCTTTGAAGCCGCCGAAAATTCTGTCAAAGTGACGCTTCCGGTTATAACCCAGGTTAACAGCCTGAGCGAAGACGAAAATAAGGTCTATGCTTTCCTCAAGGGAAAGACGGCTGCCAGCTCTGTTATTGCCAAAGCTGTGGGCTTCGGCAAAAGCAAGACTGCAGCCATTTTAAAGAAACTGGTTTCAGAGGGCTTTATCCGCCCGTCAGGAAACGGCCGCGGCCTCAAATACAGCGCTCCCAACGCTTCGATCTCGCATTGATTGCTTTTTTGCGCCGCTGCGCATTCGTTTGCCCAGCTAAACTTGAAACTTCGCTATGAAACTGTATACTGCGTCCTGACCCAAGCCGCTTCCTAGGCGGGCCTGCCTGCGTGTATCTATAATGTGAAGAACATAGATTCTTCGCTGTCGCTCAGAATGACAGAGTTTTTGTCAACCTGGGCCGCGCCTGCGTTGTCGCCCTGAGCCGCGCCTCTCTTGTCATCCTGAGCCGTCAGGCGAAGGATCTATATCTTCCGCAATGCCGCTCTCTGCAATTTTTGACGATGAATCGACCGATTTTGACATTTTACCTTGCGTTTGCCGTATTTGTGGTTTATATATACGTCAAGATATCTTTTTCACCCGAAACAGAAGGCTGATAACTATGGAAAGGCATAAAAATATGGAATTTGGAACCGGATATGTATTGCTGTCAGGCGCAAAAATGCTTTATGACGCGCTGGTGGGCAAGCCTCGGCAGGATCGTTTAGCGGCGGAGAGCCGGGCTTTTACGGAGCGGCAGAATGCCGAGAATAGAGCTGCGGCGGTCAGGCAGAGCGAAAGACAGCTGCAGTTTAACGCCGAGCAGCAGCGGAAGCGCCAGGAGTTTGAAAAGCAGCAGCTTCAGGCCCGCCAGGAATTCGATCTTATGCTCAACAAGCGCAATGCCGAACTGCAGAGGGAGATGGCCTGGAAGAATCACGATTACCGTCTGGAGGAACAGGAGCGAAGCTTCAACAGCCAAAAGGAACTGGCTAACTACAAAGCTTTTCTGGATAAATGGCCCATGATGATGCCTGTGGGAATGCTGCGTGAAGAACATATGCAGGGCGATTATGTGACAATGGGCGTCTTCCTTTTCAAGAACCGCGACCGCATTGATTCTGAGATCGACAAGTTCTGGGATACGTGTATCTATCCTTTGGTGGAAGCGGACCTGAATGACTGGGTGGAGAATGTTTACCGCAACAGTTTCGATATTGATAATATAAAGTTCTACCGCGATTCCTTCCGCGACGATAACGCTCATCACGGCTCTATGGTGGATATTATCCGCTGCGCCATGCGCGGTCTGCCCACGGTAATTCTGGAAAGCAACGTCCTGCCCAATGAACTGCGTATCTCTTTTACGCTCTGGGGGCTTGGCGACGATCTCACCAAGAAATACCGTCAGTACACCTTCCGCAAACGCAGCTGCCGGGTAAAAACCGAAAAAGGCTGGCTGAATGATGATGAATGCCGCCGCTTGGCCGATTGGATCTGCGCCTGCTTCAAGATGATCGTCGGCTGCAATTTCGACGCCTTCAATCTGGCTCAGTACAATCGCATGCCGGTGTTCCCGGAAATAGCCAAAGACGAGCTTGAACAGGGCGTAAGCGGTACGCCTTTGGGCTATGATGAATTTAAGAAGGATTTTACCGAGTTTTACGAGGGTATATACGAGCTTCTGCTGGGTCCGGACAGCGCTTTTGCCAAAGACTACGTAAACAATAAGCTGGCCAACGCGCACCTTCTGCGCTTGAGCTATGCCGAAAAGCTGAAAGATTTTGCGGATGAAAAGCGCCTCGACAAATGGCTGAGCGATTCTGTGGAGGCCTGGTGCGCGCTGCGCGGCGAAAAGCCCGCCGAAGAATGGCTGCAGGGTCTGCTGGCCGGCCGGTATTCGCGCTATCAGTATTTTGACGCCGACGACGAAGCCTATTTCAGGGACATTGCCGAGCTGATGAGCGATAGCGGCGCGCTCAAGCCTTTGTGCGATAAGACGGTGCGCCTGCTGAACGCCGACGAAAGCGCGGAGGACCTCTTTAAAGAGGGCCGCCGCTTATGCAAGTCAGACAGCGAAGCGGAAAGGAAGCTGGGCCTTAACTTATACCGCCGCGCCGCGGAAATGGGCTTAGTTTCAGCGCAGCTGGCTTTGGCGAACAGCCTTTTTAACGGCGACGGAGCAGAGGCAAACAAGGCGGAAGCGGTTTCCTGGTACCGAAAAGCGGCCGAACAAGGCAATGTTATCGCTCAGTACAAGCTGGGCCTGTGCCTTATCAGCGGTGAAGGCGTAAAAGCCGATAGCGAAGAGGCCAAAAAGTGGCTGCTCCTGGCGGCGGAACAGGGCTATGACGAAGCGGAACGCAGGCTGGCCGAGCTGAGTGACCCTACAGCTTTGCTGCGGGCGGCCTATGCGGATAAGCAGGTCGGCGAGCGCTTTGAATTTGGCCGTTATCCGCAAGGCGAAAATGGGGAAGTGCAGCCGATAACCTGGCGTGTGCTGCGCCGCGATAAGGACAGCCTGCTGGTAATTTCGGAGCTGGGTTTGGATGTTAAGCCTTACCATAAAAGAGATTGCGCTGTAACCTGGAGAGGTTGTACATTGCGCAGTTGGCTGAACGGTGAGTTTTTGCAGAAAGCGTTCACAGAAGTAGAACAATCTTTAATCAAGACGAACCATCTTGCCAATAATGCCGGTCCTAAGACGGACGATCGCGTGTATTTGTTAAGTAGAGATGAGGCTGAGAGTTTATTTGCCGATGATAATGACCGCATTACTAAATCTACTGCGTACATATTAAAAATCGGTGCAGATACAAATGATAGTACTGACAATGCGTGGTGGCTGCGTTCGCGCGGCAATCACGATTTCTCCGCGGCGTATGTAAACGCAGCCGGTAGGTTAGTCGAATTTCACTACTGCAGCCGTGTGTGCAATGCCTTTGCTTTTGTTCGTCCTGCCTTTCAAATAGCTATCTAAACATACTGAGCCTTTAACTGTGAGACAATTTTCCCTATGGCGCTGTTCTTCGCTTAGTGCAATTCTTTTTGTTGCAGCGGCGTAATTATGGTAAAATACATTTGAAATCGTTCGCAAAAAGAGTTGGAACTTGTGTCAGACCTGGACAGATGGAAGCTGGAATTAGGCGAATATATCCGTCAGGGAGAACCGGAACGCGCCGAAAAAAGCGCGGCCTGGCGGACGGCTATCGGACTCCGGGCTGTGGACGGTCTGAAGACTTCGGCCTATTTGCTGGAGACTGCGAAGGAGCATATCGAAGGCGGCATTGATATTGCCGAAGCCAAGCGGCGCATTTAGAGTTACTACAAAGAAGAGGCTAACCGTCAGGCTGAAGAAGACGGCACGCCGGAAGCGGACGTTGTTTCTGTACTTCTGTGAAGGCAATACGCGCGCTGCAGCGGTTTTTATTGTAAAATATCTGAAGAGCTTCGGCTTCGCGGTAAACAACGATGTGTTTGCAATCAATTTCTGGTATTTTTGCAATGCGCTCGTCCGAGCTAATTACAGCAATCTGCAGAAAGGGATCGATGCCGTCGGCAGTTTTCTTGAGAATTTTTTTGAGAATCTTCTGCTCGGCGTTCAGCATGAATTGAAGAATCGGTATCTCCATGCAGATTATAAAACCGAAGCGGCGGAACGAAGTGCAGCGGCAGGAACATCAAAGTGCAATTCCTGCACTTTGAACTGCACTTTGGAAGAGCTGGCATTCTCCGTCTGATTGCTGCGAAGCCGACGGTTACTCAAAAAGAACTTGCAGCCGCAGTCGGCAAATCAGAACGCACGATCAAGGCGTACGGTCGCGCTTCAGAAGAAAGGCTGTCTCCGCCGCGTCAACGGAAGACGCAGCGGCCGTTGGGAAGCGCCTGAGGAGCTTTGAAAGTAATGGCAAAAGGCCATTCGTTTTGCTTAACAATGCGCGGTCTGTCTTTCCTAAGGGCGGCGCTTTGCTGCGCCGGCCGCAAATACGCAAAGGAGCGCCTGAAAAGGGTGTGGCGCTCCTTATATTTGCGTCAATAAAACGTTTATTAAATCTGGGCGAGATATTTTTGCTGTTCTTCCGCCGGGATCAAGAGGGCGTCCATAGCCTGCTTGGCCGTAAGACCCATGGTTTTCATCAAGTTTCGGATAGAGAAAACCCGCTCTGTATTTTGTCCTTCGGCTTTGCCTTTAACTTCGCCGATTGTAATGCCTTCAGCAATGCCTTCGGTTTTGCCCTCGTCGTAGCCTTCGCGGCGCTGTTGTTTTAAGGCTAACATTAACGACATATATTCGCTCCTCACTCTGTTTTGCTGTTTAATACGTTCGACTTCGGAGGCGACATCCTGCGTGAACTGGCCTTCAGCGGCATTTCCGTTGACATAAGCCAGGAATTTGTCGATATCCTCGTCGGTGTCGCCAATTGTGCCCTTGGCGTTCAGGAAAATTTTGCAGGTCTCGTCGCCGAGCTCCAGGCCTTCGCTTTCGTGACAGCGGTTGGTAAAGGTATAAACTTTGCGTCCCAGTCCGAAATGGTCAAAGGTGCAGATGAAGATGATATAGGATTTGTTCAGTTCGTTATATTCCCGGCCTTTGTCCAGGGCGTCGAGATCGAGCGAAGCCTGATAGAATCTGGCGCGCTTAGGAAGCTCGCTGAGCGCTCTGTCGGTGGTCTGCATCTCAATGTTGA
>JAFTAM010000051.1 GCA_017458675.1 bacterium
TAGAAAGGGCTGGGTTCCAGATGTTTTTACCGTATTATAAGTTTGTTGCGGCGTAAACAAAGGAGGAGCCGTGTACTGACCGGTACGCACGGTTCTGTGGGAGGTCGGCTGACCGCTAAGCGGTCAGTCTCCTACCCGATTATTTCGTTAATTATTGTATTCCTTTGGCTTTGCTGTAGTGTAATTGCTGTATTGTTTTTTCGCTGTCGCTAATAATGATACGGTTTGTTGTCATCCTGTGCCTGCAGATGCAGCTGCGTCGTAGGATCTTTTATGTAAAACTGTATAGATTCCGTGAATTTATGCCGGCCTGCGTCCGGAGCCGCAGGCAAAGCTCAATGTATGGACGCATAAAATTGCCTCTGCAGGCTGTTTGAAAAACAATCGTCGGCTTTTTCTTCTGAAAAAAAGGGTTGAGCCTTCTTCCGTGTCGAAATAAACGATTGTAAAGCTTTGTTACACTTTTAAGTTTATAACGAGGCGTTTTTGCACAGAACAGTACGTCCGGAGGCAACCATTATGCAGATAACAGTAAGTGGAAAAAACATAGATGTCAGCACTTCTCTCAGAGATCATGTTATTGATAAGCTCAACAGCAAGATCGGCCGTTTTGATACTGTTGTCACCGCCAATGTTACGCTTTCTACCGACCGCAGCCGTCATATCGCCGAAATTACCCTTTTCGGCAAGGGCTTTGAGATGCGTGCGGAAGAGCACGACAGCTACGATATGTACCGCTCCATCAACACGGTAGTGGAAAAATTAGAAAAGCAGCTCGGCAAGGCCCGTTCCAAGAATATTGAGGCCGGCCGCAGAGAACGCGAGGAGCAGAATGAAGCTGCCTTCATTCCCGTCGAAGACGATTCGCCGATTAAGCATATAGAGACTTACGCGGCCGAACCCATGAACGTGGAAAACGCCATTAAAATTCTGGAAGACAAAAACTACATGTTCTATGCCTTCAACAATGTCGACAACGGCCGTATAAACGTCGTTTATGTTTTGGAAAACGGCGGCTACGCCCTGGTCGATCCCAGAGTATAAGCTTTAATCCGGCGGCTTTGAGCCGCGTTTAAAGCCTGAAAAACTGCTTCTGAGTGCCTTCGGGTCCGGGGCAGTTTTTTTTATCCCCTTGGCTTGCTCAAGCCGCGGACAGTTTCCTCAAGGTCTTTTGGCAGCGGCTTATCCCGGCTGTCCTTCTTAGCGCCTTTGCCTTGGCTGCCGTTCTGAGTAAGCCTTTCCGGCTTGTCATTCTGAGTAATCCATTCATGCCTCCATTCTGAGCGTCAGCGAAGAATCTTTGGCCGCGGCCGTGTTCCGGATCCCTTAGGCCGGCGGTCAGCGATGTTAAGAAGGTTTTAATATCATTTCTGTAAAAGCATAGACGCTGTTTTTTCAATAAGAAGGTTTAAAAATATACCGCCTTAGACGGGCTGGTTTTTTTTCTCTTTTAGGAGGCTTTTATATGCTTTACGATCCTTCTGCGTTTGAACAGAAATGGCGCGATATCTGGGAAGAAAAGGGGCTGCATCATGCGGTTAAAAATGATAAGCGCCCTAAGTATTACTGCCTGGATATGTTCCCTTATCCTTCGGGCGAGGGACTCCATGTAGGCCACTGGCGCGGCTATGTGCTTTCCGACGTAGTCAGCCGCTATATGACCCTGAACGGCTATCAGGTGCTCCATCCCATGGGCTGGGACGCTTTCGGCCTGCCTGCCGAGAACGCGGCCATTAAGAAAAAGATTCATCCTGTGGATCAGACCTTGGCGGCTACCACCAACATGCGCCGCCAGCTTAAGGACATGGGCTCGATGTACGACTGGGAGCGCGAGGTCAATTCTTCCACGCCCGAATATTACAAGTGGACTCAGTGGACCTTCCTCAAGGCCTATGAGCTGGGGCTGGCCTACAAAAAAGATTCTCCCATCAACTGGTGCCCCTCCTGCGCCACCGGCCTGGCCGACGAAGAGGTCAAGGACGGCCGCTGCGAGCGCTGCGACAGCGTCGTCACCAAGAAGAACCTTTCTCAGTGGTTCTTTGCCATCTCCAAGTACGCTCAGCGTCTGATTGACGATATTAAGGACCTCGACTGGCCGGAGAAGGTCAAGAAGATGCAGACCGACTGGATCGGCCGCAGCGAAGGCGCCAAGGTTACCTTCAAGCTTGAAGGCTGCGAAGATACTCTGGAGATCTTCACCACCCGCCCCGACACCCTTTACGGCGTTTCCTATATGGTTCTGGCCCCCGAGCATGAACTGGTGGCTAAGCTGACCTCCGACGCCCAGCGTGAAGAGGTAGAGAAATATGTGGCCTACGCCAGCACCAAGAGCGCGGTTGAGCGTCAGGAACGCAGGGAGAAGACCGGCGTATTCACCGGAGCTTACGCTTTAAATCCCGTCAATGGCCAGAAGGTCCCCATCTGGATAGCCGACTATGTCCTGATGGACTACGGCACCGGCGCAATTATGGCCGTTCCCGCCCACGACGAGCGCGACTGGGAATTTGCCAAGGCCTTTAATCTGCCCATCCGCCAGGTGGTTATGAGCGCCGCTCAGGCCGAGGCGCTGCGCAAAGACGGTATCGATTTCTCCGACAGTCAGGCCGTCGATAAAGCCTGGCAGGAAAAATTCGGCGCCGAGCCCTATGAGGAGGCTTACTGCGAATACGGCGTCATGGTCAATTCTCAGGAGTTTTCCGGCTGTAAGACCGAAGAGGGCAAGAAGGCCGTCATCGCCAAGCTGGAAAAAGCCGGCATCGGCAAGGCCGTCGTCAATTACCGCCTGCGCGACTGGCTGATCTCCCGCCAGCGCTACTGGGGAGCTCCCATTCCCATGGTTTACTGCGACAAGTGCGGTATTGTGCCCGTCCCCGAGGATCAGCTGCCCGTGCTGCTGCCTCACGTCAAGAGCTATGAGCCTTCCGGCACCGGAGCCTCTCCTTTGGCGGCCATCGACAGCTTTGTCAATACGGCCTGCCCCAAGTGCGGAGCTCCCGCCAAGCGCGACACCGACACGCTCTCCCAGTGGATCTGCTCTTCCTGGTACTATCTGCGCTATGCTTCCTACGACTGCAAGGACAAGGCTTGGAGGCGCGAGGATATCGACTATTGGAACCCCGTCGATCTCTATGTGGGCGGAATCGAGCACGCGGTGCTCCATCTGCTCTATTCGCGCTTCTATACCAAGATGTTCTACGATCTCGGTCTGGTAGGCTTCAAGGAGCCCTTCAAGCGCCTCTTCAATCAGGGCATGATTACCCGCATGGCCAATTCGGGCCGTCTGGAAAAGATGAGCAAGTCCAAGGGCAATTCCGTCAATCCCGACGATTTGGTCAAGAAGTACGGCACCGACGCTCTGAGATCTTATCTGCTCTTTATCGGTCCTCCCGAGATGGACGCCGAGTGGAACGATTCCGGCATTGAAGGCGTATATCGCTGGCTGCGCCGGGTCTGGACCCTGGTCACCGAGGGCGAAATTACCGAGGGCGCGGAGAAGGACGGCGAGGTTCTCAAGGTTTCTCACAAGTACATTAAGCGCGTCAACGAAGATCTGAGCCGCCTCCATCTCAACACGATGGTGGCCTCCTTGATGGAATGGGCCAACTTCCTGATCGGCAGAAAAGCGCCTGTGTCCAGAGAAACCGTTGAGCAGTATCTGATCATGCTGGCCCCCGTGGCGCCCCATATGGCCGAAGAACTCTGGGCCTTCTTAGGGCATAAGGAGGGCCTCTTTGAGTCCCGTCCCGCCTGGCCTCAGCATGAGGAAAAGCATCTGCACGAGGACGATTTCAACCTGGTCGTTCAGATCAACGGCAAAGTGCGCGAAAACGTGCGCGTCTCCAAGGCTCTCAGCAAGGAAGAACTTGAAGAGGTCATTAAGGCCAGGCCCAAGATTGCCGCCGCTCTGGAAGGCAAGACTCTGCGCAAGGTCGTTTACGTGCCCGGCAAGCTTATGAATCTGGTTGTCGGATAATACGGCAGAAGGGAACGGCTTAGTCTGAACCCTCCTTCGTGAAATGCGGATCGCTGCGGCGGTCCGCTTTTTTATTGGCGCGCCTCCGTCATTCTGAGAGCAGTGAAGAATCTGCGTATGATGAAAACAAAGATCCTTCGCCTTGCGGCTCAGGATGACATGAAATTCTTGTCATTCTGAGCGCAGCGAAGAATCTGTCGAGCAAAGAACCTTCGCCTGTGGGCTCAGGATGACAGAATGGACGGCGGCTCAGGATGACAGGCTGCGCTGGGAGTGCGGACAATAAAAGGCTCCCGTTTTGAGCGAGAGCCTTGAAATGTTTACTAGGACAGTCTTGTGGGCTGTCGTCTATTTGCGCCGGGTGGCGGCCAGAATCTTTAATATCTGCAGATAGATGAGAATGATGGTCAGGAGCATGCCGTAGGCCAGATACCATTCGTAGGTTTTGCTTACGCCTCTTTGTATGGCCCTGGCTACGTTATCGCAGTCAACTAAAAATACATAGAGGAAGAATATGAGTATAGCGACGTTTATAAGTATGCCTATGGGCGAAAAATCATCGAAGATCGCGAAACCCCAGCCGAACCAATGGTCGAATAAGCCCAGCAGCGAGAAACCGCATACTGCCAGAAGTCCCGCCAATACGGTTCTGTTGCTGAAGAATGAAGCTGAGAATACGTTGGACCTGTATACGGCCAGACAGGCGAAGGCGGCAAAGAGGGTGAGCAGGACGGCCTGAACGCCTATGCCGGGGTAAACCATTTCAAACAGATAGGTCAGTCCGCCCAGCATGCCTCCTTCGCAGACGGCGTAGGCAGGCGCAAGGTACTTGGCCGATTCCGGTTTGAAGGCCATAATAATGGCTAAAATGATATCCAGAAGGCTGAGAATAAAGCAGACAGGTATGAGCTGCGGAAAGGCTATGCAGACCAAGGCCGAGGCGAAGGTGATCATGAGCAGGATCGCCAGTTTTTTGAATACGCCTATGGCGCTGACGGTCAGGCCATTATCGGGAATGCGCTCGGAAATTACGTTTTGGTGACTTCCCTCGCTGAAACTGTCGTAGCCGCTGTAGTTATTGTCAATTCCGTAATTGGGATTGATTCTTTGCATACTGCCTTCGGAGAAAGCCGGATTGGAGAATAAGCCCATTTTTGAAATTCCTTTCTCTGTTTATGATCCCTATTATTTTAATTTACCCGCTGCAGATTGTCAAAATAAAATCGACGCTTTCTGAAGTTTTTTGTCCCTCGGGGTCATTTATTCTGCCGTTCCCGGCAGCGTGCCGCCGCGTACTCCTGAGCCTTCCTGCAGTCATTCTGAGCCGGTGAAGAATCTTATCTATCTAAAGCAGGAGTATTTTGTGAATTTGTGATAACAAGAGGCGGAATATATGTTCGGCATTATTTCGGACGGTTGAGGAAGCTGCAAAGTGTCTTGTCGGGAAAACTTGGATAATCTCAGAGCGGAAATAGACAGTATAAATTTTAAAATTCTGGATTTGCTCAACGAGCGGGCGAGAGTGGCTCTGCAGATAGGCAAATGCAAGGCCGAGCTGGGTATTTCCGGCTTCGACCCGGTGCGCGAAGGCGGTATGCTAAAGCGCCTTTTGGAGAAAAACACAGGACCCTTTGAAGGGGAAGCCGTTTCCGCTATTTTTAAGGATATTTTTCAAAAAACTCTGGACCTGATGGATAAGCAGGATCGCAGCGTTCTGAAATTTTCTCGTCTGGCTCAGGCGGAAAATACTGTGGTCAGGGTCGGGGAGTCCGAATTCGGCAGCGGGAAATTCTGTGTAATAGCCGGTCCCTGCTCGGTGGAAAGTGAAGAGCAGATTGAAGAGGCGGCGGCTTCTTTGGCCGGATTGGGCGTAAAGATAATGCGCGGCGGGGCTTTTAAGCCGCGGACTTCTCCCTATAATTTTCAGGGGCTGGGACTGCCCGGCTTAAAACTGCTCTATGAGGCGGCCAAGCGTCACGGTTTGGCGGTAATCAGCGAAATTACCGATATCCGTCTTTTGGAGAAGATCTATCCTTATGTGGACATTCTGCAGATTGGGGCGCGCAGCATGTATAATTACGATCTTCTCAAGGAGGTTGGAACTCAGGATAAACCGGTGGTTTTGAAGCGCCATTTCGGCGCTTCTCTGGAGGAGCTGCTGCTGTCGGCGGAATATCTGCTCAATGCCGGCAGCCGCAAAGTCATTCTGTGCGAGCGCGGTATCCGCACTCATGAGCGCTGGGTGCGCGCTACCTTGGATATTTCTGCCGTGCCTTTGCTGAAGCAGGAAACTCATCTGCCGGTTATTGCCGATATTTCCCATGCGGCGGGCCGCAGAGATATTTTAATCCCTTTGGCTAAAGCGGTGCAGGCTGTCGGAGCGGACGGTCTGATGCTGGAGGTTCATCCCCACCCGGATATGGCGCGCTCCGACGGCAGGCAGCAATTAAACATGCTGCAGTTCGCCGAGCTGCTGCAGGCTTTGAAATTAGCATGAACCCGGTTGAATTTAAGTCGGAATCGGAAGGTATGGATAACGAGCGGCTTTTGAGCGTCATTATACCCTGCTATAATGAGGAGAATCTTATTGTGGAAGTTGTCAGAGCGGTTTCGGAGGCCTCTCTGCCCGGCTTGGAAAAAGAAATTATTATTGTTGACGACGGCTCTACTGACGGGACGGCGGAAGTTCTGCGCTCTCAGGCGGAAAAACCGGGACATAAAATTATCTGCAGTCCTCGGAATAGGGGCAAGGGCTATGCCGTGCGCTTGGGACTTGAGCAGGCCCGCGGCAAAGTCGTCATAATTCAGGACGCCGATCTAGAGTATTCCGCTTCCGAATATTATAAGGTGGTGCAGCCTGTTTTTGACGGCGAGGTTCAGGCTTGTTACGGATCGCGCTTCGCTTTTTCCTATTCTGTTCAGGGCGCCTATTTTTTCAATATTCTGGCTAATCGCTTTCTGACTTTTTTATCCAACCTGTTTACCGGCTACAGACTGACCGATATGGAAACCTGCTTTAAAGCCGTCAGGCGCGACGTCTTTTTACGCCTCAGGCTTACTGAGGATCGTTTCGGCATTGAGCCGGAAATTACTTCGGAACTGGCCAGTTTGGGCTGTAAGATAAAAGAGGTCCCCATTTCCTACAGTCCGCGTTTAAAATCCGAGGGCAAGAAGATTGGCTTCAGAGACGGCTGGCAGTCAATACTGTGTATTTTGAGGTGCGGATTTAGGCTCGGAAAGCAAGAATTTACAAAGTCCGGAAAGAAGCTTTAAGTACAGAGGTCTTCAAAAATTGGCTTTTAAACTTTCAATGAATAAAAATCTGATAATTATAGGCGTTTTGGCTGTCATAGCGGCGGCTGAAGCTTGTATTATTCTAAAGCCGGAGAAGGAGCAGATCGCCGCGCAGTTTTCCGGCGAACAGATCACTTTGAAGCAGCTGGACGGAGAACTGCGCCGCCTTTACGGACCCGCGGTGCTGCAGGATATGATTACCGAGCGCCTGATCGATAAATCTATAGCGCAGGCTAAAATTTCGGTGACTCCCGACGAGCTGAAGGCTTGGATTGCCGATTACAAAAAGAGACCCGACGCCCAGGAGCTTTTGGCCTCCAACCAGCTCAACGAAGAGAGGCTGCAGGAGAATCTGTCAAGATCGGTCCCCATGTATAAACTGATTTTGCAGAACGTCTCCGAGGCTGACCGAAAAAAATATTTCAACGATCATAAGAATCGCTTTGAAGAGGTAGAGCTGCGCAGCATTCTGTTGGGTTCGGAAGCGGAGGCGGAGGCGCTGCTGCCGCGCATAAAGGGTGAGGACGGCTTTTCCTCTCTGGCTATGGTCCATTCGCTGGACCCCCAGACCCGCGATTTCGGCGGCAGTTTGGGACGGGTTACCCGCAGCGAGCTTGAGGAAACATTCGATCCTCTCAGCGTCAAGGAGCTCTTTGCTCAGAAGATCGGTACGGTCAGCAGGCCTATGTCTGCCACCGGCGGAGGCTGGTACCTTTTTTACGTGAAAGGCCGGGCGGTCGATTACGATCCTCTGCGTCTTAGGGTTATCGAAGTTATGGCTTCGGAGCGTCTGCAGAGCTTTCTGGAAAAGCTGCGTCTGCAGGCTGATGTGAAGATTTTATGGCCGGAAAACGCTTCCGCCAAAGAAAGCGGAAACGGCAATCCGGTAAAAGACGGCAAAGACAGCAAGGATGCTGAATAATAAAGCCGCAGTAAATTGGAGGAATATATGAAGTTCGGCGGACCCCGCGAGGACAGTTTTTTTGACGATTTTCAAAAGCAGGCTCAGTTTGCCAAAGAGGCCGGCGATATGCTGGTTAACCTGCTTAACGATTTTGACAATATCGAAGTGCATCTTCGATCCTTAAAGGAAAAAGAACGTCAGGGCGACAAGCTGGTCCATGAAATTGCCAAAAAGATCGCCAAGAGCTTTGTTACTCCGATAGACCGCGAAGATATACATGCTATTACCGCTAATTTCGACGATATTCTGGATTTAATTGAATCGTCATCGGTCAATCTGTATATTTATAATGTTAACAAACCTACTGAGGCAGCCATGCAGCTGGCCAAGATTATTCAGAAAATGACCGCTCTTCTGGTGGACGCTATCGCCTGTCTCAGCGAGCTTCAGGATATAGGCTCTTTGCGTGAGGAGATAAAAATGATGGAGCGCGAGGCCGATAAGCTTTTCCGCGACGAGGTGTCGAAGCTGTTCCGCAGTGAAACTGATCCTATAGAGCTCATTAAATGGAAAGAAATTTACCGCAGCCTGGAAACGGTTACCGACCGCTGCAAGGGAGTTATGAACATTTTGGAAGGCGTTATCATAAAATACGCATAATTGAAAACTTTTTTTAGCTTTTGAACTGGGAAAAAAAATTTTTTTATCTAATATGAAGGTTTTTTAGAAATACAAACTAGGATCCGGACAGGAACCGACAACGGAGGATTCTATATGAAATTTAATTTTTTGCCCAGTGACGACAGCTTTTTTGACAATTTCCAGAAGCAGGCCGTGTATGGCAAGGAAGCGGGGGATATGCTGGTTAACCTCCTACACGATTTTGACAATCTGGACGTCCATCTGCGCTCTTTAAAGGAAAAGGAGCGTCAAGGCGATAAGCTGGTCCATGAGGTCGCCAAGAAGATAGCCATGAGCTTCGTAACTCCCATCGACCGTGAGGATATCCATGCTTTGACGGCTAATTTTGACGATATTCTGGACCTGATAGAATCCTCTTCGGTGAACATGCGCATTTATAACGTCACTAAACCTACGGAGACAGCGCTGCAGCTGGCGGAGATTATTCAGAAGATGACCGCTCTGCTGGTTAAGGCCGTTGAGTGCCTGCGCGAGCTCAAGGATATCAGCAAAATTCGTGAAGAGGTCAAAAACTTTGAGCGCGAGGCGGACAAGATCTGCCGCGAGGCGGTGGCCAGGCTTTTCAGAGAAGAAAAGGATGCGGTTGAGCTCATTAAATGGAAGGAGATCTACTGCAGTCTGGAAACCGTAACCGATCGCTGCAAGGAAGTGATGAATGTTTTGGAAGGCATTATCATCAAATACGCTTAAAGTTTAAGCGTTTCAGCGGAAGGGGTGAGAAATTTGCAAAAATTGTTTTTGGGAATGCTAATCTGTACCTGCTGCCTGGCCGGCTGCAATCAGGATACTCAGGCGCAGGCTGCGGGGGATAATTCTTTGCCTTCTCCCCGGGCTCAGAGCCGCGCTTCGTCCGACAAGGATACTTCGGCGGCTTCAGCGGAAAAATCAGTGGAAAATAAGGCGGGTGGCTCAATGAAAAATCATAAAAAACGCTACGGACAGATGTCTACTCAGGCTGTTTTCATTTCTCTTTCGGTTAAAAACCGCGATACCGGCGAAACTGCGGATATCGTGCTCGATAATTCCGATTGGCTGCGTTATGCCGATAAAATCGGCATTCCCACCGAGCCTATTGCCGAATACACACAGTATATGCTGGCTCACGAAGGGGACGTCTTTGAGCTCCCTGCCGACGTTTATGAAAAGCTGTCGGTTTATAAATGTGAGAAATCCTTTGACGACGGCGGTATGAGCTTAGATCAGATTTTGGAAAAATTCGGAAAAGAAGACGATGCTCCCGACAGATATTGGATAAAAGATCGCAAGGTGGGGGCCGACCGCTCCTTTATAAAATATCTGCTTGACAAGGATTGCTTTGTGTACCGCGACTGCGAATCCGGCGAATATATGGTAAGAAAATGAGTCTGTGCCGGAGGACCTGTAAGCGTCTGAGTTAACGACTTTGTATGCTTTATGTCCCTTTTGAAGCGAAGCTCAGTATAGACGGTGCTGTGGCTGCATCCTATGCTGGGCTTCTTTTTTTTTCTCTTTTGCTTTATATGCGGCTTTGACCGACGGCTTTTTGTTTTTTGGCGCTGAATTTTTTGCTATATTTCTCACTTATTACGCTGAGCTTTTGAACGGTCGTTCTGAGCGCAGCGAAGAATCTTGTGAATTGAATTTTCAGTATGAGACGGATTCTCGGCTGCTGACAGTTTGTTAATTGAAAGAAAGCCAATAAAAAAGGTTCCCAAAAAATCATTCTGAGAACCTCATTTATAAGAACTCTGCTAAGCAAAAATTATGACATATTCATAATGACCTGATAGAGCGGCAGGAATACCGATAACAGTACGAAGCAGACGAGAACGCCCATGACGGCGATCATGATAGGCTCAAGCAGAGTTAAAGCGCTGTCTAAAGCATAGACCACTTCTTTGTCGTAGAAGTCCGAAATCTTCTGAAGCATGGTAGGAATTTCACCGGTGGTTTCGCCTACGGCTATCATGTTGGTCACCATGTCGGGGAAGAATCCGGAATCTTCAATCAGGCCCGACATATTGTCGCCGTCTTCGATGCCGTTGATAATAGGACCGACGATAGAATTTTTAAAATAGGAATTACCGGCAAAGTCTTCCAGTATTTCCAAGCTTTTCAGAAGGGGAACGCCGGTTGAGAGGAGCGTGCCCAGCACTCGGCAGAAGTTGGAAATTAAAAGCTTGCGGTTGAGTTCGCCGAATACCGGTATGCTGAGCTTGAATTTGTCAAGCTTAAATTTACCGCTGGGAGTTTCCAGATAAGAGCGAACGAAGAAGAAGTAGTAAATAACCAGCAGGGCCAAGCTCAAATAGAATATGGGATTTTTAATAATGTCGGTAATGAAGAACATTATTTTTGTGGGCAGAGGCATTTCCTGACCGGCGGCCATCTGCGAGAAAGTATCCAGCAGGGGAGGCATTACATATAAGAAAATACCGCCTATAACCAAAGCGCAGACAACGAAGATAAAGATAGGATAGGTCATGGCCGATTTGGCTTTTTGGCGGATATTTGAGTCTTTTTCCAGGAAGGTAGCCAGACGCTCAAGCAGACCGCCCATATCGCCGGTGGTTTCGCCAACCTTGATCATAGATATGTAAAGAGCGTCGAAAACGTCCGGGTGGCGCGACATAGCCCAGGACATGGTAGCGCCTACGCGGATATCGTGGAGAACCTTGCCCAGTACAGCCTTGAATTTGTCATGCTCTTCCTGCTCCTGCAGCACGCTCAGAGATTTATCTATTGACAGACCGCTCTTTACCAAAGTTACCATTTGGCGGGTAAACATAACTACAGACTGGCGTTTGATGCTTTTTAGCCCGGCAAACAGGCTCATTGGATCAAAGCGGGCCGGAGTTATATCTAAAATTTTCAGCTTTTTGCCCGTAAGCGTATCAATGGCCACGTTTAGATTTACGGCTTCAATGGTACTGTTTATGATCTTGCCATCTCTGGTCTGGGCTTGATACTTATAAGTCGGCACCGTCCGGTACCCTCCTTCAAAATAGGTCTCTGGTTAATGCTGCCGGTTATATACACAGCAAGCCTGCAGAAATTCTTTGACAGAATAAAAAAAGCCTGCTGAATTCAGCTGCAAAAGCACAAATTTAACAGACTTTGAGGGATTTTATTTGTTTCCGGTATTGATAGCTTCCAGACCTAAGAGGTAACGGAACATATCGTTGAGCATAAACTGCATGTTGGTATTTTTGATAGTGACGGACGGCGAGAACTGCATCTGGCAGACGATATATTCGCCTTTGCCTTCCCGGACCATACCGGCCACCGTAGCTTCAATTTTGGCGTCCTGCTTGTAGCACCACAGGAGGCGCTCGCTGAATTTTTTGCCGTTTACGCTGAGCACAACCTCGGGACCTGCATAGGCCTGCGCCAGGCGCTTTACGTTGTCGCCTTTGACGTTGGTGATAGTATCGGCCTTATAATCGAAGAAAAATCCCTGCTTGTTGTTTAAAGGAATCTGTTCGACCTTATAGGGCAGGTCCTTATTGGATGACTGAGGATGGTACATGACTAAGACGCGTCCGCCTTCCTCGACGTAAGCTTTGATGATATAAAGGTGCTTCTGGATGAATTGGAAGGAATCCGGGGTAACGACCACGGCGCGGGGTCTGTAGGTAGTTTCCTTGGTCACGCCTTTGCCTAAGTATTCGCGCTCCTGGTTGACTATATCCGGAGTGAAGGGAATGGTCCGATAGCCCATTTTGTTGAGCATCTCTGCAAAGCGGCCGTCTTCTTCGTCAACGACGATGAGCTGATCGTCAAATTCCTGACGGGAAACCCTGAAGAAGATAAAGCGCATGGCAAATACCAGTAAAATGAGGCCCAGAACGGTGCAGCCTCTTTTGGCTGCCGTGGTCAGCATCTGAATTTCCTCATCTGTGGGATGGGTAATAAGCTCCATTACGGAACGGTGGCGGGCTTCTTCCTTTTCTCTCTTTTCTTCTTCAACCTTAGCCTTTTTTTCCAGAATGTTGATGACGGGGTCTGAGATTTCCGCCATATAAACAGGGTTGCCGTTGCAGCTCACCTGTACGCGGTTATAAAATGCAAAATCAGTATCGGCATCCTTTTGGGAATAACCTAAATACATGGCGTTAATTTTGCGGTTGGCCCTTATGTCATGGTGTTCAACCTGCAGTATCCGCATTCTCTTATGGTCGAGCCAGACTCTGGAAGTGTCCTTGGTGTTTTTATCGGTCATCTGAATGACCAGACAGGGAATGCCTAAAAACTTATCTTTGGAAGATACAATTTTATAAATGTTGCTGTTGCTTAAAGGCTGGAGAATAAAAGGAACAATGAAATTAAGGGGGTGAAAGTTTATCTGAGCCGAGCCCCTGGGATCGAGATCCACGTAATTCTCCGGCGTTTTGCTGTAATCGGGAACTCCTTCGGGAAGCATAGACTGCTGCTGATCGTTCTCGGTCGGCGCCGGAATAGGAAATTCAGCTTTTGGCGGAAGGAGGGATGAGTATTTTATAGTTTTGTATTTCTTGTCGTTTTTGAAGAGATCCTTAAATCTGCGCAGACCGTTGTAGTTTACCGCATTCCCGTTTATAATGAAAGATTGGTAATCGTTGCCTTCATACTGAATGTAGAGATTGGCTATGGAGCCGCCGCCCGTGCCCTTTACCATGCCGTACACGGAGGGCCTGGCCGTATAATTCTCGCCGGCCATCGGATTCCAGAAAAAATCCTTCAGGAACTGCGGGTCCTGAATCAGCAGGTGAACTTTGGCCTGATAGCTGCCGACGCTGGCGGTCTTTGAAGCTATATCCTGCAGTACGTCGTCAATTTCCGGCTCCGGCGCGGAGAATGCCGGTGCAATGAAGCAGCCTATTATAAAGAGTAGGGAAAAGGCAAAAACCGCCGCGGATTTTATAATTTTACCGTATGATTTTGCAGATAAACTTCGGCTTTGCCGAGGCAGAATATCTTCTTTAAAAAAATTATAATAAGTATTTGGCATATCTTTCAGGCAGGTAGAGCGAATCTACGGCATAAATTTTAATAATCCGATCCCCGCTGTTCGGGCAGGCTGAATCGGTTTTCTTCGGAAAGTCAGAAATCCTTGCAGCAAAATCAATAATAAATGCAGACCAAGGCTGAATCCTCCGGATTGAACTGTCGTTCGTTCGCTTCTGCATTCACTTTTTAATAATACTGTTATAAAATATCAAACATAGAGGCTTCTTAATATCGAAAGGGCGTTTGAGATGAAAAACAATCCTTCGCAGTACGCCGCCAACTACATAAGAAAGATCTCAACGGTACTTTTTTTCTTTGTAGTTTTGGCCGTTTCCTGTTTATATTACGGTGAATTGGCATCAGCTTCTCAGCAAGTTATAGCCGTTGTTCAGTCGGTCAGACAAATGCTCATGGACAAATCCATATTTTCGCCTGCGGAGGAAAAGCTTAATGCCGGCATGCTGAAAGCGCTCGCCAAAGTGATACCGGAGGCGGCCGGTCTGAATGTGTCCGGAAGCAATTTGAACGCCGCTTTTGCCAAACTGCAGAATCAGTATCCGGACAGATTTAACGCCGCCGCCGAGAAGGCTGTTTTCGGCCTGGCTGAAAGCGTCGGCGATCCTTATACGGCGGTTTTGACCAAGGAGGATATGGATAAAGACAGGCGTTTCGCGACTGACGGCAGTTTCTCCGGAATAGGAGTGGAACTGGCTTGGAAGGGCGGTTTGATGGCGGCAGGTACCGTCCCTGGCTCTCCCGCCGAAAGAAAGGGACTTCTTCCCGGCGATTTTATTGTCGCAGTGGACGGACAGCCGGTTAAGGGCATGACTTTTTATCGGGCCGGCGACCTCCTTGCCGGGCCTGCCGGAAGCACGGCCGTTCTGGATATAGTCCGTCGGGGGAAAAGCCTGCGTCTGGAAATTGTCAGAGCTTCTTTAAGTCTGCCTAAAGTTAAGGGTAAAATGCTCAATTCCGATTTAGGAATAGGCTATATAAAAATCGGCTATTTTTCTCCGACAACCGGGGACGAAGCTGCGGCAGAGCTGAAAAAACTGCGCGGCGGCAATCTGAAAAAGCTGGTTCTGGATCTGCGGGGCAATCCCGGAGGAGATTTTAAAGAGGGACTGCGTACCGCCGCCATCTTTAAGCAGGGCGAGCTGGTTATTGTCAAAAGGCGCGATTCGGTCAAGCGCATGAAAAACTCTCAGGGAGCGGCTTTTAACGGGCCGATAGCCGTGCTTGCCGACCGAGGAACCGCCAGTTCTGCGGA
>JAFTAM010000052.1 GCA_017458675.1 bacterium
GCCCCTTTTATTAAGACTGTTTTTTCACAGCCCCTTTTTTATTTATACATGTGCAAGCCTGAGACATTGAAGCTTGCCTTGTTCAGCGGTCTTGAAACAGCGCTGCATTTTGATGCCGAAACGACCGGCTTCTGAGCAAAGATATATGGCGCTGTCGGTAAGTTAAGCAACTGCAAGCTATTGGCATATATGCTTAACACAGGTTTTGTTTTGCGCTTAAGCGAGCGTCCGAGCCTAATGCAGCCGCGGGGCGAAGCGCAAAACAAAACAGACGCAGCGAAAACATGCAGAACATGCTTTATAGATTCTTCGCTGCGCTCTCAATGACAGAAAAAACATTTACAAGCATTGGCAAAACAAGCTAATGTACCTTTTTCAGCAATATTTTGCCTTAATTTTATGATATTGGCTTCAGAACCATTTTTTGTTTTTAAAGAATATTATGCTGAGCAAAATAATGCCTAAGCTGACCGCAATTACGATAGGATAGCCGTATTCATAAGTAAGTTCCGGCATATTGGCAAAGTTCATGCCGTACCAGCCGGTTATAAGGGTGAGCGGAAAAAATACGGTAGTTATCACCGTCAGAACAGACATAATTCTGTTCTGCCTGATATCGAGTTGAGTATTGTAAAGATCGCGCACCGAGGCGGTATATACCTGCAGACCGGCAGACTTTTCCAGCAGCCGGCTCAGCCGGTTTAAGAACATGCGGAAATATCGGAGATTTTCTTCTTTGAAAAATTCGTTTTCATTATCATCAAAGACCTGCGCGATATCCTCTAACTGTTCATAATGCTCTCTCAGGGTCTGAATGTTGTTGCGCAGCTCAATAATACGCTCAGATTCTATCATCTGCCCGCTCTTTATTATCTCCGCCTCCATTCGGCGCAGTTCTCTTTCAGAGTTTTCCAGTCTGCGGATATCTCCGGAAATAAGCTGATCCAGAAAATCGTAAAGGAAACGCTCCAGACTGGGCAGTCCCCAGCGCTTGCCGATCTGAATAGCCTGAACCAGCCTCAGGGCGGTACTGGAATTATCGATAAAGACAACGCCCTTTTCATCCAGCACAAAGGCAAATTTATCGTCGCGGTCGGGCTGGGTTCTGTCGGGAAGACAAAACGTACCGGTAATCGAATCATAGTTGACGTTGGCTTCCGAAACTAAAATATCAATTAAGCAGGGCTCAATATCTATACCGACGTCAAAATGCTCTCTCTCCCTCTTCCACTCTTCCTCCGATAAAACTGCGGCATAAGGACCATTCTTCTGCAGAATATCGTCTATGCTGCACTCTTGAAGCGTATCTTTAATTAAATAGCAATGCATGCAGTTCGGCCTCTGTCTTATATCTGCCCCTCCGTCGAAGGCTCGATATTATAATATAAGCGATCCCCCGCTCGAAAGCGTATATCCGATTAATTCCACCTATCGGGCTTCCAGAAGGGCTCAATTCCCTTTACGGCTTCCGCGGCGCTGACCTCCCGATCGTTATTGTCTGTGTCGATAAGCCGATATTTTAAATTGCCCATTCCCAGCACCTGCATATAAGTGAGCTGCCGCAGAGCGCGGCGGGACTCTATTCTCTCTCTCAGGGCGCCGCCGGCCTTATCCGGAAGAGCATATATCAGATCGACGCAGGCCTGATCTAAGGCCGCGATATCTAAAGAGGCCAAAATACCTATATCAGGCGTAACCACGGGAGCGGCATAAACGCCTTCGCAGTCACAGGAAACGGACATATTGCGCATGACATTTATATAAGCTATACGACCGGCAAAATGATCGACAACTGATTTCGTCGATTCCGTCATGCGCTCCATAAATTCTTCATTGGAAATATCCCACTGATTGGACTGATTGGGGGTAGTATGGATCATAGCCTTGCCCACTCGCCCGTCGGCGCAGCCGATGCCCAAATTCTTATTCGAGCCTCCGAAGCCGCCCTTAACATGGCCCTTAAAATGAGTCAAAGCCAACAGCGAGTCATAATCGGCCAGGTTTTTGCCGACCGCCATTTCCGCAAACCATTTTCCGCCAGTTATGGGGAAATAAACGAAGCCGTTCTCATCGAGAATATCCACCGGCGCAAAGTTCCAGCCGTTGGTCTCCAAAGTCCGGCGATGCTTTTCCGTCGTATATCTGTCGCCGTCGTAATAGGAATTAGTTTCAACGATGCGGGCCGCCGGCAGGCAGTCTTCCAGCAAAGCCCTGACCCAAGGCCTGGGAATAATATTGGGACCGTAAGGCTCGCCGGTATGGAGCTTGACGGCTATCTTTCCCTGCAGAACCGAACCGATACGGGCAAAAACTCTTTTTAAGCCCTCTTCCGAAAGCTCTTTCGTAAAAAACACTGCTGACTCTCCGCCGACGCGCTCCTCATAAGGGACGTATTTATCGCCGCCGCTGCCCGGCCTCACGCGCTTATCCGTCATTTCCGCTTCCTCCGCAAATAAAAATAAATTTGTTTATACGCCTGTTATTCCTTTAGCACATGCCGAGATCTCTAAGACAAGGATCTGCTGAACCAATTATATTATAATACAGTTATCCATTCATCCATTACCAAGGAGACGGCAGTGAGATACAGCGAAACCGATCTTCAATGCGAAGACCTCATGTGGTTTGGAGCAGATATAAACGGATGCATTTTTGCATGTACTTCCGGCGGAATAGGCAGCGTACCGGAATTTGTATGCAGAAGCCGTGAAGAAACAGAGCTCTTAGAAGAGTTTTTTATGGAAAAAATGCCAAAAACAACCGCGGGCATTTTATTAATTCCTGCCGACGGCTGTCCGCTTGCAGAGGACGGCCTGCTTCTAGCGTCCAAAGGCATATTTTGTTTCGACGCGGTCACAGACGGCGAATACCCTGACGCATATAAAAAAATCGCCCGACCTGAAACCCCGATAAAAATATCTGAACTGCCTGAAAAGATAAAGCTGATTCTTGACAGTCACATTGTAAATACAAATATAGCCGACAGATCTTTTCTTAAAATACAGCACGCTTTTTAAGCAAATATAATCAAAAAATACTTGTTTAATGTTCACCGTCCCAGCGCGCAAAACCTTGACAAAGCATATCTGTTCAAAGCTCGTTTTCAACCTTAAGACAGATTGAGACTGCCGGCTTTTTCTTTAAAACCGGAAATGGTCATACCTACTTCTTCGGCAGCCTGTTCAAGCGTCAAGAGGCCCTTTTCTACAAGCTTAACAAGCATACGAAGCTTACCGACTTCAATACCCTCAGTTCTGCCCTCTTCTCTGCCCTCTTCTCGCTGTTCGGCAAGAGTTCTCACATGATCGTACTCAGTAATGCACATACGTTTCACCTCCGCTTTATTCGCTAAAAGATACGGCCTTATAAGAGAATCGCCGGGCAGCTCTTTTAAGGCCTCGTCCAATGCCGCTTCTAAAGTCTCCGTTATAGTCTTATTATAACGCACCCTATCGACAAACCAAGCATACTCTTTCAACGGTTTGCAGACTTCGAGCAGCTCTTGGCTATGTCCGTAATTAATATTTATCATCGTCACTTTTACTTCAATATCTGATTCACCGGCAAAAGAGTCCGATAATTTTAGGACAATTTTATCTTCTTTTTCAGCGGTTCCATTGTAAAAGCACACGCACTTCGGCGCAGGCGCCTTTTGCTGAACCTGGCTGTAACGGCGATAGTCATTGCCTTCCTCAATATACCTGGCATATACCATCCCCGCATAAATGAATAACCGCATGGGCATATTGGGATTAAAAGTCGATTGCTGTTCGTAAAAACTAATCGTATCGTCGATCAAAAACGACACATCGTTTCTCATACCCATGTAAACCGCAGTTTCAATGGTGTTCAGCCTAATCGCATCCGCATCTGTATAATGCGAGCCGTTAACGGCATTGTAAAGGCTCAGAGTCCATTCTTTGTTCTCCGGATTGCCAAAAATAAACTTAAAGAGCCTATCGCGATACTGATTATTACCTGTCGATTCAGACACAAAAACCACCCCCCTGTTTTTGTGTATTTTACCATTTTATTTAATGTCAATCAACTATGAAAAATATTCGCTCACACCGAACCCGCATGCCATGATAGCTGTCAGCAAAATGAACATTCGCAGTTCCGAGCGCAGCGAAGAATCTGACGCCAAAAGCTTAGAACAGCGTATATATAAACGGCGCTATGTGCGTGGCCTGGGCAAAAGCCACAAAGAGAATCATACAGAACAGAGCCACCACCAAGGGTACCAGCCACAGCCGGCGTCCGGCCAGAAACTGCACAAATTCGCAGGCGATCACCCAGCGGCGTCCCAGCTTTCCGAAAAACTCTTTCATTACAGATCAACCCCCTTTTCTTTACCGGCCTTGACATTTACAGAGCCGTCGTCTTCAGGCATAACGTCGCCGGAAACAACATCTTCGCTGCCCTCGACGCCGGTATTGACCATATTCACGTCAAATATGCCGGATCTGTCCAGATATTCGCTGATAATTTCTCCGGCCTGAAAATGACCCAAACCGTTGAAGTGCATATCGGCTTTGTAGTAAAGCCTGGAGCGGTTGACTAAGCCGGGCAAAAGGTCGACAACATAGACGCCTTTGCTCTCCGCCCAGTCCAGGATAATCTTCCTGGGCTTGGAGCGATCAAACTTTCCGGCCTCACAGCCGCTGTAATCGAGCCAGGCGTTCCAGTCCTGATCGTATACCTCAGTCATCGATGGGATAATGGCCACCACAAAACTGCTGCCGTGTTCATTGCACAAGGCCTGCAGCTTGTTGAGTTCATCCAGAGTTCTGGCCACGCCGTCCTTCATCTCTTTGGTGTACTCGTTCAAATACCAGGCCTGAGGAGCGTTGACATAGAGAGCCTTGCTGCTCAGGAAGAACATCGGATAGAGAAGCTGATAGAGATGGCTGCGGCGTATTATAGGTTTGTACCAGGGAATTTTGTCGGATTCCGGGATCTTGGCGGCGTTGCTCTTGGCCAGACAGTTGTAGCGGCCCCAGCGGGCTTCAGCCTTGGGAGTCATGACCAGCGCGCCGTCGGAGACGGTAAAACCGTCGTCGCCGACCATATTGTCATAGAAATCGTTGCCGGTATAGAAGCCTAAAAGAACGATATCCGCCCTGCGCTCGGCCGGCTTTAAGCTCTGATAGACCTTGCGCATGGTGGAAGTGCCGGCGTTGGGGATGCCGTAATTGACTACCCGGGCGCCGGTAATGCGCTGCACCTGATTGGCCCAGGTGTCCTCCGCGTTCGACCAGCAGCCGAAGGTAAAGCTATCGCCCAAAGCCAGAATCTTCTGCCCCACGCCGGGACGGCGGCTGACATTCTCGCTGTCGCCTAAGGCCAGAAGCTTAACCTGATCGTTCTGGAACTGGTCCTCGGGACGCAGGGCGGGCAGATCGCGCCAGCCCTCCTTGCTGATCAGGACGTCGGCTTTGAATTCGGGTCCCTTGATTGTCTTAGACCAGCCCGGCGTCATGCGCATGCCCTTGTCGGTAGCGGTATAAAGGCCGCGCATCTGCATGTTGGTATTGCTTATGCCTAAAGCCACCAGCAGCTCCAGAGCAATCAATACAGCGATGAAGGCCGCCGTATATTTAATAATCGCCCCCATCCTGCCGCCGCCCTCGGCCAGATTGACCTTGCCGTTGGCCGGCTTATAGACGATCTTTTTGGAAGCCGCCGCACGGCCTTCGGCGTTGGTCTGGGGAGCGGCCATCGTAGGATTGTGCGACCATTTTTCTATTTCCGCGCCGGGAACGACACGCTGATCGGTCAAAGGCCGGCGGCTGACCATCATTCTGCCCATGACCAGAGCGTCCATGTCGGAGCGCATAAAGGTGGAAAGGGCCTCCTCGGGAGTATTGACAATGGGCTCGCCGCGCAGGTTGAAGGAGGTATTCAGCAGCAGCGGCACGCCGGTGCGCTGATAGAACGTATTGATCAGTTCGTAATAGAAGGGGCTCTCCTGACGGTAAACCGCCTGAATTCTGGAGGTTCCGTCCACATGGGTGACGGCGGGTATTACCTCGCGCCGGTCCTCATAGACGGGAACGACCATGAGCATGAAGCGCAGCGGATCGATGTAGGCCGAATTGGGAATATCGAAGAAATCCTCGACGCCTTCGGCCAGAACCGAAGGGGCGAAAGGACGGAAAGGCTCGCGGAACTTGATGCGGGCGTTGACCAGATCCTTCATGTAATTGGAGCGCGGATCGGCCAGAATTGAGCGCGCGCCCAGAGCACGGGGCCCCCACTCGAAACGGCCCTTCATCCAGCCGACCACATGGCCGTAATCCAGGCGGGCCGCCACCTCCTGATACATAGACTGCATGTCTGGGAATTCTTTGAACTTGCAGTTCTGAGAGCGCAGATAATCGGCAATGGCGAAATCGTCATGCTCCTGCCCTAAGTAAGGAGTGAGCTGGCGGCAGCGCTTTTTGCCGCCCAAAACGTTGAAATAGCCCCACAGCGCCGCTCCCAGGGCTCCGCCGTTATCGCCTGCGGCGGGCTGGATATAAATATGCTTAAAGCCTGATTCCCGGTAAATTCTGGCGTTGGCCACGGAATTGAGTGCCACGCCGCCGGCCAGACACAGACAGTCGTGACCGTACTTGCGGTTTAGCGCCTGGGCCTGACGCACCAAAATTTCTTCGGCCACCTTCTGAATTGAAGCGGCGATATCGGCATAATGGGGGTCCAGAAGATTGGACTCAGCCGGAGTCCGGGGCGTGCCGAACAGATCGCAGAATTTTTCCGTGAAAGAATGATAGGCTGAATGATGGAAGGCGAAATAATCCATATTCAGCGTGAAAGAACCGTCGTTATGGAGACGAACCATTTTCTTCAGAATAGTCTCGGCATAGCGGGGCTTGCCGTAGGGCGCCATGCCCATGACCTTGTATTCGCCTTCGTTGACCTGGAAGCCCAGAAACGCGGTAAAGGCGCTGTAGAGCAGTCCCAGCGAATGGGGAAAGCGCATCTCGTCGTCCAGATTTATGGTATTGCCCCAGGCCGAGCCTCTGGCCCCTACCGCCCATTCGCCCACGCCGTCTACAGTCAGCAGCGCGGCCTTGTTGAAGCCGGAAGGATAGTAAGCGCTGGCGGCATGTGAAAGATGGTGAGAACAGAAGGCAATTTTTTCCTTGGGAATATTCAGCTGTTCCTGCAAAAATGAGCGCACCCAAAGCTTGTCCATGAGCCAGACCAGCGAGGATTCCCGGAAGGAAACCGCCGAGCTCGGCCAGGTGGCCAGAGCCGACATCAGCAGGCGGTCGAACTTCTGGAAGGGCTTTTCAAAAAAGACCACCAGATCCAACTCCTCGGACTTGCAGAAAGCCGCTTCCAGGCAGAACTTTATGGCATGGACCGGAAAGCGGAAGTCATGCTTTACTCTGGAAAAGCGCTCCTCCTCGGCGGCCGCGACGATCTGGCCGTCGACGATAATGGCCGCCGCCGAATCGTGATAAAAGCAAGAAATACCTAAAACCCGCATTTAAAACTGTGACTCCGCATCTATAGAATGAGATGGCGTCCAGGCGCCGCCCTTTTTAGATTTCAGACCTAACACATCCGAACAAAGACGTACTCCTATAGCAAAGGGAGTTACGAAAATCCAATAAAAGACCGTCAGCAAAATTCTGGCCAGCAGCGTGGCTGCCTTTGTGGAAAAGTTCTTCCATTTTCCCCAAACGGACGGCTTTTCTTTATCTGTAGATTTTTCCAGAGCCTCAACAAAGCTCACATAGTCGGGACTGACATTACTTTTCTGCATAAACTTAAAATTTATTTATAAAAGCAAGAAAAACCTGCCTGAAGCAGCTTAACTGCCTGCAATTAGGCCAAACATTTTCAGCCCGCTTTGATCGGTCTCAAGTGATTTAAGCGAAAAATTCGGCTTTTGAGATTTCCTCGCTTCACTAAATGAAGAGCTCTCAATCGCAGACTATTTTTGTGCTGACCAGCGTAGCTTTTTCATCGTTGGCGTTGCCGACGGCAAACTCCAAATATCTTACATAATTATCAAACTTAAAGGGGATTTCATTCAGGCCGTCCTTCAGCTCGAAGGGAAGCGCTTTCGATCCGCGGTCGAAATAGCGGATTTCGCCATTGAGTTTCTGGCCGTTTTTAATTTCGCACTCTATGAGCAGCTTATACTTGCCGTCGGGCAAAGACAGCGAGGGTCCGGAAGTCAAATAACCGGGCCTGAGCCAGATTCTGGAATACTTGCTCTCCTTCTGCTTATCCTGAGGGCCGTATTTCATTACCTTATGCAGATTTCTGCCGCAGACATTGAGCAGCAGCCTTTTATAGCTGACATATCCGTAAATATTTATGCCGGATTTGCTGTAAACCAAATGCCTCTTATCGGCAAAGAGATGAAGCTTGTCATAATCGGCTTCGTCGGAAATCAACAGAAGAAAGACCTTGCCGCTTCGGGGAAGACTGTAAATATGACTGCGCTTCTGCAGCCACTGCAGCATTTTAAAGCCGATCCACTCCTTGTTTTTATATCTTATGCCTCTGCCGTTGCGGACAATCCACATTTCAATCCTGCCGTCGGAAAGCTCGGTTATCATGTTGGAATGCCAGAAGGTGCCCAGACCCTTGGTATATCCGTTTTCATTGAGCCAGGCGGCCGCCTCCTCATACGCCCCGCCCTCAACCGTATGGGGATCGGAATCGCTCAAATCACGGTAGCTGGGATTTACGCAGAAACAGCCTATCGACAGCGCCGCATATATAAGCGCCGCCGCCCATACTCCCAGGCAGATTCGCCTCTTTCCCCGCTCCGTAAGATATATCAGAAATACGGAAGCCGCCGGGATTAAAAAGGCCGCCGAGGGCATTACATATCTGCAGATCAGTATATCGGTCAGGCTGCAGACCGAAACGTTGAATAAAAAGCCTGCTGTTCCGAACAGGACCACAAATTTATGTTCAAAGCCGTATTGTTTGAAATAAATTAAAGTAAAAACGAGCAGAACGAACAAAATACCGCAGAATAAATATGCGGCCGCCGTTCCGGCCAGCTCCGCCGAACTCAGATTGTCAGCGGCGCCCGCTCCGAATATTTTGCCGAAGCTAACAAAAGCGAATTTAATAATTCCCAAGGGCGAATAGTTTTTAATTCCCGTCTTGCCGACATAATTGACGAAGGAATAGAGCTTGGTAAAAATCCTGACGTTGATTAAGACGCCCGCCGCATTGACTAAAGTCAGCCAGAGCGATGATCCGGCCAGCCGGATTAACTCCTTTTTCAGCTCGGCCTGTTCTTCACGCTCGCACCGGCGCGCCGCATAATAGATTATTAAAACCAAAGAAGTCAGGCAAAGAGGCAGATATAAAATCAGCAGATAGCGCACGCCGCTCAGCCCGGTCATAAATGCCAGCACGGAATTGAGCAGCAGACAGACGATTCCTGCCCAAAGCGGCGGCCGACGCTGCAGCAGAGCCAGAGTCAGGAACATGAAGGTTATATGAGGTATATAGCCTCCGTTCATTATGACAAACTGTCCGTATTCGCGGCTGAAGGGCAGCAAAAGCAGCAGAGCGCAGCTTAAGCCGACGGCGCCCAGGCGAAAGCGTTCGGCAAAAAATGCATAGCTTGCCGCCAGCAGCGAAAGGGAAAAGACGACGCTCAGAGTCCTCACCCAATGCCAGTCGTTAAGAATATAAAAGAACAGCTTATAGACGAGCTGGATGCTCAGAACCCGCAGCTCGGTGGAATAGAGCCAGTTTTTTGAAAGGATCCCGCCCTCGTCTCTGAGCAGACGCCCTAAAACCATCTCGCTGGACATATCGGCGTCCAGCAGATCGGTTCTCAGAACATGGAAGAAGCAGCCGGTGAAGATTATGCCGAAAAGCATAATCCCGTAATAAGGCCAGCGTTCTTTAAAATAGGCTAGGATTTTACACATAAGCATCTCAGGGCCGCTGTTTGCTTCCAATTACCGATTTGCCCCCGCCGACAATTTCGGTTTTGTTTATACTGACGCTGCGTTTGCTTTTGTTCTTAATATCGATACCCCAGCGCGAGACATTTTCTTCAAGGATAAAGGGTATTTCATTAATGCCCCCGCGCAGCTTAAAGGGAAGCTTATGCTCTTTGCCGTCGGCCGTTCTGAAGCGTATTCTGCCCTCAAGCCCCTTTTGGCTGGGTATATCGCAGTCCATAACCAATTTATACCGTCCCTTAAGCAAAACCAGACTGGGCCCGGAAACCGACCAGTAAGGCCTGAGCCGTAAATGCTCCGAACGGTCTTTCTGCAATACTTTCGCCGGAGAATAAACCTTTATAATTCCGTTAAGATTTTTGCCGCAGCGATTATCCAGTATGCGCTCATAGCTGTCGTAGCCGTATATCCTCAGACCGGGATTTTTATAGACCAAATATTTACTATCGGCATACAAATGCTGCTTATCCTGAGCGGCCTCGGCGCTGCTGAGCATTAAAAACACCTTGCCGCGGGGAGGTTCATATACATGACTTCTGTACTGAAGCCAAGGAACTATGCGAAAATCTACCCAATCCGTATCCAGATATCTGAAAGGACCTCCGTTTCTCAGCGTCCACATCTCAATTTTGCCGTCGGAATACTCTGTCAGTAAATTAGAATGCCAGAAGGTTGCAAATCCGCAGCGGTAGCCGTTTTTCAGCAGCCATTCGGCGGCGGCTTTATGATAGCCGCAGTGTACGGAGGCAGGACAGTGAACCAAACAGTTGATATAACCGGGATCGTCAACGACGTTGTCGTGAAAGAACGGATACCTGCAGAAAACGGCCAGCTGCAGGCACAGATACGCCGACGCCGTAATTAAAGCGCAATTATACGCGGCTTTCATCTGCCATTCCCTGAGAGTGTTCAGAAATATCGCCAGGACCGGCAGCCACATCAGCAAAGACAGCATGATGTACCTTGCGACCATTTTGCCGGTGATAAAGCAGGCCGCCGTATTGCAGGCAAAGCCGATGACTGCAAACAGCAGAATATATTTATGCTCAAATTTCAGGCGTTTGAATCTCACAAATAAAAAGATAATCGCCGACAGCAGAACCAGGCAGAATAAAGCGGCCGCAGCGACGCGAATACCCGAATCGCACTGAATATCGTAATAATATTTACCGCCGAAAACGCTCACAACGCTGTCATAAGCGCTCTTAAAAAGGCCAAGCAGGTCAAAATGAAATTTTTGCTTTGCCGCGGCAAAATTTACAAAAGAATAATGGCGGCTGAGAATTTTGGCGTTGATGATCAAAGCCGGAATATAGCTCATAAACAAAAGCGCGGAAGAGACGAGCAGATAGTTTATTTTATCCGTCAAATCTTCCGGCTTGTTATCCTCTCTGCCAATATACCGATAATAGCCAATCAGGCAAAGAGCCGTCAAAACCAAAGGTATATAGATTAAAAGCGCGCCGCGCACGCCGCCCAGACCGCTGCAGAAAGCCAGCAGCATATTGCAGGCCAGCAGCGCAGCGCTTGGGACTGGACTCCTGAAACGCACCGCCAGAGCCAGGGCCCAAAGCATAAAGAATACATGAGGAAAATATACGCCTGCGTACAGTACAAACTGTCCGTACTGCAAGCAGAAAGGAACCGTAAAAAACAGACCGCACAGCAGGCCCGCCCCGCCCAACTGCATACGTTCGCTGAAATAAGCATAGCTGAAGGCCAGCAGCAGCAAAATGACGGCGATAGCCAGAGTTCTTACCAGATGCCAGTCGCTCAGAAAACAAAATAGATACTTATATATAAGATGGACATTGAAAACTCTAAGCTCTGTAGAATACAGCCAATTATCCGAAAACAGAGATCCCTCTTCGCAGAGCAGCTTTCCCAGAATCATTTCGCTGGACATATCAGCATCGAGCAGATTATCTCTGAAAGCGTGAAAAACAAAAACCGAGAAAATTATGCCTAAAAGCCAGGCGGCATAATATGGCCAGCGTTCCTTAAAGAATGTCCGTACTTTGTCTGTTATGTGCATAGAAATATCTTACAGCTTATTTGCAGATTTAAATTATTTAAGATTCTTCGCTTAACGCTCAGAATGACAGCGGAAAAGAGCCTAACGCCGAAATAACGGCGGGAAAACGCTTGGCGTCAAAATGACGGCGGAAAAGCGTTTGACGTTCAATGACAGCAGAAAAACGTTCAGCGTCAAAATGACAGCGGGCTCATGCTTATCATAAAATATCGGCGGAAAAGCGGAGGCGCGCCCATATTACCCCAACCGTTTCTTTTTAAGCCTTAAACTCTTAATTTTTAAAGACTTTTCGCTTCTGTTGGCAATCTCTAAGCGCCATTCCGACTCTCCGTCCTCTATGTTCAGATGGATTATATTTAAGCCGTTGGCGAGTCTGAACTCTTTCTTTCTTCCGCTGCGTCCGTAAACCAGCAGACCCTTGCAGGAAGAACCGCAGTTTCCTGCGCAGTCAACGACGAGCTCATACTTCTCCCTGCAAGCATGCAAATACGGTCCCAACAGTTCCGCGCCCGGCTCAAGACTGATGAGGCCAGAACCGCATTCCCTGATTTTTCCTGCCGAAGTCTTTATTTTCATAATCCTGTTAAGCTTTTTGCCGCACAGATTATTGTACATTGCTCTGGCGCTGCTGTAACCGTAAATCGCAAATTCTTTATTTTTGAAAATCAGATGCTTTTTATCGGCATAGAGTTTTGCGGGATCAAATTTAAGCTCTTTTTTGTTTAAAAATAAAAAGACTTTTCCCTTAGGTTCCTTTGTCAGATGACGCTGGTCCTGAAGCCAGGCATATTTCTTCAGCCTGGTCCAACTCCCGATAACGGCCCCTTTGTTATCCACAGTCCACATTTCAATTTTACCGTCAGAGAGCTCGGTAAGAATATTGGAATGCCAAAAGGTTGCAAAGCCTTTACTGTACTTGTGTTTAAGCAGAAATCTGACCGCATCTTCGAAATAGTCTGAAGAGACTGTCCGATTATTGTACTTTTCATCACCGTAAGCAAAGCTGTAATTGCTTGCTCTTTTATCAGCGCTGTTTGTACAGTAAGGCTTCACGGCAAAAGACACAGTCTGCACCGACAGACAAAGCGCCGCCAATCCGATAAATATATTCTTTATTAATTTCAGCCCCTGACCGTCAAAATAATTCAAGATAACCGCCGCAGTCGGAAAAAGCATCATCAGAGAAGGCAGCAAATACCTGACCTGCATCTGCTGCGACATGCAGCAGACAACCGCATTAAACGCAAAGCCGATTACCGCAAAAGCGACTGTAAACTTGCCTTCAGGCTCCAGTTTTGAAAACTTAATACAGGCCAGCGCCGGCAAAACTAAGCATATAAGTACAAAAAGCGCTCTGAAAACGTCAGCATTCAAAGATATGCCGAAGCCGGTATATCCCAATACAGAATTAAAGCTCCTGAGAGCGAAATCAAAAATCAGAGAGGGAATAACGTCTGTTATGCCGACGCGTCCGAAACCGTTAATTTTATAAATATGACTCAGATAACCGAAACATACGCAAATGCCTGTTAAATTCCCCAATACGGCCACAGCAGAAATTTTGGCAAAATGCAGCAGCTTATCTTTTGTTTCGCCGCCGACGCCATCTCTGCGCTCAGACAAAACATAACCGACTGCAAAAAACGCTGAGGTCAGAACAAAAGGCGCGTATATAATCAAAGCGGAACGTATTCCGCCCAGTCCGGCCAGAAATGCCAAAACCGCGCTTAATACAATCGCAATTTTATTTGAGCGCTCAGTCTTGAACGGCCTGGCCAAACCCAAGGCCAGGAATAAGAATGCCAAATGAGGCAGATAATAGCCTCCCCAAATGACAAAACAGACATAATCCGCGCTGAAAGGCAGCAGCAGAACCAGACCGCACAATAATCCTGTTTTGCCTAAATTCCACCGTTCCGCAAAAAAACAGTAACTGCTCATTAATATAAAGAGCAGAACAGCCGCTGACAAGGTCCGGACCAGATGCCAATTATCTGAGAAATAAAAGAACAGCTTATATGCTATCTGCGCGCCGATAACTCTCAGCTCAGTGGAATAGCACCAGTTATCGGACAGAATGCCGCCCTCGTCATTAAGCAGTTTTCCCAGCACAAGCTCGCTCGACATATCGCTGTCCAGCAGCTTCAGGCCCTGACAGTAAAATATCAGAACCGTAACGGCTATTCCCGCCGTCAGAACAGCATAATAAGGCCAGCGTTCTTTAAAATAATCAATTATGGCCGCCATGCAGCGATTAGCAGCCTCACGGACGGCAGGCCGGCTTTCCTTTAAACGATTCAGTATGTCATGTAGATTTATTTTCATATTGATCTCAGAACATTTGCTTTCTTTAAAATTATTACAGGATAAAAACGGAAGGGTTAAATTCTGATTACCTTCATGCTTTTAACTTTAAAGCTTTTCCCGCTCTTATTGGAAATGAAAGTCTTAAAATCGCCGTCCTTCCATTCCATATTTAAAGGAATTTTATTTAAGCCCTTGGCTATTTTAAAATCACCTATATTTACGCTTTCTCTTCTGCGCTGAAATACAATTGAGCACTTAGCCGAAGCGCCTTTTTCCATCTCGCAGTCTATCAATAACTGATATTGCCCCTTAATCAAGCATAAATTAGGTCCATAAAGCGTATAGCCCGGTTTTACAACAGCTTCGCTGCCGCTATTATCTGCAGAGTCCCTTCCGGTTCTCTTAATTTTCATCATTTTCATAAAATTCTTGCCGTAAAGGGCGCCGCGCATTTCCTCGGCGCTGGCATAGCCGTAAATGCTCAGATCCTTATTCCTGTAAAGCAAGCGGCTCTCATCGGTATAAATCTCAGCTCGGTCATATTTAAGCTCAAGGTTCTGCAAAAGCAGAAACACTTTTCCCTCAGGATCTTTTTCCAGGTGACGGCGATCCTGCAGCCAGCTGCGAACGCGCAGCTTTGCCCACTCATTTCCGTAATCTCCGTAAAAGTCCAGAGTCCAGGTTTCGATCTCTCCGTCGGAAAGCTCTGTCAGAACATTTGAATTCCAGAAGGTGGCAAAGCCCTTCTTATAACCGCTTTTAAGCAGAAAAGCCGCCGCTTTTTTCAGTGAATCAGCCGGATATCTGCGATTCAGGATAGGATAATTGGGATATGCAAAGCTCAGCAGCTGAGCGTCTCTGTATGTATAATCCAGGGTAGGCCTGAAACAGAAGGCGGCAAGCTGCACGAAAATACATACGGACGCAGTTCCTATAACCGTATAATTCAGCCATTTAAGGCCCCGGATTTTAAAACTGTGCAGAGCCACGGCAAAGACGGGGAAAAACATGACCTGCGACATTAATACATATCTGGTGGCTATGTTGTATGACATTGAGCAAATAAGCACGTTGCCGACAAAGCCGATTACGGCAAAGGCGACCAGCAGTTTATGCTCAAAACAGTGTCGGGTAAATCTGCAGCAGGCATAAACTATCAAAGCCAGACAGATAAAACAAAAAACCAAAGCGCATAAGGAGACAAAGCCCTCCGTACTGAACAGCGTCGGGCAGCCGGTATAGCCGAAATTGACATTAAAGCTCCGAGCCACAAAATCCAGGGTCATCGACGGCATAAAATCCGCCAGCTTTTTGCCTCCGTAATCCTGAAAAACATACAGCTTCTGAAATATGCCTAAATTAACGGCCAGTCCGACCGCGTTCCCGGCCAGCAGCGCCAAAGAATGGACGCCGTAATGAATAAGCTCCTGCTTATTCTCCTCGCAGAAGCTGCCGCGTCCCTCAAAAACAAAGCCGTAAAACAGTATAAACAGCACGGCAGCAGCAAAAGGCGCATAAAGAATTAAAGCATAGCGGACACCGCTAAGCCCTGTCAGCAAGGCAATCGCACAGTTAATTATCAGCAAAATAATATTCGCTTTTCGGGATTTGCACTTTACAGCCAGAGCCAGGGTTAAAAACATAAAGATCAAATGCGGAAGGTAGCCTCCGTTCCAGAGGGCAAAACGCCCGTATTCAGCGCTGAAGGGAACGGTCAGCACACAGCCGCAGAGCAGTCCCGGACCGCCCAGGTTCATTCTTTCGGAAAAAGCGCAGTAGCAGCCCATAAAAATCAGCAGCATGAAAACCAGTCCCGATACATGGACGAGCTGCCAGTCGTTAAAAATGTAAAAAAACAGCTTATAGGCCAGAGGGATGCTGATAACTCTGATTTCCGTAGAATAGCACCAATTCTTAGACAGGATGCCGCCCTCATCCTTAAGCAGCCGGCCTAAAATCAGCTCGCTGGAAATATCGCTGTCCAGCAAATCCATACCGCAGTACAGAAACACACAGGCCGTAAAATAAATTTCCAAAAGCCAAAGCAGATAATATGGCCAATGCTCCTTAAACAGTTCACGTATTTTATTCATAGTTGCCTATTTGACGTTAATATCCAGATATTTATCTATTATAAACCTGGGCCTATGCTTAACTTCCAGATATATTTTCCCTATATACTCGCCGATAATGCCTATGGAAAATAAATTTAAGCCGCCGATAAACCAGATCGAAATCATCAGGCTGGTCCAGCCGCTGATGGCTATTCCGTTAATGCGGCTCACCAGCGCATATATAAACATCATCACGCTCAGCAGCGCCATGCCGACGCCAATCCACATAATGCTGCGTATAGGCATTACCGACATGGAGGTCACAGCCTGCCAGGCCAGATTAAGCAGAGAGGAAAGAGAATATTTGGTTTCGCCGGCCAGACGCTTCTTGCGCTCGTAATATACGCAGTCCTGTTTTAAACCTATCATAGGCACAAGACCCCGCAGAAAGAGGTTGACCTCCTTAAAATCTGCCAGCGCTTTCAAAGCTCTGCGATCCATAAGCCTGAATTCGGCATGGTTGAAAACCAGCTTCACTCCCATAAAGTTCATAAATCTGTAAAAGCTCTCCGCCGTAAAGCGTTTGAAAAAGGTATCGGAAGCGCGGTCGTTCCGGCAGCCGTAAACTATGCTGCAGCTCTCTGAGCTGTATTTGTCTACCATCATGTCTATAGCTTCAATATCGTCCTGCAGATCGACGTCCAGAGTTACGGCGATATCGCATCTGTCCTTAACCGCCAGCAGACCTGCCAGAAGCGCGTTCTGCTGTCCGGCATTGTGAGCCAGACTAATTCCCGAAAATACTTCCGGCGCGTTTTCATGAAGATTTTGAATAATCTGCCAGGTCTTATCTTTGGAGCCGTCGTCCACAAAAAGAATCTTGCTGGCCGCAGAAATCTTCTCCGCTCCCTTTAAGAATAAAAGCTTGTTTTTAAGCTTTTCAGAGGAATCAGGCAGAACGGGTTCTTCATTGTAGCAGGGGCATATTATATAAAGGACGGGAAATTCCGATTCTGACATCGTTTTACGCTTTCTGAAGTGCTGAGCTGTGCCGCTTGTATTTGTATTATTTCTGATTTAACCTGCATTTGCACAGCGCAGCTCCCAAACACGTCATGCAGAAGCATATTTTTGCCGATTGCACGTTATAAAGCATAAAGACATCAGAACAAGATACAAAAGATATACAAACTCTGAAGGTCATGTCAGTTAAAAATCAGATGCTTTTCTGCCGCTGCACATAGCCGGTAATTCACTGCTTATATGTATCTATTATAAACCTGGGCCTGTTCTTTACTTCCAAATATATTTTGCCGATATATTCGCCTATAATGCTTATGGAAAACAAATTTAGACCGCCGATAAACCAAATCGAAATTATCAGACTGGTCCAGCCGCTTATGGCAATTCCGTTAAAATGGCTAGCAAGTGCATATATAAACATCATGACACTCAGCAGCGCCATGCCTATACCCATCCACATAATGCAGCGTATAGGCATTACCGACATGGAAGTAACGGCCTGCCAGGCTAAATCGAGCAAAGAAGGAAATGTATACTTGCTCTCTCCTGCCAGCCGCTTTTTGCCTTTATAATAAATACAGTCCTGCTTCAAGCCTATCATAGGAATAAGACCCCGCAGGAAGATATTAACTTCCTTAAAATCTGCCAGCGCTTCCAAAGCTTCGCGATCCATGAGTCTGAATTCCGAATGGTTAAAAATTAACTTCACTCCCATAAAGTTCATAAATTTATAAAAGCTCGCCGCAGTAAAACGCTTGAAAAAAGTATCAGAAATGCGGTCATTCCTGCATCCGTATACTATATTGCAGCCCTCTCCGCTGTATTTCTCTATCATCATGTCTATAGCTTCAATATCGTCCTGCAGATCGACGTCCATACTTACGGCGATATCGCATCTGTCCTTAACCGTCAGCAAACCGGCCAGAAGCGCGTTCTGCTGTCCGAAATTGTTGGCCAGACTCATCCCCGAAAAAGTTTCCGGTTCGTTTTCATGAAGATTTCGAATAATCTGCCATGTCTCATCCACGGAGCCGTCGTCAACAAAAAGAATTTTGCTTGACGCGGAAATCTTCTCCGCTCTTTTTAAGAATAAGAGCTTGTTTTTAAGCTTTTCGGAGGAGCCTGGCAGAACTAATTCTTCGTTATAGCAGGGACATATTATATAAAGTAAAGGCAATTCCGAATCTGACACCGTCATACGCTTTCTAAGTGCTGAGCTGTGCCGCTTTTATTTGTATTATTTCCGATTTAACCTGCATTTGCACAGCGCAGCAGAAGCCTGTATCGACTTCAATAAGCGCATTTTCCGCTTTTCGGCTCAAATAATGAGGGAATCTGTAAGTTTTAAAGAATATACAAGGCTGCAAAGTCAGCTGCAGACGTATTTCAAATTCGCTGCAGCTTCGGCTCGGAGACCGCATAACTTAATACGCTGCGAGAGGAGAAATAAGTGTTAACCTCAGGAATAAACTCCGGCTTGCCGACTGTTGCCGAATTCGGCGCCAATCAGAACGCAAACGCAGACAACAGCTTAAAACCGACTGAAATTAAGTCCGAAGAAATACAAACCTTAACTCAGGATACGCTGGTCAAAGGCAGCGAACAGCCTGCCGAATTAAATAAAGCCGATTTCAGCAATATGAAATCCCAGATCGGCGCTCAGGGCTATCAGCCCTCCGGCCCTGTTCAGAATACCGAAAAAGCCGACAAAACTAAATTTCAGACCTTCCTGGCCGGAGCCGGAAAATCTCTGCTCGCAGGCGCGGTTACGGCCGGCGCCGCCGCCCTCTTCGGAGCGGGAGCCGGAATCATTGCGGCAGCCGGCACGACGGTAGCGGCCGGCGTAGCCATCGGCAGCGCCATTAAGCATCACATCGCCGATAAACAGCAGCCCGCTCCCGAGCCGCAGCCTCCCGTGCCCGAACCTCAGGTCCCCGGCGACGGCGCCGACGCGCCCGATCCTGCCGACCCCGGCGGTTCCGATCCGGGCGAGCGTTCAGATCCCGTCGATTCCGGCAATAACGGCTCCAATCCTGAACCTGACTATCCCGATCCCTTATTCCCAGGCATTCCTCCCGTCATCATAGGCAGGCCCAGGCCTCCGCGTCCGCCTCACGGTCCCATTTTCAGGCCGGCTCCACCGCCGCCTCCGCCTATGCCCCCAACGCCCCCGCCTCCGCCCATGCCTCCGCACGGCCCCGGTCCTATTGCCGGTCCCAAACCTCCCCACGGCCCCGGACCTATATTCGGACCTAAACCGGGACCAAAGCCCCCACACGGGCCCGGCCCCAAGCCGGGACCCGCTCCCGCGCCCAAGCCAGGACCCAGACCCGGACCTGCGCCCGCTCCTAAACCGGGACCCAGACCCGGACCTGCACCCGCGCCTAAACTCGGACCCAAGCCGGGACCCGCTCCCGCGCCCAAGCCAGGACCCAAGCCAGGACCCGCTCCCGCGCCCAAACCCGGACCCAGACCCGGACCTGCGCCCGCGCCAAAGCCCGGACCCAAGCCGGGACCCGCTCCTTCGCCAA
>JAFTAM010000053.1 GCA_017458675.1 bacterium
ATTAAGCGTTGTCTATTCAGAGGATAATAAGACTTTTGACAAAGCTGTCAGATATATTGAAAAGGCGCTCTCTTTAGACGGCGGCAACGCCGTTTTTCACTTCACATACGGGCAGCTGCTGACGCTCAAGGGCAAATTTGACGATGCAAAAAAGAGTTTTCAAAGAGCGGCTCAATTAAACTCCGATATGAAAAATGAAGTCAATGAGGAGCTGAAAAAGCTCAAAAAGCTGGAAGAATCCTAACCGATTTCCGCTGAAGCCGGCGCATCTTCCAAAAGTCTTTTAAAAATCGTGCAGAGCCAGCTGATAGGCGCCTGCCGCGCCGGAGAATTCTCCGTGTTCTAAAATAATCGCCCTATGACCTAAAATTTTTGCCGAGCTGAGCAGAACAGAAGATAAAAAAGGATTATTTCGCAGAGTTGACCCTGCATAGACAACGGTATTGAGTCGGTGCAGACTAAGCAGATTCGAAGCGATCAGAGAAATATTCTCTCCTACCATACCCATAATGCCGGCCATAATATCCGCTTCTCCGGGAAGCTCCTTATCTTTTCTCACCCAGCCTCCGAAATTGGAAGCGGTAGCCTTGCCGGAAATGCCTACCTGCCCCGGAGCGTAAATATCCTTTAAGAGCAAATCTACTTTAGAACGCCTGCCTTTGACCGCCAAGGCGCACATCTCCTGAAAATCACGGCGCCGGGTAAGCAGCTTGCCAAGCCCCAGAATGGTGCCGCCGCCCAAAGCCGTACCTCCGACGCGGGTAATGGTAAAACTGTTTATCAGCATAATCGAAGTGCCGGTCCCGACCGATCCCAGAAGATAGGCCGCTCCTAAATCCTTGCAGCCGCTGTTGAGAAGAAGCTTTTTGGCGCCGACTCCCCAGGAAACAAATTCATTGACGCACAGAACCGCAGGCGTCCTTATGCCGTCCCGCCCCCCCAGAGAGCGCATAGCCTGCTTAAAATCAATGGCTCCGCTGCCGGTAACTCCGCAGCAGTCTACATTGAGGTCCAAAACAGTATTAACCACACTTTGACATTCGCAGTTATCCAACAGTATAAAGCTCAAATTTCCGTCAGGACCGCAGACGGCTATTTTAGCCAGACTGCTGCCGATATCAATACCGGCAACCAGCCTTCCGTTTTTAAGATCTTCGCCTGAATCTGTCATGGTAAAATCTCACAAAACAAATAATGGCCTTGCTAATACAACAAAACGGCCCTGAAAAAGACCGTTTTCAAGACCGCCGTCAGAAAAAATGCGCTCAGCGCTTGCTGCGATCCAAAATTTCGTCTATCAGACCGTACTCCAGCGCTTCCTTGCTCGACATGTAATAATCCCTGTCGGTATCCTTGCAGACCTTTTCATAGGGTTGATTGCAGTGCTGAGCCAGGAGTCTGTTTAAGGTATCTCTGGTCTTCATAATCTGCTTGGCGTGAATATCGATATCGGTAGCCTGGCCGCCGATCTCGCCTATCCAGGGCTGGTGGATCATAATGCGCGAATAAGGAAGAGCAAAACGCTTGCCTTTAGCTCCGCCGGCCAGCAGCACCGCTGCGGCGCTGGCTGCCATTCCCATACAAATGCAGGAAACGTCAGGCTTAACCAGCTGCATGCAGTCGTAAATTCCCAGGCCGGCCGTTACCGATCCGCCGGGACTGTTTATATATAAATCAATATCTTTGTCAGGGTCCTCCTGCTCCAGATATAAAAGCTGAGCGATAACCAAATTAGCTAAATCGTCGTCTATGGCGTCGCCCACAAAAATAATGCGGTTTTTCAGCAGACGCGAATAAATATCATACGATCTTTCACCGCGGGCGGTCTGCTCTATGACCATAGGGATCAGCTGTCCCTGAGGAATCGGCGTTCTTCCAAACATATCAACCTAAACCTTTATTAAAAATCCCGCTCTGCTTCTACCCGCCATATATTCTACCTCCTGCCGCAGAAGTGCATCCGCAGATTTTTCACAGCATTATTGAACGGCTGCGCTCCGTATATGAGAGGATTTTTTCTCCGTACGGCAAGAAATAAAATTAGTTTCGGAGATAAATAAACGATATGAATTCGGGATTTTTCAAAAACATAATTATTATAACCGCTCTTTCGGCCGCTTTTTCCGCCTCGGGCCAGGCGTCCCCCGCCAATCCCAATACAGCCGACGTTCCCGCCGCCGTGCAGGCCGCTCAGAAAAAATACGGTGTTCCGGCTGCCAATCCGCAGCCTGTTATTCAGCCTGCCGTTACCATGGGTTTAAAAGAGCTGGTTGAACTGGAGCAGAGATCCTGCTCCTGGGCCTGCGTAACCAGCACCTTTTACGACTACCGCAGCGTTTCCATATACAGACGGCGGGCTGGTCTCCATCTGGGCTACGATATCGCCATGGCGGCCGGGTCCAAAGTCCTGGCGGGCTGGCCGGGCACGGTAGTCTCCATAGCTCCCTGGTCCGATCTGGAATGGGGCGTAACCATAGCCTCCTCCAACGGTATGGAGGTGACTTACGGCCACATACTGCCTGCGGTAAGCGTCGGAACCGTTGTGCAGACAGGAGACGTCATAGGCACAATCGCCATTAACCATGTCGATGTGAAAATGCGCGACAGCAAAGGCAACTACGTGCCCTTCGGCGAAAACGGCAAGGGCGGCGTCAGAGTGGACGGAACCGTAATCACGCCGGAAATCCCCCGCGAACAGCTCATGACAGAATGGCTTACCGCCCGCAACTGTCAAAACGCCATAGAGGACGAAATAGCCGCCCGAAGCAGAGAAAAAAAACTCGACGGCATTCTCCGTCAAAATCTGGAAAAGCGCTACGCCGAACAGCACGCCTCCGTCAAAAAAATGGAGCAGTTCTGCGAAGAAGGACTGGTATCCCGACGGGAAACCGAACAGACCCGCAAAAATCTGGAAAATACCCGCAGAGCCCTGGCGACCGTAAAAAAACGCCAGCAAGAATATCCTCAAAAACAGGAAAAATTGAACCGACAGCTTGAGCAATGCTCAAAGCGCACGCAAAAAGCCGAAAAAGCCGCCAAGGAAAGAGGCATAACCTGGCAGGAGACTCAAGCCTTCATCAATAACCTGGTCGCAGGCGACGAACAGCTGCGGCAAAAAGTTACAGATTACAAAAAGTCCCAAAACGACGATTATATCAATAAAGTTTTAGAATTAAAGCACGAGATAAAAGCCTGCGAAACCGCCTTAGCCAGCCAGAAAAAGCTCTTCGAAATGGGAGGCCTGCCGGAAAATGAGCTTAAGGCCACTCAAAAACGCTTGGAAGAACTGCGGGAAAGTTTAAAAAATCTGCAGCAAAATTATCAAAAATAATATCCGTTAAGCAATCAATATCATAAAGTTAAGGCAAAATATTGCTAAAAAATGCATATCAGCTCGTTTTGCCAATGCTTGTAAATGTTTCCCCCGTCATTGAGAGCGCAGCGAAGAACTTAGCGTTTATGCCAAACCGGGCCTGAGAATCACCCGATTTCCAAGCCCGGAATGTCAATCTGATAAATTACAATATTACAATTATTGTATAATTATGCATTTATCGGCGACTATTTATTTACTGTCGGCTGCTGACCGACCGCTTTGATTAACAAACGTCCTCTATATACTCCTCTTTTGTTTAACTGTCAAAATTTTGATTCTGACATAAACAAAAAGCAATATCCTGAATCGGCGAAATAATGTCGAGCCTATTTATGGCCGCTGATTTTCAAATGTCAGCAATGAATTAACATGTCCCTCGCCGTCTGATAAACTTCCTATTTTTCCGCTGTCGTCAGTAATCCATCTGTCAAATCTGTTTCCGTCAGGACCTATACAGTTGACAAAATACTTAAATTGATACGATTTACCGATATTGTCGATAGTCTTAGTAACCGAAAAAGAACCGTCTTTGAGAATCGACATTTTGTCGCCATTTTCCAGATTCCATTTACATTCGTCAAAATCACCTACTAAGGTAGCGTTGGCAATAGACAGTCTTGAAACGGTTTCACGGGATATTTTAAAAGTTACTCTGGCCTTGTTTTTTTTCGTGTAAACAATGTTTGTGTAGCTTTCAGCCATAGTTTTTCTGCCTTTCTATAAAACTTACAGCCTAAACTGTAAATTTTATTACAAAACAACATCACGGTTTTTATGTAATGCTGAAATATGCAATAGCGGATTCTAAGCAACAGAACTCGTGAGCAAGCTTTCTATGCTCAAGGCCAGAGCAGACATAGAAAATATGAGCTGTCATTACATTCTGCGGCAATAATCATGTTGCATATCCTCCTTTCTATCTATTTATTTCAAACTAAGATATAAATGAATACGCAGATTTTAGTTTTCGATAATCTTAATATAAACTAATTATGAACTAATCATGAACTAAATATAAACAAACATTAACACGATTGTTCTACTATTGTATATCCATGTAAAAATTATACATATTTACGTAATTTTGTCAATTACGCATTGCATATAAAATTCACAAGAATATATAACAGTTTTTTCTTGCAGCTGAACAGTCAAATAATATCTGCATATTCTGACAGAATTAATATAAATCATACGTTAAAACATTGAAAAATCGCGGGTTTTGCGAGACTTCACAAAGAAAATGATATGCCGCCATATAATAAATAATGTTTTGTACTCCGAATGGATCGGCAGAATCCCTATATCAGCAGCAAAAACTTAAACTTTTTAATAAGTAAAAATAATGTAAAATTTTTTGGATAAATTATGTAAATATAAAAATTAAGTTTATATAATTGTATATGCGCTATGTATAGCCCATTTTTATTCGCTAATTTATTATTTAATTCCTTTTTCGGCATATATCGGAAGCGAAGGGACCGATAAAGGAAGTAACCCCGACATCTGCGAATCTTATAAAGTATTTTTATTTTTCGGAGACCGTTGTGCGAAGCTCAAAAATCTTTATCTGGACCCTATTTTTCCTTATCCTCCTCGGCGGCGCCGCAGCTCTGGTCTGGTATTACACTCAGAACGAACTGCCGCCCTCTTTTGAAAGAACTATAGGTACCGGCGTCGCCGGCAAGGCGGCCGGTGAATTTTACGAGCCTACCGGCGTAACCGTTGACGCCAGCAACAACATTTATATTTTGGACACCAGAAACTGCCGAGTTCAGCGCTTCGACCCAGCAGGAAAGCTCATTTCCGTATGGGGAGAACAGGGATCCGGCGACGGTCAGCTGCGCGAGCCTATCCGCATCAAGCTGGCGCCCGACAATACTCTTTGGGTAAGCGATACCGGCAACAACCGCATAGTCCATTTTACGACTCAGGGCGAATACCTCGGCGAAGTCGGCTCGCTGGGACAGGATGACGGACAGTTTGCCGCTCCTATAGGCATAGCCTTTGACAGCGAGGGCTACATCTGGGTGACGGACGTCCGCAGCAACCGCCTGCAGCTGTTCACCCCCAGCGGAGAATTTGTGTCGGTTCTTGAAAACAACGGAAGCTTGAATTTCAATCAGCCCTGGGGCATAGATATTAACGTCAACGACGAGATTTTTGTAGCCAACACCAACAACAACGAAATAATTAAGTTTAACGCGGAAGGCGAGCTTCTGCAGAGATGGGGCTTAAGCGGAAGCGGTCCCGGCGAATTCAATAAGCCGACCGACGTTTTAATCACCTTCGACAACTGCATACTGGTATCCGATACCGGCAACAACCGCGTCCAGAAATTTGACAGAAACGGAACCTACATGACCGAATGGGGAACCGGCGGAAGCGAAACCAACAGCCTGCATCATCCTCAGCAGCTTGCCGAGGGCATAGGCCAGCTCTTTTACATCGCCGATTCCGGCATCAACCGCATCCAGATAGTACATCAGCGCGATCCCATCCATCTCTACGGACCTAAGCCCGCTCCCTATCCTACCTCAAAGCTTAATTCCGGAACCAGCTCAATCCTTGATGAGATGAGCGCTCCCGAAACGGGCAAAAACAGCGAAGCCAAAGCCGACAGCCCCAAGACCGACAGCGGCGCCAAAGCCGAAGGCAATAACAATTTGAGAGACAAGGCCGCCGATAAGGATAAATCCGGCGGAAAGCCGGCCGAGTCAAAAGATAAGAAGCCTGCGGAAACCGGCAAGTCCAAGCTGCCCGACACCTTATAGAGCAAGCTTTAACAGCGTCAATACAGCAATTAGACCTACATAGCTCACTAAAGCTGTTTAGGTCTTTTTTTTATGAAAATTGACCTGAAATATACTTTTCTGACCTTTTTCGGACGCAAGAAGGAAAGACCTTAAGCTTCCAGAAAACCGCCTGCCGTATTCAAAGATATAAACGTCAGTCCGTCACCCTCAGGGCGGACCTGAATTCATATTGACAGCTGTTTGCAATAATAAAGGAGCAAATATTTTGACAAATACATACGAACTGTTCACATCCGAATCAGTAACGGAAGGTCATCCCGACAAAGCGGCCGATCAGATTTCGGATGCGATTCTCGACGCCTTTATGCGCGAGGATCCTCATGCCCGCGTGGCCTGCGAGACCTTTCTGCACACCGGATGCGCTCATATAGCCGGACAGATTACTTCCAGCGCCTATATTGACATTGCCTCGATCGTGCGCAATACCCTGGTAAAAATAGGTTACGACTGTGCCGATTACGGAATTGACGGCAACAGCTGCGGCGTGCTGATCTCTATCGACAGTCAGTCTGCCGATATTGCCCAAGGCGTTGACAAAGCCCTGGAAGTGCGTTCTCAGGACGGCTTCGTCGAAGAGGACGAATCTGTAGGCGCCGGCGACCAGGGCATGATGTTCGGCTATGCCTGCGACGAAACTCCCGAGCTCATGCCCCTGCCCATTCAGCTTTCTCACGCTTTGGCCTATCAGCTGGCCAAAATCCGCAAAAACAACACGCTCAACTACCTCCGTCCCGACGGCAAGACCCAGGTAACCGTCCGTTATGAAAACGGAGCCCCCAAGTCGATCGAAACCATCGTCATCTCAACCCAGCACGATCCGGACGTCTCTTTAGAGCGAATTCACGACGACATGATCCATTATGTCATTCTTCCCATCGTTCCTAAAGAGATGGTCAAGCTTGAAAACGGCCGATTAGTCTCGCCCAGAGTTCTGGTCAACCCCACCGGACGTTTCGTCATCGGCGGACCTCAGGGAGACACCGGCCTGACCGGGCGCAAAATCATTGTCGATACTTACGGCGGC
>JAFTAM010000054.1 GCA_017458675.1 bacterium
AATGATATATTCATATTATAGCTTTAATTATATTTTATAAATAATTAAAATATATTATTTATTTATTCTATTTTTATATATATTTTAATAATATTTACTTATTTTAAAGCATTATTAAACATAATTATAAACCGCATAAAATCAGGTTACTAATTTGAAATTACTTTTTCCAACTAAAATGTACCTACTTTGATGCATAGACATATTTGCTTTAGGTTAGGCATTCCCTATACTGTTCACATAAAGGTAACATTTTTTATCAAAACGTTATGTTTTGATATTTAAGAAAGTGAGGCTGCCAGTATGCATAAAATCGGATGGTGGCTAAGCGAGCAGGAGCTTAAATCAAGAGGCTTTACCTGTCGCACATCACCTGATATTTTCAGACGTTTTGAAGATGCCGTTTCCGAGTATGAGGACGCCGACGCTGACGGAACTCTTAAGCGTTTTGCTATCGGAGACTGGGAGGACTTCACCAAAGAGGACTATGTCCGCGATAAGCTCAATGCTGGTTTAAATAAAGTTATGGAACGTTTAAAACAGCAGAATATCGATATTTCAGATATTGATGTAACTGAGTTTACCAAATATCTTTCCTATGAGACACCTGCTCAGCATCTCGTTCTGGAAAATCATGACGGATTCTTTGAATTTATTTCATTAAATAAATTTGACGACAACGGCGTTTTAAGGGATAAAATAAGAGTCAGTGCTAATTTTGTCCCAAAAAAGGCCTATTGAAAGGAGAATGATTATGTCTAATTCATTTATTATCGGAGATGTAATTAAACTAAAAATTCCTATTATTATTTTTGACGACGTTCCGCCAATACTTAAAAGACCAAAACAATCACACTATGCAGTAGTTATTGCTGACAGCGATAACATAAGAAATAAATCGTTTAATGGCAAAGACTGCATAAAAATGACACACTTTTCAGGCAATTCACCAAAAAAGCCTTATTTATCAAAAGATAGTTTTGAAATTGTTTACAACGAAGCTGAAATGGAACGATTTCTCAGCGAAAATAACAGTTATAGCAGCGTATACTCTGTACCTAATGAAAAGCAAGATGAATCAGCTATATGCTCTATACATAATAATGCAAGGTTAAAAAGCTTTAAACTTATAGGCCATCTGACCGAAGAAGCTATAAATGAATTTAAAGCTTATTATTCAGCTAAATATAATGAATTCAATCACATTCTCATAGATGCTGAAGGCGAGCCTTATATTATTTGGGAACCTCGGAGCATTGACAGCGGAGAACCGTATCTGACTAATCATCAAGGAAATCCTGTTATGCGGCAGGATATCCGCGAAGCCTTAAAGTGGCGAAGATGCTTTTTTAAATATCGGCCTCAGTACAGTCATTTATTGTTCTGTTAAATATCTGCAATTCTGTTATTATAAAAAAGATGTAATTTAAAAAAATGTATTTAAAAAAGAACGTAATAAACAGCTCTGTCATATTGGCAGGGCTGTTTAAATTTGTGCCCCGCGCAATTCCTGGGGCAGGAAGCTCGGCTCACTTTTTGCCGCTCTTAAACTCGGGCAGCTCAAGGGCGGCTTTCATAATTTCTCTGGCGACCGGCGCGGCAAACTTCCCGCCGCCTCCGGCGTTTTCCAGAATTACGGAGACCGCGACCTTAGGATCTTCGGCGGGGGCGTAGCCTATAAACCAGGCGTGAACCTTGCCGTGGGGGTTTTCCGCCGAACCGGTTTTGCCGGCCACCCTTACGCCGGGAATATAAGCCGCCATACCGGTGCCTTCCCTGACGGTAAACTCCATGGCCTCGGCGACAAGGGCCGCGTTCTTTTTACTGATCACCCGCTGTGCTTTTTCGGGCTCGTAACGCCAGACGGCGTCGCTGCCGGAGAGCTGCTCCCTGAGCAGATGAGGCTCGACGTCGAGTCCCTTGTTGGCGATAACGGCGGCTATTCTGGCCATGTGCAGAGGCGAAACCAAAGTATCGCCCTGTCCTATAGCCGTCTCCGCCGGAGCCGAAGAGGTATCGACGGTGGGCAGAACCGCCTGGGCCGCGCCGGGGACGTCCTTGAGAGGATCGTCCATGCGGAAGGCTCTCATCCATTTGCGGATGCCCTCCATCTGCATGCGCAGGCCCATGCGGCCGAAAGCGACGTTGCAGGAATAGCCGAGCGCTTCCTTCAGAGAAACTTTCCCGTGGACAGCCGAGCAGTTCAGAACAAAATTAACTACCAAATCCTTGCCTTCGCAGTTGAAGCTTTCATTGGCGCTGACAAAGCCGTCCTCCAAACAGCCGGACATAATCAGAACCTTAAAAGTGGATCCTGGCGGATAAAGGCCCTGAATACTGCGGTTTAACAGGCGGGCAGCTTCTTCATCCCTGCTTATCTCCTCCCAATTTTCCTCCAAAAGCTTCTCCTCAGGATTATAGGAAGGCGCGCTGGCCAGAGCCAGCAGACTGCCGTCTCTGACGCTCATAACCGCCGCCGCCCCCTTATATCCGCCCAAAGCCTCAAAAGCCTTTTTCTGCAGATCCGAATCGACGGTCAGTACAATATCGTCCCCTTTTCGTCCGCCCTTCTTCCAAATTTTGTAAGCGGCCCAGGGATCGCGCGGGATGGGATTGCCTAAAAGTTTTTTATTCAGAGCGCTTTCCAAGCCGGCTTCTCCGTAAATGCGGCTGTAATAGCCCAAAAGCGGCGCCGCCGCCTCTCCCAGAGGATAGACGCGCGCCGAACGGTGCATATAGGCCATAGGGCGGAAATGACAGTCCAGAATACTGCCCCTGAGCGCCGGAGCGGTCATATTGTAGTGATTGTCGCGGTGATTGGCGTATTCATCGCATTCAAAAAACGCGTACCTGCTTACTCCCAGCAGAGGCACAAAAAACAGAGCCAGATAAATATAAGCCAGACGGCGTATGCGCTCTTTAACGTCCATTTTCCGCCTCCAAAGCTCTTTCCGTTCCCGAGGCTCCGTCCGCCCTGCGTATCCTTTTAGTTTTCTTAAGCGGAGTATCGGAAATATCAATGCGCCAAAGCAGAGCCAGCACCGCAAAGCAGGAGAGCATCGAGGTGCCGCCGGCGCTTACAAAGGGCAGAGCCACGCCGGTCATGGGCAGAACCTTCGTCACGCCCAGCAGATTTATCAGACTCTGCCAGGCCAGCATATAGACCAGACCGGCCGCCAGAATGCTGCCGAATTCATCCTTTACTCTCAAAGAAATTCCAAAACATTCGGCAAAGAGCAGAATCATGCCGGCCAAAAGCGCTCCCGCTCCCATGATGCCGAACTCTTCGGCGATAGCCACAAAAGTAAAGTCGTTGACTACCGCCGGAATATAAGCCGCCCCTCCCAATCCCAGTCCGGTTCCGTCCAGACCGGCGTTGGCCAAAGAGAAGATGGCTTGGCAGATCTGATAGCCGCTGCCGTCAAAAGCCACGAAAGGATCCAGCCAGTTGCTGACCCTCTCCTGCACATGGGGATAAATTCTCCAGCAGAAATAAGCGCCGACCGAAGAAAGCCCAAAAGCCAAAGCTAAAATATCTTTGCGGTTGGTAACGGCATAAAACAGAGAAACAAAGATGCCGAAAAGCAGCAGCGCCATACCCAGATCGCGCTGAACTACCAAGAGTATTTCCGCCGCCGCCATGCCCAAACCCAGCATAATAAAAGCCCGATGGGGCAGGCGCCAATTCTCGGAGATGAGATCCATGCGCAGCCAGCCGCGGAACTGACGCAGATATGAAGCCAGAAAAAAGACCAGCAGAATGCGCGTAAACTCAAAAGGCTGAAAAGAATGTCCGCCTATATCTACCCAAAGGGTAGCCCCGTTGATCCTCATTCCGAAAAGCATAACCGATATCTGAATCAGCAGGGCGAGTATCAGAAATATATACTTATAGTCCTCGAGAATTCTGTAATCCCGGAGACATACGACGACCGCCAGAAACAGAGCCAGACCTGCGGCGATAAATACGGCCTGCCGCGGACCTTGACTGAAATCCTCGGTGGAAAAGCCCAGGCGGTAAGTTTCCAGCCAGGCCACCGTGATTATGAACATAGTCAAAGGCAGAATGTTATGATTGCCGTTTCTGTAGCACAGGGCCAGCGCTCCCCAGGCGATCCAGGCGCTGAAGGCAATGAGGCCTGCATACTCCAAAGGCAGCCAGACGTCTCTCCCAGACGGCACGATAAAAGACAGCGCCCAACCGCCGTAAGCCAGAATTACGGTGACAATTCCCATTAAAACAGCGCCGGAAGCGGCGGTCGATCTCACTTATGCTACGCTTCCCTTCTGCAGCGGAAGATGTAATCTCCCAATGCAAATTTATCGCCGTCCTGCAGAACTTCCGGAGCCTCCAGCAGACGCTCGTTGCAGAGCGTGCCGTTGCGGCTGCTTAAATCCTCCAGAATCGGGCCTAAGGGACCTAAAATTATGCGGGCATGACGGCTGGAAACAAACTTATCGTTTAATATTACCGCACAGTCTTTGCCTCTGCCGAAAACCAGCTCCTTTTCCAGTTCAATGCGCTTTTCCATCGGCTCGGGAGAGTTCAGGACCTCAATATAGAAGCGTCCTCCCGCCGCGGGTATCTCACTTGCGGTAGGCATCTCCGAAATAACAAAGTCCGGCGAAGACTCGACCGAGGACTGCGCGCCCGTTCTATGTACGGCCGCCCGGCTCTGCTCACCGCCAGGAACCGTGTACCCCTCAGAATCGCCGCGTTTCATATCCTGCCGACCGTCCTCGCGGCTGAGATTCCTGGAAACCGATTCCAGACGCCCGGTTTCCATATCCCGGGTATTCCTTTTTCTGCGCACTCCTTCTGCGCCGGACAGCGACGCCGAAGAGCCGGACCCGCCGACTGCGGATACTATCTGCGACTCCGACTCGGCCCGTTTGGCGGCTGAAACCGCGCCTGACTGTACGCCCAAAACTTTGGGAGCTTCAGGCTCACGATGGGCGGTCCTGCCCGAGATATCAATCTTGTCCAAAGATCGCCAGGCAATGCGCAAAGCCGCCAAAACAAATAAATATATCAAAATGAGCAGGGGATACTTTAAAAAGTAAAGCAGCCCGTCGGCAGCTCCGTGATCCAAAACTGTTTCCTCACCAAGAAAAAATTGCAAAACCAGACAGCGGCGCTTTACCGCCGGCTATCTGCTGAGATCAAAGCCGTAATTCTTAAAGAAATTGGCGTCGTGACAGACCTCTCTGGCCGTGGGAATATCTATAGTTCCGGCCTTCAGCAGCCTCAGAAGATCGGAGTCCATCGTCTGCATGCCGATATCCTTTCCGGTCTGTATGTAGTTGTTGATCTGAGAGGTCTTGCCTTCGCGGATCATATTGGAGAAGCCGCTTTCGGCGATCATAATTTCATGCACGGCCACCCGCCCCGTTCCGTCTTTGCGCGGCAGCAAAAGCTGGGCGATAACCGCCTTCATCGATTCGCTGAGCATAGATCGCACCGCCTCCTGCTGTTTGGGAGGGAATACGTCGATCATGCGATCGATGGTTTTCGCCGCCGAATTGGTATGCAGAGTAGCGAAGACCAGGGCTCCGGTTTCAGCGGCCTTGATAGCGTTGTAGATGGTATCGAGGTCGCGCATCTCGCCCACCAGAATGATATCCGGGTCCTCGCGCAGCGACGCCCGCAGGGCGTCGGCAAAACTGACGGCCTGAGTCCCGACTTCTCGGTGATCGATAATGCATTTGTTGTTCCTATGGGTAAACTCCACCGGGTCTTCAATGGTAATTACATGAGCGGGACGGTTCTTATTGACATGATCGAGCATAGCCGCCAGGGTCGTTGACTTGCCCGAGCCCGTAGGTCCGGTAACGACCACGATGCCGCGCCTGAACATAGCGATCTTTTTCAGAATCTGGGGCAGCTTCATTTCGTCGATGGTGGGAATGCGGTCGGGGATCTCCCTGAAAACCGCCGCCATGCCGTTCTTCTGCATAAAGAAATTGCCGCGGAAGCGGGCCACTCCCGGCAGTTCGTAGGAGAAGTCCAGGTTGCCGCACTGCTCAAAAAGGTCGATTTTGTCCTCATCGACCAAAGGATAGAGAAGTTCCTCGGCCCGCTCCTGGGTAATGATATCGGTATCTGAGCGGTGCAGACGACCGTGAATGCGGAAGATGGGCACGTCTCCCACAGAAATATGCAGATCCGAACCTTTATTTTCCGTCAGAACCCTCAGAAGATCGTCCTGAGTGAAATCGGGGGGAACATTTATTAAAGGAAGCGCCTTCGAGCCGGAACTTCCGGACGCCGCCTGCGCCGCCGCCCTGTGAGAGGACGCTCTTTCCGGCTTAGGTTCATGTGCATGCTCAGGCCTGGCAGGCCGCCGATGCTCAGGCTCAGATTCTATCTTTGCTTCATTTCCGCCCGAAGCGGCCTTCGCCTCGCCGGCGACGGAATTCAAGTATTCCTCCGCCGCCCGGCTGTCGCCGTCTGCGGAACCGAAGGCTTTTGAAAGAGATTTGAAAAATGCCATGTCACTACCCTCTCGCTTTGTTCTGCCGTCCTATTTGATATGACGGTAGGGATCGCGGTTAACAGAACGGTTTTCGGCCTCCTCTTTTGTTATAAGGCCCTTCTTGAACAGATCGAAAATAGATTCGTCCATAATGCACATGCCGAGTTTTTTGCCGGTCTGCATCGACATGCCGATCTGATAGCTTTTGCCGTCGCGTATTAAATTGGCGATGCTGCCGGTATTCAGCAGCAGCTCCGCCGCAGCGATGCGTCCGTTGCCGTCGGCTCTGGGGATAAGCTGCTGAGAAACCACTCCGCGCAGCGATTCGGAAAGCATGGTGCGGACCTGGGGCTGCTGCTCTATGGGGAAGGCGTCGATTATTCGGTTGACGGCCTTGGGAGCGGAATTGGTATGCAGCGTGCCGAAAACCAAGTGACCCGTTTCAGCGGCGGTAATGGCCAGCTGGATAGTTTCCAGGTCGCGCAGCTCGCCGACAAAAATGACGTCAGGATCCTCGCGCAGCGCGCCCTTTAAGGCCAGGCTGAACGATTCCACGTCCCGGCCTACCTGGCGCTGATTGATTAAAGCGACGTCGCTCTCAAAAATATATTCTATCGGGTCTTCGATAGTAATAATATGCACGGGGTCTTTGTGATTGATAATATCCAGAAGCGCGGCCACGGTGGCGGTCTTGCCGCAGCCGGCCTGTCCCGTGCACAGCACCAGTCCCTGATGGTATTCGGTAAGACGGCGCAAATTATCGGGAAGCCTGAGTTCTTCCAGGGTGGGGACTTTGGAAGGAATGAGACGGAAAACTATATTTAAACCGTTCTTCTGAAAATACACGTTGCCGCGCAGCCTCCAGGGGCCGCCGTCCGCTTCCTCGCCGAGTTCCATGGCAAAATCCAAATTTTTATCGCGGTCGAGCCGTTCAATCTGTTCATCGTCAAATATATCTCCGGCGATTCCCACGACAAAATCGTCGGTAAGCGGCTCCTCGTCCTCCAGGCGCATCAGCTCGCCGCTTATGCGCACCGTAGGAACCTCTCCGGCCACTAAATACAAATCCGACGCCCCGAATTCGTCCATCATCCTAAGACAATCGTTAAGATATGACATCTATGCAAATATCCAACCTTTATCAGGCAAATTATAAAACTCTGGCCAAACCTGTCCAGTTTCAGCTTACTGACGGCAGCTCTCAGCCAAACGTTTTTTTTGAAACTGATCCTTTTTAGATTTTTGCTGCAAATTCATGCTAAATGTTGAATATAATCTTGTTTTTTGAAAAAAAATCATCTGCTCACGCGCCGGGCGCAGGCTTCTTCGCCCAAAAGGGCGGCGCTTAGCCGTGCCGAACCTGATTAAAACGCTGAACAAGCCTGTATATGCCGCCTTGAGCCCGACTCAAACAATAAACGGGAAAACTGCGTTCTCCTGAGCCTGCGGCGAACGGTCTTTCTGAACGCAGCAGGACGGCGCCCGGAGTTAAGACGGCCGGAGCTTGTTCCGGCTTCCGCGGAACAAATTATGCCGCAGGCAAGAATAATGCCGCGCGAAGCGAAGCTCTGCCCCTCACAGACAAAAGAAAGAAAATCGAACTGCGCCGCAATGATCCATTTTACCCCACCGCCCGAGCTTCATATCTTCAACATCTTCACTTTCAATGTTCACAGCATGGCTTTTCTGGCCGGCGCCGCGGCGGCTTATATTTTTACATATAAACGCATTCCCGAGGAATTCAGAAAGCATCTCGACGATCTGACCCTATATATGACCGTCGCCGGCATATTGGGCGCCAGGCTTCTGTTCGCCGCCGTCAATTATAAAAGTTTTCACAGCTTCTGGCAGATATTTGCCGTCTGGCAGGGAGGCCTGACCTCTTACGGAGGCTTTCTGGGAGCGGTCTTGGTATGGATCTGGTATATAAAATCGCATAAGCTGCCCATGGCGCTGTTCTGTCACGCTCTGGGACCGGCCGCCCTGCTGGGCTGGGGCATAGGCAGAATGGGCTGCTTTCTGAGCTGGAACGGAGAAATAGGAACTTATACCGACGTTCCCTGGGCCTTTATCGTGGACGGCGATCAGCCCCGCCATCCGGTCATGTTCTATATCGCCGCCGCCAACTGTCTGTTCGCTTATCTGTCGGCGAAATGGGCCGAAAAGCACAAAATAAACGCCGCCGCTCTCAGCCTGGTCTGCTTCGGAGCCATAAGGGCCGTCCTGGATAAATGGCGCGATTACGACCCCGACTGGCTCTATTACGGTTCGGTCGGCCTTTCTCTGCTCTATGTGTTCTTAGGAATCTGGCTGTGGCGTACTCTTCCCTATCCCGAAGGATACGGCCGCCGGGCGGAAGCCGCGGAGGAAACAAACTCCGCTCAGACAGAAGCCTCCGATTCTGCGGAACCTGCAGGCGAAAGCGGCGGCAGGCAGTCATAAGAGTCAAAGCGGCGTTTCGTAATGAGGAGGCGCCGGTGGACGCCGGCGGCGGACTTCCGAAAGCAGCCTGACGGCGGCGGAAGCAAAAAAAAATGCAGCCCGAACAAATAATCGAACTACATGTATGAGACGCAGATGGTTATTCCCTTTCCGCTTCAGCCTGCTATTTGGCGCGGTAGGTAATCCTTCCCTTGGTCAAATCATAGGGGGACATTTCTACGGTAACTCTGTCGCCGGGCAGAATGCGGATGAAATTTTTGCGGAGCTTGCCGGCGATATGGGCTAATACCTTATGGCCGTTCTCCAGCTCTACCTCGAATCTGGCATTGGGAAACGCCTGAAGTACGCGTCCGTCCATCTCCAAAGTTTCTTCTTTCGGCTGTTCGTCTGCTGACAAAATAGTTTCCTCCGTTGCGTTAAGGATATAAGCTTAAATTAAATTTAACGGTTTCCCGCCTTAGTAATAATACGGGAGTTTCCATTTTAATACAAAATCCTCAAAAGGCAAGGACTTGCCAGGCAATTTTTCAAACAATTTTATAAAGCCGCCATGACTGTCTTCTGATCGGCCCAATGCAGCTGCGAGCCTGTGCACAGCCGGGCGGCCCTGTTGTCTCCCCCAAATGCTCGGCGCAGGAACTTGCCTGCAGTTCACTTAAGATTCTTCCCGGCTCAGAATGACAGGACGGACAGGAACGGACACCGCGGGCTTATGTTATGGACCCGACGAAAGGGCTTGAGCCGCAAAATACTTACTAAAACAGGACCCATCTGTATGCCGGAAATAAAAGGAAATACCGTCGGTTTAAAAGCCGCCCAAAAAAAAGATCTGCTGAAACTGTATCAGACGCGCATCGACCGCAGCGCCCTGGTCAGCTGGGAGCTGGCCCGCAGACTGACCGCCATATCTTTCGATACCGGGAGACAGATAGGCGTTCTGATTGATCGCAAAGGCAATATCCTTCAGGTTCTGATAGGCGACGCCAAATCGATCATGATCTCTGAGCTGTCCCGCTTCAGAGTCGGCAAATCCCGCTTCCGCGGCGTACGCTGGATTCACACCCACCTGAACGGCGAGCCTCTGACACAGGACGACCTCACCGACCTGGCCCTGCTCCGCTTCGACGCGGCCGCAGCCATCGAGACGACCGCCGCCGGTCTGCCCGGACGCATCTCCGCCGCCTGGCTGACGCCCAACGCCGGAAAGACGCCCTGGCATATTGAACCGCAGACCTCTCTGAGCCGATTTGAGCTCGATTTTTACGGACTGATCAACGCCCTGGAGCAGGAATTCGCCCGTCAAAGGGATTCGCAGTCTACCGGAAACAGCATGCGCAAGGCCATTCTGGTTGGCGTCACTACCGACCGCATGACCGACCTGCAGCGCTCCATGAACGAGCTGACCGAGCTGGCCAAGGCCGCCGATATAGATATCATTGAGACTGTCACTCAAAAGAGGAACCGCTTCGATCCCAAATTCGTGGTCGGCAGCGGCAAACTGAACGACGTAATGATTACCGCCATGCAGAAAGGGGCCGAACTTTTAATCTTTGAGGGCGAACTGAGCGGTTCCCAGATGCGGGCCATCTCCGAGCTCTGCGATCTGGAAGTCATCGACCGGACCCAGCTGATCCTGGATATCTTTGCCCGTCGGGCCCACAGCCGCGACGGCAAGCTCCAGGTAGAACTGGCCCAGATGAAATACAGCCTGCCCCGCCTGGTTCTCAAGGACGACTTTATGTCCAGAATTACCGGCGGCATCGGCGCCAAGGGACCGGGAGAAACCAAAATCGAGGTTCTGCGCCGCCGCGTCAAGGACCGCATCGCCAAGCTCGAACATGAGCTGGAACATATTTCCGGACAGCGGCGCATGAGGCGTTCCCAGAGGAGCGTGTCGGGCGCGCCCATCATAAATCTGGGAGGCTATACCAATGCAGGAAAATCGACTATACTGCATGAGCTGACCGGAGCGGATATTTTAATCGAAAACCGCATGTTCGCCACCCTGGATCCCACCTCCAGGCGTCTGCGGCTGCCCTCCGGACGCCAGAGCGTACTCATAGACACCGTGGGCTTCATCCAGGATCTGCCCAAAGATTTGGCCAAGGCCTTCAGGGCCACTCTGGAGGAGCTCGAAGACGCCGATATTCTCCTCCACGTGGTTGATATTTCCAACCCGGAATTTGCCAATCAGATCATGGCGGTGCAGCAGATTTTAGAAGAACTGGCCCTGGACGATATTCCTCAGCTTACGGTATTCAACAAAATCGACAAAACCGCCCCGGAAATTCTGGAAAGCGTCAAAGCGGCCTGGCCGGAGGCCGTATTTATTACCGCCCTGGAATTCGCTTCCCTGCGCCAGGTTCCGCAGGCCCTGGACGAAATGCTCGATCGGCAGCCCGCAGACGGGGAATAGCAGAGCCGAGACCGGACGGGCAGGGGCAGAACCGTATTTGTGGAAGTGAAATAAGAATTTTTATTTTTGTACGGACTTAAAGAGGAGCATTTATGGCTTGGAGTTCAGGACTGCAGCTGCATGTCACGGCAGGTAATGATGAAGGCAGAGTATTTTTATTGAATTCTCCTGAGATTACCTTAGGAAGAGCTGTAGAAACCAGTGAAAGCTCTCCGGGATGGGTTTTGTTTTCCGAACCTACGGTATCCCGAATTCACGCTCTGCTGCAGTGGGACGATGAAAGGCAGTGCTACGTGCTGCAGCACCGCTCCCGCACAAACGGCAGTATGGTAGGAGGAGTTGCCGTCGACGGATATCCTCTGCGCCTCCATGAAGAGGTCAGCTTGGGACTGCTCAAATTCGAGCTCGAGCCTGCCGAAGTACGCACCGGAAAGCTGGGCAACGCCGTTCAGAAACCGTCCGGTTCCGGTCCCGCTCCGGGCGTATTTGACGCCTTAAACAGCTACGCCGATCAGTCCAAAAAGCGCGAACGCGAGAATATGGCGGGAATTGCCGGTCTGGTAGACGCAGGCTCCCGAGACGAGGAAGCCAAATTCAATATGATCGTCATCCAGGGACCGGACAAGGGCGCTTCTTACCCTCTCAGCGAGCCGGTTTTGGTGATAGGCCGCCTGCAGGGACCCGCCGATCCACGCTCCAGCGCCGGAGTGCTCCTCCACGACGCCTCCGTTCCCCCGGAGCAGGCCCTTCTGGTCTGGCAGGACCGAGCCGCAACTTACGGCATTCTCCAGTCTGACAGCAGCAGTCAGGCTACCCGTATCCGCCGCATGACCAACGGCATTCCCCGCGACATCATCGTCAGAAGCGACATTCCTACCGTTCTGAATGAGCGCGACGCCATCATCATAGGACGCACCGCCATGATCCTGGCTCAGGGCAAGCCCCAGGCCTCAATCAACGAGCTGGCTCGCTCCGCCTTAAGCGGCGAAGTGGCAGAAGAGCAGGAGATGAACAGGCGTCAGCAGCAGGCTCAGCAGAATATGCACCGTTCTCCCCTGAGAAGCTGGCGCAACAGCGCTCCTCCTCAGAACTACGAGCAGGAAGAATATCAGCCTCAGAATCAGTACGGCGATATGAACCGCGGCCGCGGCGAATACGAAGAGTCCCAGGAATATGACGGCTCTTACCGCCAGGACAGACAGGATTACGCTCAAAGGCGCGACGGCTATTCCCAGCGGCAGCAGGGCGGACAATACTACCAGCAGGGCGGACAGTACCAGCAGCAAGGCGGTCAGTACCAGCAGCAGGGCGGTCAGTACCAGCAGCAGGGCGGACAGTACCAGCAGCAGGGCGGACAGTACCAGCAGCAGGGCGGACAGTACCAGCAGCAGGGCGGACAGTACCAGCAGCAGGGCGGACAGTACCAGCAGCAGGGCGGAC
>JAFTAM010000055.1 GCA_017458675.1 bacterium
CGAGCTCCGGATACGGCGAGCGCGGAGCGAAGTGCAAAACAAAACCGGCACAGCAAAAACATACAGAACATGCTTGAAAGATCCTTCGCTGCGCTCAGAATGACAAAAGGAGCAAACTGAGCGAAAACAGGCTTTCAGCAGACATACTTTGCACAGGTTTTGTTTTGCTCTGAAGCGAGCGTCCGAGCTCCGGATACGGCGAGCGCGGAGCGAAGTGCAAAACAAAACCGGCACAGCGAAAACACGCAAAACATGCTCAACAGATTCTTCGCTCAGAATGACAGAGGGAAACACTCTCACGCATTATTCAAAAAAGCCATAGCGACATTTTCAGCAAAACATCGACTTAACATAATGACATTGGCTCTAAATCGTAAGCAGCAGCGGCAGGCTTAAGGGACGCCTCTCCTTTTTGGCATTTTCCAGCTCGTCGGAACATAAGACCGGATAGGCCCATTTTACCGCTTCAAAAATCGAACCCGTGCTTTCCAGACTGCTTAAAAAGATATCGGTGAGATTTTTGCCGGCTTCCACGCTGTTTCTGCGATTTCCGGGACCGGAAATCAAAGCCGCTCCGTAACGGCTGTTCAGCTCGCGGGTGAAATTGAGCTTCAAATCCTTTTCGGCGCCCTCCAGGTTGTACATATCCCAAACCAGCAGGAAGCGCACATGAGGCAGCTTTCTGCGAAAACTGTCCAGCTCGGCCGCCGAAAATTTAGAGAGGCTCAGATTTTCATCCTCGGTGATGAAGGCGGGCATATTGTTTTCGATCTGGCCGGGACCGGCCCAATAGATCATGACCTGATCGGAAGGTGTGCAGGTGCGGACGATATTGTCCAGAGCCTTCGCAATATTCTCGCGGGAGGCCTCGGCGCCCACCAGCGTCTTGACGCTGCAGCCGCGGTCCAGCAGAGCCTGACGCACCTTCATAGCTTTGACGCGGTTAAACTGCCCCGAAGAGGTCTGGCCTTCGCTGCCCACAATTAAAACCCGGGTCTGATTAACCTTATCGGGAGGAGCGGTATGCAGCTTGACCGCTCTTTCCGTCTTGCGCCCTTCCAAATCGGAGACTTCAAATTTAACGGTATTGTCGCCGCGCTTTAAATCGACGCAGAGATCGAAATCCAAATCCTTGGCGTTCAAGCCGACAGGACTGTTCCACATCTGCTCCCCGTTGACAAAGACCGAAGCCTTTAAAAGTCCGGCAGGAGCGTCTATCTTGCCGCCTATAGTCACCTGCTTGCAGTCGTCTACCCTATTGCCCGCCGGCTCGCTGATATTGACAAAGGGGGTGCGGGCGTCCTTGGCAATCTGAATATCATAGATCCTTTTTAAAAGCTGACGTTCGGCCCATATGCCGTAAACCGCCTCTCTCCTATCCAGGACGACCTCTATGGAAAGCTTATCGCCCTTCAGCTTAACGCCGCTTATAGACTTAACGGAAGTATAGGATATAAAATTGTACCAAGGCAGCTTCACCCTGGCTGCCAGCTGAGAGGGGAGTTCCATCGCCTGAAAGGAACCCAGAGGATACAGCGAGCCGATAATCCGTTTGCCCTGCTTAACCTCCAAACCGGTATCGGGGGTGAGATAAATATGCTCAGCCTCGCCGTCGCCGTTGATATCGCCAGTATAGAGAAGCCGGTGCGATCTCTTGGCGGGATTGGAGGCATAGCTCAGCCAGCTGCTGTTTCTGGCCCGCACAGAGACCTTATCCTCGCTCCCGCTCTTCTGATGCGAAAGAGAGCAGCGGGACAGCCAGCCCAAATACTGGCAGCCTCCGGCCTGCATATCCCAAGTAATCATGCCCTCCCTGCCGCGGCTGTCCTTGACGGTTGAAGCCATCTGATAAAGCGCTTCCAGCTCGGCAATATTGTAAGCGGCGGCCTCCGCCTCTGCTCCGGAGCCCGTATCCGGGATACTGACCATCGAATCAAAAGAGACATAGCTGTTCTGTACATCTACTGCCGCCGTAGGAGCGGGATTGGGAGCGGACGGTCCTTCGGAATAGGCTTTGCCGCTCCAGCTCAAGGCCATGGCCAAAGCCGCAAAACTCAAAAAATATCCGGTTTTTTTCAACATTTTCAACTCACTATTAAAGATAAAAGCCTTAAGGCTGATAATTCTTGACTATTTCGCGTATCAGGCGTCCCAAACTCTCCTGGGCCTTATCGGCGGCCTGCAGGACGTCCTCGTGAGTCGCCGCCTTGGCCTCGGCCGTCCCTTCTTCCGCGGGGATATCCGCCGGAACGTCGGTGACGCAGGAAAAGCCGATTACCTTCAAGCCGCAGTGAACCGCCGCAATGACCTCCGGAACCGTTGACATGCCGACCACGTCAACCCCGCCTGCGCGCAGCAGCGTCCTTTCCGCCGGAGTTTCATAGGAGGGACCGATCATGGCCGCATAGACGCCCTCCTTTAAGGGAAGCTTCAGCTTTTCCGCCTCCTTCAGGGCCAGACTGCGCAGTTCCGGCGTATAGGCTGTGCTCATATCGAAGAAGCGCGGCCCGATGCTTTCGTCGTTAGGCCCCATCAGAGGGTTTCTGCCCAGCATATTGACATGGTCTTTTATTAAGACTATTTCCCCCAGATAATGGCCGCTGCTCACCGCGCCGGAGGCGTTGGTGACGATGAGATATTTAATTCCCAATGCCTTCATGACCTGCACCGGGAAAATTAAGTTTCTCATGTCGTAGCCTTCATAAAAGTGAACTCTGCCCCGCATGATCACGACGTTTCTGCCTTCCAGCCGGCCGAAAACCAGACTGCCCACATGCCCCTCGGCAGTTGAGACAGCAAAGCCGGGAATGTCCTTATAGGGAATTTCCACCCGATCCTCTACTAAATTTACCAGTCCATCCAGACCGGAACCTAAAATAAGCCCGGCCTCGGGAACAATCTGCGTCTTTTCTCTTATACTGTCAACGGCCTTGCCGATCATGACCTTAGGATGTGCGGAAACCTCCCGCAGACTTCGCCGGCTGTCTTCGCCCTGCCCGCAGCCGCCGCATTGGCAGCAGACGTCGGCGTAAACCGGAGCCATAGTTATTCCGGCCAGCATAAGGCTAAAAAAAACGGATTTAAAATTCATAACAGACCAACTCTCAAGCTTTTTTGCATTTATATTATTATTGAAGCTTATATCTTTCTACCGTTCGGACAATTTCCCCACAAATATTCATTTATTGAAGGCGAAAAGTATTGCCGTTGCTAATAAAAGCAGCAGAACATGAAGCTCATCAATATCATAAACCGCCTGGGGCGCGCCATAGAGTTTTTGCTTACTGGACAGACAGACTTCCGCGTAATAACTTCCGATTTTGTCAAAGCCGAAATTATAGACAACGAAGTTCAGGCCAAAATGGCCATGCAGGAGGTAAACGCCTACCTTAAAAAAAATTTTTCCATCTCCTTAAGCAGCCCCGTAGTTCTAAGGCTGGGAGAAGTCAAAACCCTGGACTGGAAGGCTCGGCTGGCCGCCAGGTTCAAACATTTGGGCAACTATACCTCCAAGCAGCTGGGAGAGCTGCTCACCCATGAAATAACCATCGTTCCGGGGCTGGAGCGCGTTAAGTTTCAGTCGGTGCTGTGCCATGAGCTGGTTCACGCCTTTCAGGTTGAAAGAGGACTGCTCAAGCACTTCAAGGGCTATCGGGAAGGCATGTCGCGCTGGGCCGAATACCACTTTCTCTGCGATCATCACCGCCAGGACGAAGCTAAGCGCTTAAAGACCTTTGAAATGATCATATTCGGCCATATGCTCAACAGAATTCTCAGCTATGAAGCCCGCAGCGGCCGTCAGGCCACCTGCCGCTGGCTGGCGGAAATGAAAGCGGAAAATTAAAGGGAACCGCTCAAGCGCAGTTCCCTTTAATCTGTCAAAAATATCAGCGAAAAACAGCAGACGATCCCGCTTTGTCATGCTGAGCCCCCGGCGAAGGCTCCCCCCTGTCCGGGCAAGCTCGAAACCTTCCTCAGAATGACAGCGTTTTGTCGGCCGTTTTACCTAAAGCGCCTGCGGCCGCCCGAATTCCTCCGATTGCCGGAACTGCGTCCCGTTCTGGAAGTATTGCGGCCTCTCGAAGAAGAGGAATCCGATTTTTTAGAATATTTAGAAGACCTGCCCTTACCCTGAATAAGCGGCTTTTGAGCCGGATAGTAACCGTCGGAAACCATACTGTCATAATACGAGTACATCTCCGCATTATTGCTGTCGGAAAGACCGCCTATATCGGAATAACTGCCGACTTGAGAATAATCGGGGCCGTCATAAGCCATAGTCATATATTCCGCATAGGGCGAATTCCGGCCTTCGGCTTTGTCATAATCCATATATTCCAGATACTTGTCGTCGCTGCCCATGCCGTAGTCGTAATCGGCGTACCTGTTGTCCTTCGAGAAAAAGCTTTCATACTCTCTCTGATAGATATTAGTCATGGGCGCTTCGCGCTTTCCGCTGTCGAAGGCAGTTTCAGAATTTTCGCCGTCATAAACGTCTTTTGCGGGAGTACGCAGCTCACCGCCGTTTTTCCGTTTTCCTTCGGCAGCCTTAGCGTCGGAGTCCGTTTTAGAAAATCGGTTTTTCCGGTCGGCGCGCTTTTCTTTATAATAACCGTTATCTTCTTCAGAAAAACCGCGGTCATAATTTCTGCGGCTGTCGTCGTCAAGACCGCTGTCGCTGAGCCTGCTGTGCTTTCCCTTCACATAACGCCGATTGTATAAAGAGGAAACTTCAGGATCGGCTACCGCGGCAAAATCGGCGATCTCTATTTTAGGCAGAGCTAAGGACTTTTCTATTTCCTCTTCGCTCATAGCCTGTTCGGAGGCAGAAATTTCGGCAATAGCGTCCACTTCCTTGTTAGAAGCCGATTTTAAAGCTTCTACAGGCTCGCTAAGACTGAAATGAGTTTTTTTAACGTCTTCAGCCCCTTTGGTCTTAGCGGACTTTCTATCCTTGCCTACAGAAGAAACGCCTTCAGGGATATCGCCTTCTTTGCCTTCATCATAAAAGGCTTTATCGCCGGCCTCGGTTTCCTCGGCCGCGCCTTCACCATTGCTCTCCTTAATCCGGGAGCGGCGCGAACGCACGCTGTGGCGGCTGCCGTTCTTGCCGCCGTTTACGGGCATCATCTCATAATCGACCTGCTGCTGACGCTTGAGTTCTTCTTCGGCGGGCTCAAAATTATCAGCGCCGCCGTCGCTGTATTTTCCGAGTTTAGCCTCTTCGGTGACAGCGCTGTCCCTGCGGCTGCTGGGCTCGTAAATGTCATAGCCCTGATGAGAATTTGAAGACTGACGGCGAGGAAGCTGGAACTTGCGGACTTCGACCGGCCGGAGTTCCCCCTCGAGCCTCTCAATGCCGAAATAACGTCCAATCAGGTTGATAGCGTCATTTAAGTGCATATCCCGGAAAGGCGAAGAATAGTCCTTAAAGCGCACGATTCTCTGATGGAGAGAGCTGTCGTCCAGATAGATCACAAAACGAGCTTCGGAACGGGAAGCGGTATAAAGAGCCGTACCGTCCACAGTTTCCGGATAAGCCAGCTCGGCATAGATGCCGGCCCGGCGCAGAGCATACAAAACCGGCAGAAGCAGAGCGACGGACATCTGACTGCTTCCGGCCAGACATACCTCTATTTCTCTTTTGATTTCCGGAACCAGATTGGCTTCCTTGATGGCCGCCAGAGTTTCGTCCAAATCGATGTCGCAGCCCACTCCGGGGATGGAGCCGCCGTTTATCAGAGCGGACAGCTCGTCGCAGCGGCCGCCGATACTGAGCCTATGGCCGCCGCAGCTTATGCTGAAATAAGTGCGGTTGTAATATTCAATATCGGGGACCAGCAGAGGCGATAAGGTATAAGGAATTTTCAGCTCCTTTAAATAAGCTTTGACCCCTTCAAAGTGCTCCCGACATTCTGCACAGAGACATCCGAAGATCGAAGGCGCCACCTGAGCCAATTCACGGCACTGCTTTTCCCTGCAGCCCATAGTCCAGATAGGATGGCTGCGATGACGGCGGCGGCAGGTCGGGCACAGTTCTTCGGCGCGGCGGGAGAAATATTCGTATAAGGTCTGCTGATATTCGGCGCGGCACTTTTTACAGCCCAGAGAATTGAGCTGAACCTTTAAATCGTTGAGACCCAGAGATGTGAAAAAATCGTGAGCCAGCATCATGGCTTCCACATCTAAGCTCGGCAGAGACGAGCCTATAGAGCAGACTCCGAAGCGGTTGTGCTGCCTGGCTGAATTATCCCTGCCTCTGGAAGAAGAAAAGACCGGTCCCAAATAATAAAATTTTTCCGGATCCGTAGTCTTAGAGCCTATTCCCCTCTCTATGCAGGCTCTCATTACCGGCAGCAGCATATCCGCTCTCAAAGCCAGACGGCGTCCCTGCTTATCGGTAATGTTCCAAAGCTCATTTTCAACGATGCCGGCGGAGCTGCCCATTCCCTGAGCAAACAGCTCGGATTTTTCAAAAATAGGCGTACGAACTTCCTGATATCCGTAAATCGCCGACAGCTCTATGGCAACGTTTTCCATAAAATGCCAGGGAGACACTTCGGCGGCCAAAATATCTCCGGATACCTGCGCATTCTTTATAGACATTAAAAAAATCCTCCGCTTAAAAAAGCTTTGCATATGCGGGCAGACAGCATTAAATTACAGCGTCATTAAACAAAAATGACTTACAGACGCTAAAAAAACTCTAAAATTACAGTTTTATATTACAATACACATAAACGCATAAAAAATATAAATCCGTAAGCGCATTTTTACAAAAAGAGAAGCAGGCGCCTTCAAAAAAAGCAACTGAAGCGATAAATACTGCCCCGGAGCCGCTGCTCTACGGAGCTAAAAAACAATATTGCTCTGCGTACCTTCATCTGAATAAAATGCGTACTGATATCGGGAAGACACTCGACCGATTTATCAAGCTTAAAATATCATTACAATAAATATAAAGACCCGTATATAGCTAAAGCTGTTATATCACAATAAAAACTTTAAAAAATAAGCTTAAAGAAGCATTAAAATGCTTTTGCTGTCATAAAAAAAACTTACTTTATTATAATACTGTCATTAATTTTGCAGAGTTAAATTCTGCTCTGCTGTTTCTGAACTGCCGCCTCCTTTTATCAATACAGATTTAATTCGCAGCCGCCTCTGAAATTATCGCCTCTCAGAACCTCCGCCAAACAGCCTGAGCTGAAAAAGCGATAAAACAGAGAGCGGCTGCCGCTGATTCAAGCGGTTATTCTACAACCTCTTCAATGAGCTTGCGCGGAGCGACCTTTTCGTCGCCGATGACGATAGAGCTCAGAATCAGCTCTTTGGCTTCGGCAATGGTCTCCCGCTTATTGGCGTGCAGAATGGCCAAAGGCTCGCCCTTTTCGATCTTATCGCCTACGCGGTGCTTCATCTCAATACCTACGGCGGGATCGATGGGATCTTCCTTCCTCATGCGGCCGGCGCCCAAAGCGGTGCTGGCAAAGCCGATCTTCTGAGCGTGAATGGAAGTGACGTAGCCGCCGCGGGGAGCGGGAATAGGCTCAATAATCGAAGCCTGAGGCAGCAGGTTTACATCGTTGACGACTTCGCCGTTTCCGCCCTGAGCCGCAAACATTTCGCCCAGTTTGCGAAGTCCCGCGCCGCTGACCAGCAGCTCGCGAATCTTCTTGCGGGAGGAATCCAGATCGGGGCAGATACCGGCCATCTCTAAGAGATGGGAGGCCAGCTCGACGGAAACCGTCTCCAAAGCTGAACCGGGACGCTCGTTGCGCAGAATCTCAATAGCCTCGCGAACCTCCAGAGCGTTGCCGATCAAAGTGCCCAAAGGCTGATCCATGTCGGAAATGACAGCGCGTACCTTGCGTCCCATATGCTGACCGAGGTCAACCATGCGGCGGGCCAGTTCGCGGGCGTTTTCTAAGGTATCCATAAAAGCGCCGCGTCCGTACTTGACGTCGAGCAGAATGCACTCGGCGCCGCAGGCCAGCTTCTTGCTCATGACCGAGGAGGCGATCAGAGGAATGGAATCGACGGTGGCGGTAACGTCGCGAAGGGCGTACATCTTGCCGTCGGCGGGAACCAGATTGCCGGTCTGACTGATCACGGCGCAGCCGATGCGGCGGACCTGGTTCATAAACTCTTCGGCGCTGAGGTTGGTGCGCAGACCAGGAACGGACTCGAGCTTATCGAGAGTACCGCCGGTGTGGCCCAAGCCGCGTCCGGACATCTTAGCCACGGTAGCGCCGGCCGCAGCCGCCAGAGGCGCCAGAATCAAAGTGGTAGTATCGCCTACGCCGCCGGTGGAATGCTTATCGACCTTTACGCCGGGAAGGCTGGAAAGATCGACGGAGTCGCCGGAATCGATCATGGCCTGAGTCAAAGCGGAAAGCTCGGGAACGGTCATGCCGTTAAACCAGACCGCCATCAGCCAAGCGGACATCTGATAGGGCTCTACGCCCTTTCCTGCCGCATAATTGAGAATGAACTCGCGGATCTCTTCAGCGGTATGCTCTCCGCAGCTGCGCTTTTTTAAAATAAACTGATAAGGATTCATTATTTACCCAACTCCCTTACAATACCACGAACTAAATTGATAAAACGAGGCTTAGCATCAGCGGCTGCCTTCAGAACATCCTCATGGGTATCCTTGGAAGGCCCCTTATGCAAAACGTTGGTAACACAGGAAATACCGATAACCTTAAGACCGCAGTGAGCGGCGGCGATAACTTCGGGAACCGTCGACATTCCGACGACGTCGGCGCCGAAGCCTTTGAGCATGCGGATCTCCGCCGGCGTCTCATAGGAGGGACCGGACATGGCCACATAGACGCCCTCGGCTAAATTGAAGCCGACCTCTTTGGCGACCTTGCGGGCCACTTCCTGAAGTTCAGGGGTATAGGCTCTTGACATAGGAGGAAAACGGGGACCGATCTTTTCGTCGTTGGGACCGACCAGAGGATTGGCGCCCATGAAGTTAATATGGTCGGTAATAAGCATGAGATCGCCGACATTCAGCTTTTCATTGATGCCGCCGGCCGCATTGGTAACGACCAGAGTTTTTGCGCCCAAGGCATGGAGGACACGCACCGGGAAAATAATATTTTCCATTTTGTGCCCCTCGTAATAATGGACGCGCCCCTTCAGGATGGCGACATAGCGGCCCTCCAGGGTTCCTAAAACCAGAGAACCGACATGGCCGTGCACGGTAGAGACAGAAAAACCGGGAATATCTTTATAAGGGACTTCCACCGGATTTTCAACTTGATCAGCCAGACTGCCCAAGCCGGATCCTAAGATCATGGCTGTTTCGGGAACAATATCAGTATACTGACGAATGGCAGCGACAGCTGCTTCCAGCTTTTCGCTGAGCGAACATATACTCACAACGCAAATCTCCTCTTTATATTTATATCAATACTCCCGCCTTCAGGGCAGAGCCCTGCTGAATATACCGCTTTCTGTCAGCGTTTGGGCGGACCTGCGGAACCTAAATGAATTCAGCGGCAGAGGTCTCATTATCTTGAAAGCTCTGCGGAAAATTTCAAAAAAACAGAACACTTCCGCAGTATAATTCTGCGTTTAAGTGATATAAAAATATTTTTCAAAAAAGCTAAGCTTTCCCCCTCTAAAAGGTTAAAACCATTTTAACTTGTCGAACCAATCGTTAAGGCGATCTATCCAGCTGAGCTTGATATTTCTGATATTTCTGTGCTCTTCATTGGACAAATAGTTAATACCGTATATCAGCAGTCCTATTACCGTCGAGAATTCGCTCTTAGCCAGCTTAGCCGGAATTCTGGCCGGATAGCAGGGCTGAGCGATGCGCACCGGAACCTGCAGAACCTTGTTGGCTCTCTGAGCCAGACGGTTCAATCCGGACACGCCTCCGGTAAAAATAACGCTGGGAATTCTCAGGCCGAATCTGGAAGATACGTATTCAAACTGTTTCTTAATCCAATCAAAAAAATCGTCCAGACGGGCTGAGATGACGTCGGCCAGCTCACCGCGGGTAAATTTAGACAGCGTACTGTCATTTCTGCTGACAGATTCTACGCTGCAGACTCTCTCCGCTTCGTTTTTATCCAGATACTCGGCGTCGGCGACGCCTATAGTTTCTATCTGATGCCTGGCGTTGAGCTCCGAAATATTAAACAGATTGGAAACGTCGGCAATAATGCTGCTGCCGCCCAGACCTACGGAAGCCGAATACAGTACGGCGCCCTTTCTGAATACGGCCAAATCTATAACTCCGTGGCCTATATCTATACAGGCCGCGCCGACGTCCTTTTCATCCTCAGTCAAAACCGACAGAGCGGAAACCAAAGCGGAAGGAACCAGTCCCCTTTTATGAATCTGCAAGCCTGCCAGATTTACCACACGGTTTATATTTTCCAGATACTGAGAATTGGCGACGCAGACATAAGCTTCAGCTTCCAGGCGCTGTGCGACCATAAATTTAGGAGAAACGATGCTGTTCTTGCCGTCGACAATAAAATCTCTGGGAATGACGCTGACGACCTCATAACCTGAAGGCAGGTTATCGACCTGACGGGCGGCCATCTTAGCCATCTCTATCTGAACGTCGGTTATCTCCTCGCCGCCCACCGCAATCAGTCCCCTGCCGCAGCGCGATTCCACATGCTGTCCGGAAATATTGACAATTACGTCGTCGGTAGGATAACGCCCCTTGCGGATGCTGTCCAAGGCCTGTTCAATGGCTTTAGCAGTAACTTCCATATTTGCAACGGTACCCGCAGATACGCCGCTGCAGCTATAGACTCCGTGGCTGACTATCTCAGTAGCGATCTCATTATCGCGCACATACTCAGCCACGGCAAAAACCACTTTACTGGAGCCTATATCCAAAGCTGTAATAACTTCACGCTTAGCCAATCAAATTACCTCGTAAAATGCTGACCTATAATAAAAATTACAGCCACTCCAAAGTCGATTCATCAAAATCGTAGACATCATTATTTCCGGATTTTTCAGCGGCAGCCGTCTCAGCTGCGCCGGCGACTTCCGCGGCGGCTTCGGCCAGAGCCTCGGCGGTCTCGGAGGCTTCAATCTTCACCGCTTCATCGGCTTTTTCTTCCGCAGCCGAGGCCTCTTCGGCAGAAGCTTCCCCGAGTTCAGCCTTTTCAGTCTCTTCGGGCGCGCCGACCTTCTCTAATTCCGGCTTAGGCTCAGGTTCGTCATGTACTTCCTCGACGATGATCTCTTTAAGACCGTCATCCTCAGCTTCAGCCTTCTCAGAAACGGCTTCAGGCTCTTCAGCTTCGTCCTGCATTCCTTTGCGGACGATCTCGGATACGGCGCCGTCATAAGTCCAATCCGTAGGATCGCCGGCGTCGGGCTTAAGCCCCTGCTTCTCCAGACGCAGAGAGACAGCCTCAGGCCAGGAAGCCCACTCCAGCTCCGAGGATAAGAACTCCTCCAGCTCCTCTAAACTCAATGAGCTGAAATTCTCCAGCACCGACTGCATAACTCCGAAAGCGACCATCGAACCGGCAGGCAGTATATAAGCGCGGCGGTAAACGCCCCACTCTATATCCTGGCGCATCACCATCAGGCGCTCAATAATTTCGCCCGAGACGTCCTCCCGCCAGCTTTCGATTTCCGGATAATCCAGATTCTTAATTAACAGTCTGAGAGCGGACACGCTGTCCGTCTGGCCTTCAATGCTCTTCAGAGCGCTGATTTCAGCCGACCACTTATCGGATTCGTCATAGACCGTAGCTGAAGCGAGCCAGCCTTCCGCCTTGACATACCATTCTTCTTCAGCTTCGGAATTATCGGAAGCAAAGACCCTGCCCAGCTCGCTGCAGAGGAACTTGATGCGCTCAGGAACCACAGAGCGCAGAATCTGCAGGCCGTTCTTAACGTCGGCGAACATCTTTCTGCAGCTCTCGGCCTCCCGGATATCAGCCTCCAGGGCCTCAGGAAGAACCTCCTTCAGCAAGCTGCGGCGGCTGGGATATTTAACCTCATGGCCCAACAGGCGGCACAAGTTTCCGGCCCCGGCGTCATTGGCAGCAAAGGGATATTTGACGGTTTCGGGGAGAGCTTTATAGAAGCGGATCAGCTCTTCGTCGGCGCTCGTCCACAGAGAAACGAACTCGCCGGCGGGTTCAAATTCAGGATTCATAAAGCCGATCAGATCCTTCAGAGCTTCAGCCTGATATTCGCTGCAGTCGGAGAACAGGATCTGCCAGTCGGCGGGATCGCTGACCATGCTAAAAAGAACGTCAGCCGAAGGCTCGACAGTCTTTAAGAGGCTTCTGTCGTCCTCTATATCGGAGCGCAGCACATTGGTCTGCAGAGTCAGACTGGCTTTGTAGCGGTAGATGAACAAGGACAGCAAAATCTCAATCAGAGCCGGAGTTAAGGTGTAAGGAGCGTAAAGCAGCTCATTGACGATATTGCTCATCAGCGTAATCTTACTGCTGCCGGCTTTTCCGGTAATTTCCGAGCAGATAAAGCGATAGGCGTGGCCGATAGCCGAATCGGGGATATCTTCAAGCATCTTAAACTGACGCCAGCCGAATTCGCACTCCTTCTCCACTACAAAGCCGGTTTCGCCTAAGCTCGCAAGCAGAAGATTTATCATTTCCTCATTGCTGCTTCTGAAGGCGAAATTGCCGCTGCAGCTCAGGATGTAGGAAATCAGGCCGTGACGTACTCTCAAAGCGCTGCCGCTCTCGTGCATGCACAGCAAGTTTTTGTCGCTGAGAACTAAAGGCGCGCCGACCAGCTCTTCAATGGAGTCGTTTATGAGGTTGGCGATTCCGGAAATATCGAGATTGTTATAGTCTTTGCCGTTCCAGCGGATGCGCATGGATTTGACGTCCAGCAGCGAGCTGACCGAAATCTTGAGGCGCTCTCTGCATTCCGTCAGCATCTCCACGGCCTTGGCGTTCTCCGGGGCGGCGGAATCGCAGAAGGGCAGCTCGGATTCACAGATTTTTTCCAGAGCCATAACCAGAAGAGCATCCTTGGAAATGGCCGCAGTCTTATCGGGGACGGCCAGTATGAGCTTCTGATCGTCAAAGATGCCGGAACGCACTCCGGATTCCAGAGCCTCAAGCTCTTCCTCGCTTTCGGGCACGGCTACCACAAAGCGCATATCGCCGCGGTAGGGGCGGACCTTCCTGAAGCCGTCCCTGAAATTCCTCATAAACTGTTCGGACTGAACCAGTTCGGAGGCCATAACCACATCGACCCTGGCAAAGCGGTCGCTGCCGTATTCCTTGTTGTATTTCTTGGCAGAGATGCGCTGAGCGGCGAAGGCGCTCCTCAGCACCGCGCCCACATCCATCTGAGAGCGCACGCGGTTGCTCATGCGGGAGATAGCTTCTTCGAGAGTGACCTTCCTGCGCTCGATGGGCAAAACGTATTCGCCGGTCTTATCGATATAGGAAAGCGCTCCCTTTGCCCTCAGCAGCTCCAGGCTGTTGGCGGCCACGCGGGCTTCCTTTTCACCCATGTGCATGGTCCAGATCACGTTGTCGGCGGTAGTCCTGAAGCGATCGTGAGCGATAAGCTGAATGAGCAGAACCGTTCTCAGAATTCTCCTGGCCTGAGGCACGTCGCCGGCGGAGAGGATCGACTTATTTAAAGTTTTTACGTATTCGGCGTTGGCGGGATCGGCGGCAAAGACCTTTTCAAAATAGGTATAGAAGGAATCCAGCGCATAAAGATGGAGTCTGCCGTTAGGCTGAACTATGGCGAAGTTGCGCAGGAAGTACATCAAACCGCCGGGAGCGGCGTCGACGAAGAAATTAAAAGCGGTCTTGTTTTTGCCGGACATTATGGCCGAAATATAAGGCAAAGCAAAGACGGAGGCCGGATGCATAGGATAAGCTCCCAGCACCACATGTTCCATGATCCAGCGGTCCGAGCAGCCCTTATAAAGCTCGGATTTGTGCAGGCCTTCGGCGACGCTGCGGACGTCCTTGTACTCGGCTAAGGCATCCCAAAGCTCGCCCTTAACGTGCTCAATAACATTGGCAGAGACGAACTCTTCAAATTCGCCGGTTTTTCCCAATATGGAAACAGGATGAATCCGGCCGAAGATATCGAGCGCGTTCTCCTCCTCCTGCATGGACAGACGGCTGATCTCGCAGTCGAAATTGACGGCGAACAAAACTAAAGAATTTTTGGCTGCGCAGCTGCGGCAGAACCTTCTGAAACTTTCCGCTGCCGTTGATTCCGGATCGGCAATGGCCTGTTTTATGAGATCGTCGGCGTCGTCCAAAAGGATTACGATACCTTCGCGCAGATCGGAAGCCTTTAAAAGTCTGGCGTATTCCTTAACGGCTATGCCGGGGTCTTCATTGAACTCTCCGTCAAGTCCGTTGGCCTGCGCAGAATTCTTCAGAGCATAGGAAACCGCGTCCAAAAAGTTGAGCGACTTGGTATCGGGAACTATTATCTCCCAATTATGCTCAGCCGCCCGCACCTGAGAGACCGCTTTGGCCGTCTGCACGTCGTCAATGATCTTCAAAAGACTTGCATAATTTTCGGAAGTCTTATCATTGGCCAGCAGCCTTCCCAGCAGCAGCTGCAGAGTAGATTTGCCCGTGCCGCAGGCGCCGATAAACAATATCGATCCGCCTTTGATATTCTCCAGAGCCGCTCTTACCGCGTCGAGCTGCGAAGACATGGGATGGAATTTTTCTGACAGAAATGCATCAGTCTCCGGATCCGTTACAGCCTTAACGATGTCCAAGGCGCCTTTTTGCTGCCCAATATTTATTTTTACCAACTGATTCAGTGATTGAGCACCGATAGTAACCATAAGCTCCTCCAAAAAAATCCCCGTCAATTTTATCCAAAAATCCTATAAAACAGACTTAAAAAATACGACAGAATAAATATAAATCCTTGCCGTTTGCTTTTGCGCCGCCTCAACTGCCAAAAATTATTTTCCGGCTTCGCCCTGCCCGGCTGCCTCCTTAAGCTCGCCCGACGCTGCCGGAACTGTCCTTCCGAGCGAAGCGCGCCCCGCGGCGGGGTTCGTCCAGGCTCCGGACGGCGCAGGAGAGCGGAAAACACCCGCCGGTTAAGTCATTGAGAGAAAAGCGAAGAATCTCGCCCGGCGGCAGGCTCCGAACAGACTGGACGCCGGGAAGCGGATATCTTCCAGGAGGAAGAAAGCTCTTTCGAGAAGGGGCCCGGAACACTGACGGAAAGCTGAACACAATTATGATCCCTTATATAACCGAAGGACTGCCCGGCATAGGCGGTTCGATGCGCACAGTCCCCGAGGATTTCAGAGTTGAAGAAATCCCCGCCTATGACATCTGCGGCTGGGGCGAGCATCTCTTCCTGGAAATAACCAAGCGGCAGATAACCACTCAGGCCGCCGTAAAGGAACTGGCCGAATTCCTGGGCATAGACGCCAAAAACATAGGCTATGCAGGCATGAAAGACCGCCAGGCCGTAACCGCACAGAGGGTCTCCGTACCCTCCTCCGCCTGGCCGGAAAAACTGCTGAATACAAGCAGGGAAACCGTCGTCAGGCTGGCGGCCGCCCCGGCCGATGAAAGCGCCCGGACCGAGGCGGCGGCTCTGTTTCTGCCGCCGGAGGGACTCACTTTCGGGGTTAAGGTCCTGGGACTGCACAACAATAAGCTGCGCACCGGCCATCTAACCGGCAACCGCTTCACCATCCGCCTGCGCGGCGTCTGCGCAGACTGGCGGGATAAAGCTGCGCCGATAGCCGAAGCCCTGAAAAGCAAAGGGTTCGCCAACTTTTACGGTCCCCAGCGCTTCGGACGGGAGGGAGACAACGCGGAAATAGGCCTGAAGGGACTGCGCACCGGAAAGCTTTTTGGCCCCAAATGGCGCAAATGGCTGATGATCTCCGCCCTGCAGTCGCAGCTCTTCAATGAATGGCTCGAGCGCAGAATCGCCGATGGCCTCTTTGATAAGGCCATAAGCGGAGACGTCTTCGGCAAGCTGCCCCAGGGCGGCATCTTCTACTCTCTTGATCCCGAGGCGGAACAGAAACGCCTGAACGCCTTTGAAATAACTCCCATGGGCCCCATATTCGGAGGCAAAATGTTCAAGGCTCAGGACGAAGCCTTAAAGCGGGAAAACGAAATTCTGGAAAAATACGGTATAGAGCTCAGCTCCTTCAAGGCCCTAAAAGCCGACGGCTCCAGACGCAGAGCCAGATTAAAGATCGAAGATCTGCAGATTTCCGAAAGCGAAAACGAGCCCGTCTTCTCCTTCACGCTGCCGGCAGGCAGCTACGCCAGCGTTTTAATGGGCGAATTCATCAAGGAGGACCTCTCCGCGTCCGAAAGCGGCGAGGAAGAATGCGAATAATACGGCCTTGTCCTTCCGGACTGAGCGAGCGCGGAGGCGGAGCGGATCGCAAAAGTTAAACGGCACAGCGCAAACAAGCAAAACAGGCTTTATAGATTCTTCGCTGCGCTCACAATGACAAAAGGAGCTTACTGAGCGAAAACAGGCCTTCTGCATACATGCCTAATAAAGGTTTTCTTTGACGTGTACGCGGAGATTCGAGCAGAGCGAGCGCGGAGCGGTAACGGCAAAG
>JAFTAM010000056.1 GCA_017458675.1 bacterium
GTCGATCTTCTCATAATGGGAATTATCCCGCCTGTAAATGATTGATTCGTGTTTGCTCTTTTTCAGCTTTCCGGTCTTAATCAGCGCCTCTTTTTCGGCGCGGATGCGCTCGAGCAGCACGGCGGCGGGCTCGTCGTTTTCGTCCTGCGGAACCAGCTTGCCCATGACCGCCTGCTGCAGTATGGACTTTTTCAGCAAGTCAGGAAAAGCAGCATTTAGCTTATTAATTTCCCGTTCTTTAGCATCGTAATCAACAATATACGGTAAAAAGCTCCTTATTCCCGCAACGATTCTTTTTTGTTCTTCCAAAGGCGGAACAGGGACTAGTGATGTTGCAAGTTGATTAAGATAAAAACCCTTTTGTGCTGTACCCGTTGCTTCTTTTATAATCTTCTGCTGAAAATACCCGCAATCAAGATAATACTTCAAGTATTGATTGAAAAGAAGTGTTGATATTACCGATACACTTCTTTGAAAACATATATTTAGCGAACCGTCAAATATACAGCTTCTTCCTAATGAGCCTACAGATGTAAAAAAGATATCCCCTACTGTAGCATTAGTCCTTTCGTTTTCCTTTAGAAAGACTTCTTTAGATAAATATCTGACCTTATCTAATTCAACAAGAGTATCGTCATTTATGTTAGTAGAAGATGCCATTATATAGAGCGTTTTGTAAAGCTGACCTTTGGGTGGATTATGATCGCCATCCACAAGTTTTGTGCACACAGTGCCCAATCTTACCCATTCCCAACTCTCGGGAATCTCAAACGGAACCTCGTCGGCGATACATACCGGCTCGTTGTCGCCTATCTTCTCATAAGGCAAATTATCTTCGCCTCGGAAAATGTAAGAGGGAGCCTTTTCCTTCTTGATTTTGCCCTCCTTTATCAGCTTTGCTTTTTCGGCGCGGATGCGCTCCAGAAGGACGCGGGCGGGCTCGTCGTCGGGGTCCTGAGGCACAAGCTTGCCCTGAACCGCCATCTGCAGAATTGAATTTTTAAGCTGCTGCGCTTTCATGTTTTAGGCCTCCGGAGATTCCATTCCCAGCATGGAGCTAATTTCGGCCAGGATGCGGTCGATGTCGGCGTTGAGGCTGGCCCGTTTTTCCTGGTATTGGCGGATGAGATCCTGGGGAGGCAGTATTTCCTCCTCTTCATGGGGATAGCCGCATAAGTCGATATTGTAGTTTCTTTCGGCCAGCTCTTTGACGGTGTAGCGCTTGGCCTTGTCGAAGCCCTCGAGATTAATTTCCCGGCGGCTGCTCCACCACTCTATTGCCGGGGCGAAGTGCTCTAGCTTCATGGGCTTGGTCTTGGAAAAATTCTTGTAGCCCGCGGGCATATCCAGACGGTAAAACCAGGTGGCTTCGGTGGCGCCGGTATTGTCGAAAAATAAAATATTGGTGGTAATGGAGGTATAGGGAGCGAAGACGCTGTGAGGCATACGGATTACGGTATGGAGATTGAACTCGGACAAAAGCTTCTTTTTAATGGAAATTTTGGCGTTATCCGTACCGAAGAGGAAGCCGTCAGGCAGAATCACCGCGGCTCTGCCGTTCTTCTTCAAGCGATACATAATCACCGACATAAAAAGGTCGGCGGTTTCGCTGCTGGCCAGATCGGCGGGGAAATTGCCCTTGATATCGGCCTTTTCGCTGCCTCCGTAGGGCGGATTCATCAGGATAACGTCAAATTTATCGCTCTCGGTATAGTCGAGCACCTTCTTGGTCAGCGAGTTATCGTGATAGACCGTAGGAACGCCGATATCGTGCAGAAGCATGTTGGTTATGCAGAGAATATAAGGAAACTGCTTTTTCTCGATACCGAAAATTGAGCATTCATATTTTTCCCTGTCGCCGGTGCTTTTTATCTGTTTTGCCAGCAATTTGAGCCAACTGGTAATAAAGCCGCCCGTGCCGCAGGCGAAGTCGGCCATACTCTCGCCTATTTTCGGCTTTATCATCTGAGCCATAAAATCGGTTACGGCGCGGGGCGTATAGAATTCGCCGGCTGAACCCGCGCTTTGGATTTCGCGCAGAATAGATTCGTATATCTCCCCGAAGGCGTGGATTTCCTCATAATCGCCCAAGTCCAGCTCATCGATAATATTGATGATCTGACGGAGCAGCACGCCGTCCTTCATATACTGATTGGCATCCTCAAAGGTCGTCTTGACAATAGCCTTGCGGACAGGGGTATCGGCGTCGATGGGAAGCTGCTTCAGAGTGGGAAAGAGCTCGTTGTTCACAAACTCAAGCAGAGCCTCGCCGGTTCTGGAGCGGCCCGCGCCGTCGTTCTTCGCCCAATTCTTCCAGCGGAACCTTTCAGGAATAATCGAGGTATAGCCGTCCTCGTTAAACTCCCAGTCGTTCTCCTTTTCGTCGTAGACCTTCAAAAAGAGCAGCCAGGCGATCTGCTCTATGCGCTGAGCGTCGCCGTTGATTCCGGCGTCGTTGCGCATAATATCTCTCAAACGCTTTACAAAATTGTTTAAACCAGCCATTTTCTCTATACCCTAATCAACCCTGTATAATTCTTTCTCCAGCCCGCGCAGCGCCGCCAGATAACCGTCCCTGCCTCCGAACAGCCCTGCTATCTTGGGAGGCTTGCCGAATATACGGAAGGGACTGAGATTGAGAATTTCCGTCTTCTCGATCTCATAAATGCCCAATTCAATATACGTATCGAGAAGCGCGTTTAGGACCTCGAGAGCCTTGCCGCTGTATTTGCTCAGGAAATCCCGCTTTTTAAGCTTATCGGCCCTCTCCCTCCTGGTCAGCGGCCGCTGCTCATAAGCGAGAAACAAAATAAAATCAAAGTCGTCGGTCTCCGAGAGATTGCTCTCCTTCTTCAAAGCTTCGAGATCAATCCCCCGCTCTCTGAACTTGACGCAGATTTCCGATTTTTTATCGAGCTTTTGCCAATAGGCCGTAAATATATCGAGAGAAGCGAATTCACTCAAAATATTGCGCCTGGTGTAATCTGCAACGCTTTCACTTCTGAGCAGCTTGCCGTCGGGACCGTATACGGAAACCTTCATGTCAATAATTTTCACAGGACAGCCGTCGACGTCGACATACGGAAGCTCCCTGCCAGCTCCCCCTTCCGTACCGTACCCGACGTCCGAATCTATCTCCGCACCGCTGTTGGCCGCGCCGTTCTGTCCCTGACCGGCGGGATCGTAATCCTCGTCTGTTTCAATCTCTCCGTCCCACGCCGGATCGGCAAAGAGGCGGGAAACGTCCCGAAAATCCATAACCGTGAAGTGAGTCTTGCCCTCTTTCTCGCGTATTCTGGTACCGCGCCCGATGATCTGCTTAAACTCCGTCATGGAGCCGATATTCTGATCGATGGCGATGAGCTTGGTCATCTTGCAGTCCGCGCCGGTAGTGAGCAGCTTGGAGGTGGTGGCAATAACCGGATATGGGGCCAAAGAAATAAAATAGTCGAGCTTTGATTTTCCGTAAGAATCGCTGCCGGTAATACGCACTACATAATCGGGATTTTTGCTGCACATATCCGCATTCAGATTGGTCAGAGCCGCCCGCATGCGCTCCGCATGATCCTCTGTCGCGCAAAAGACTATCGTTTTGGCCATGCGGTCGGTTCTTTTGAGAAAGCCGGTAATTTCCGCCGCCACCTTATTAATGCGGTCCTCAATAACGATATTGTAATCATAATCTTTGTTGCTGTATATCCTATCCTCGATCTCATGGCCGAAGAAATCGAGCTGTCCCTTACAGGGCCGCCAGCCGTCCCCGATATCTGTCTTTACGTTGATAACCTTAAAAGGCGCCAGAAAACCGTCGCTGATGCCTTCATTCAAACTGTAGGTATATATCGGCGCGCCGAAATAATCGACATTGGAAATGTATTTTGTCTCCTTGGGAGTGGCCGTCATGCCCAACTGAGCGGCCGAACTGAAATATTCCAATATCCTGCGCCATCTGCCGTCCCTTTTGGCCGAGCCCCGATGACATTCATCCACAATAATAAAATCGAAAAAATCAGGAGAAAACAGCTTCTTAAACTTGGCGACCGCCTCTTCGTCGTCGCCTTCATTATCGGAACTTTTGCCGTCCAGCTGCTGATAAAGCGAGAAATAGACCTCATAGGATGACACCGTCGTCGGATCATCCTTGGAAAAATCGACTTTATGCACGGTCTTGGCCAAAGGAGAAAAGTCCTGCTGGATCGACTGATCGACGAGAATATTGCGGTCGGCAAGATAGAGAATCTTCCTCTTTAAGCCGCTGCGCAGAAGGCGATACACGATCTGAAAGGCCACAAAGGTTTTACCCGTACCGGTGGCCATGACCAGCAGCATGCGCTTTTGTCCCCTGGCTACAGCCCTGAGAGTGAGATTAATGGCATTTCTCTGGTAATAGCGGGGCGTATTGGTATTCTGTCCCGAATAATAAGGCTGCTTGATAATCTCCTCTTCAGGCTCCGAAAGCCCCTGGCCGCCGTTGACTTCCTCTTTAAAACGCCTGTAAAGATCCTCCGGCGTGGGGAAAGCGTCCAGAGGGAGCTGCCGCTCCTTTCCGGTAAAAAAATCGTACTCCTGAAAAGCGTCTCCGTTCGAGCTGTAGGCGAAGGGAATCTTCATCATCCCGGCATATTCCTTGGCCTGCTGCATGCCGAAAGAGACCGAATGTCTGTTGTCCTTAGCCTCAACCACGGCTATAGGATTGTTGGCATTGATATAAAGGATATAATCGGCCCTCTTGGCCGGACCTCTGGAGGCGACATTGCCGCCGGTGTTGATTCTTCCGTCGGTAAAGCGCACCTCCGATTCCATAGTAATCTTATTTTTCCAGCCTTTGGCAAGCAAGGACGGAGTTATAAAATTCAGCTTGACGTCTTCCTCCGACATCTCTTTTTTAGGAAGAATCATTCAAATCACTCCTCGCCGCTTTAGTTCTGTCCAAACTGCCCAAAAGCCCACATATCGGGCTGACTGCATATTTCGGCAATTAAATTGCTAAAAAAGGGACATATCAATTACAGATTTTTATATATTTCTTTATTAACAATATAAAAAACCTGCCTGCAGACCTTCAGCACGGCTTAAAATGCCGCCTCAATATCCGCCTGACGCCCTGCCCTGCTTCCCGCCCACTCTGAGCCTGCCGCTTCCCCCAGGCCGGCGGCCTGTCTTCCTATGCCGGGCTTCTGTCATCCTGAGCCAAAGGCGAAGGACCTTGCAGACACAGATTCTTCGCTGCGCTCAGAATGACAGCGTTTTTGTCATCCTGAGCCTAAGGCGAAGGATCTTTGCAAACACAGATTCTTCGCTCACGCTCAGAATAACAAAGCGAAAGCGCGCTCCCGCCGCAGCGCGTCCCCCGGCTCAGCTCGCCTTAAAATTGTAAATGGGCTTGAGCACTTCGATAATATCCACACTCTCGCCAATCACGTCAATAATGTCGGAGAGCGACTTATAGGCCATAGGCGCTTCATCCAGGGTGGCTTCGCTGACCGAGGTGGTGTAAACGCCCGCCATCTCTTTGCGGTACTCCTCCAGGTTCAGACGCTCCTTGGCCGCCGTGCGGGACATGATTCGGCCCGCGCCGTGAGGGGCGGAGAAATTCCACTCAGGGTTGCCCTTGCCGACAGCCAGAACGCTGCCGTCGCGCATATTTATAGGAATGAGCACCCGCTCGCCCTTATGGGCGGCAATGGCGCCCTTTCGGAGTATCATCTCTTCGGTGTCGATGTAGTTATGGATAGTATGGAATGCGTCAAGCGCGGTAATTCCCAGCTTCTGAAGGATTATCTCCGCCATCAGCTCCCGGCTGCGGCGGGCGAAGCTCTGGCAGATTTCTACGTCGCGGAGGTAGTCCTTAAGGTACTGTCCGTAGACAAAGCAAAGGTCGTCAGGGATCGTACACTCGCGGCGGTCCCATTTCAGCGCCTTCAGAGCCTCCTGAATTTCGCTGCGGCGCCCGGCAGCCTTGTATTCGGCGATAATAGCATCGCGCTTGGCTAAATAATCCTCTTTGCCGCTGTTGAGATCGACAGCCAAGTTCTGGTACAGTTCCGCGGCCTGCTTGCCCAGATTGCGGGAACCCGAATGAATGACCAGGTACTTTGTACCGTCGGCGGCCTGATCGATCTCAATAAAATGGTTGCCGCCGCCCAGGGTTCCCAGGCTGCGTTCCAGGCGCTTGGTGTCCTTCAAATCCCTGAAACAGCGCAAATCGGACAGATCGAAGCGCTCCTGCCTGCCCTCCCAGACGTTCATGCCCGAAGGGATGTAATGAGCGGCTGCGTCCATACGCGCCATATCTATTTCCACTCTGCCCAGACAGACCGTATACATACCGCAGCCGATATCCACGCCCACGACGTTGGGAACCGCCTTATCCTTTACTGTCATGGTCGTTCCTATGGTGCAGCCCTTGCCCGCATGGACGTCGGGCATAATGCGGATGCGGCTGCCCTCTGTGAACTCGTAATCGCACATTCTGCGGATCTGCTCTACGGCCTCGTCCTCAATAACTTTGGCAAAGCAGAGAGCGGTATTGACTTTTCCCTTAATTTCCATCATCTTCATCTCTCCTGTTTTCCGGATAAAAAAAACGCCTGCCTATCCAAGGCAAGCGGTTCAAAAGCTCTCTATCTTCTCCCCGTCCGGGAGATACAATCACCCCGCCGTTCTTCTTTGCCTCAAATAAGCGCGCCAAAAAGCCGAGCTCCGGCCCGGGCAGCCGAAGCCTGACCAGCACGGATACTGGCTGCGCTCTATATATAACAAAGCAAATTGAAAGGCGTCCATTATTTTTACATACAATTCTGTTATGCTATTATGAAGATAATATAGCATAACTGTTTTTATTTGTAAATAAACTCAGCAGACATTTCGATGATTTTTTGGCAAAATCGACAAAAATGGGATATGGTTTTCGCTGTAAAGTATTTTGTCCGCCGTCGGCAGACTTTATCCGCACCATGGTAATCTCAGCCGCCAGCAAATAAAATCATACAAATCGGGAACGGAATTCCCGTTTTGTATGATTCTGCGATTAAATGAGGAGAAAAAATATGGGGAATATCATCCGGGCAAAGCGCCTACTATACGGTGCGGCTTATACGCTTCTTCCAGATAGGCGCAATCTGCTTCGGTAAGCGTCAGCTCGGCCGCTTTGGCCGCGTCGTCAAAATGAGCAACCTTTGTTGCTCCTACAATCGGAGCCGCGACGCCTTTGGCATAGTGCCAGGCCAAGGCGATCTCTGTCATTGTTACGCCGTATTTGGCGGCCAGCGCACTGACTCTTTCGACAATCTGCAGATTGTTTTCCATTTCGCCGTCATATTTATTTTTAAGCACATTGTCCGTATCGCTGCGCTTACTTCCGGATTTCCAGCCTTTATGGGCAAGATGTCCTCCGGCCAGCGGGCTGTACGGTATCAGCGAAACATTGTACTGCCGGCAGATCGGAATCAGCTCGCGCTCATCCTCTCGGTACAGCAGATTGTAATGGTTCTGCATCGACGAAAATTTCGTCCAGCCGTTCCTCTCAGCGCATATCTGCATATTGTGGAACTGATAGCCATACATCGCAGAGGCGCCGATAGCCCGAACTTTTCCGGACTTCACCAAACGGTCCAGCGCTTCCATGGTTTCTTCAATGGGCGTACCGTAATCAAAGCGGTGGATCTGGTAAAGATCGAGGTAATCCGTCCCAAGGCGTTTCAAACTGCCTTCTATCTCCCGCTCTATGGCCTCCCTGCCGAGTTTTCCCTCGTTGAAATATACCTTGGAAGCCAGCACAACCTTATTTCTGGAAATACCCAGGTTTTTGAGAGCCTGACCGATATACTCCTCGCTCGTTCCCGAGCTGTAGCAGTTGGCCGTGTCGATAAAATTCACGCCCAGACCGTAAGCATGTTCGATCATGGCCTGAGTGTCTTCGCGGCTTAAAGCCCACTTAAATAAGTCTCCCGAAGCCTCGCCAAACGACATTCCGCCGATGCAGATTCTCGATACTTCAATATCGGTGTTTCCCAATTTTATGTACTTCATATCTGAAACTCCGTATAATTCCGCGCCGCTTCAATTGCGGCGGTTAGGGAAGTTTGCCGTAAGCCGCCTCGTCCACAGGCTCGCACCATTCGGTTCTGCATTCAGTTCCGGGAATCTCCTGAGCCAAATGCTGAAACCAGGAATCTTTGGCGGCGCCGTGCCAGTGCTTAACGCCGGGAAGAATATTTACGACGTCGCCGGGATGCAGTTCCCGCGGCTCTTTGCCCCACTCCTGATACCAGCCGCGTCCGCTGACGCAGATCAGCATCTGCCCGCCTCCGCTTTTGGCGTGGTGGATATGCCAGTTGTTGCGGCAGCCCGGTTCAAAGGTCACGTTGGCCGTAGGGATCTGGACGGCGGTCAGGCGAGCCAGATAGCTTTTGCCGATGAAATACTTGGCATAGGCCGTATTGGGTTCGCCGATAGGGAAAGCGGAAAGATTTTCCGGAACGCCGACGTTATCATGGCTGTCGTCCCCGTAAACTTCGCGGATTAAGGGGAAGGTACTCCAGGCCTTGGGCCAGCCGCAGTAAAAGGCCAGCTGGGTAATCATCTCCACGGCTTCGGTTTTGGTAATGCCGTGTTCCTTGCCCAGCTGAAGATGAGCTTTCAGCTGAGGGTAGAGACCGGCCGAGAACAGAGCGGCAATGGTTATCATGCTGCGATCGCGCGGTGAAAGCTGCTCTTCGCGGGACCATACCTCTCCGAACAGCACGTCGTCGTTTAATTCGGCAAATTTAGGGGCGAGATCGCCGAGCCGGTCGCGTCCGGCGGTTTGTTTTTTCACTTTTTTAACTTCCTTTCCGCTGGCTGCAGCGGTTTGAGTATTTGACTGAGCTGCTAAAAGCGCTCCACTTCCCAATCCGTCGGCTGGGGAGATGACTGCGGCTGATTCAGCCGCGGGAACGGGAGAAGCCTGAAGCGGCGCGGCGTAAACGCCGGCCCAAAAACCCAGCGCTGCCGCCGCCAGACCGATAGTTTTATACAATTTCATAGTTGTTAATCCGCTGCTTTCTTTTATTGAAGCCATACTGACATCAAATATTAATACCGCAAAAACACATTAAAGGCCTTCAGATTGTTCCTGCTTATAAACTGATTTATCCGAAAAACTGGCGTTTTGTCGATTCAAGACTTCTACAGAGCAGAATGATTTGCTGTCATACTGGGCCTGTTTAACTTGTCATCATGAACCTGCGCTTTCTGTCATCCCCTGAGCCAAAGGCGAAGGATCTTTCAAATATAGATTCTTCGCTCACGCTCAGAATGACAGCGTTATTGTCATCCCTGGGCCAAAGGCTAAGGATCTTTCAGGCACAGATTCTTCGCTCACGCTCAGAATGACAAGACTTTTGACAGCCTTGGTCTGCCCTGCCTGACATCCTGCTATACTCAGAGAGATTAACGGTCAAGCTCAAAGGAATGCAGCTCCGCCTGTCTCTTTTCATCGTCGGCTACAATGACCGCCGCTATAACTCTGCGCCCTTCAAGACGGCGGAACTTCGCATAATCCCTTTCCTTTATCTGAAGCTCTCCTTCAGTTTTCCTGACAGCCGCGTCCGCTGTTTTAGCTGCAAACTTAAACTCAATAACCGCAGTCAGATTTTCAAACTCGATAACTAAATCGCTGCAGCCCCTGTAGGTGTGAACCTCCGCATACGCCGCCACTCCGGCGCCGCGCAGAAGCATTAAAAACAAAGAGCGGTACCAGAATTCGCTGCGTCCGGAAAAATCGTCGTAGGGAATACCGGATAAGGCGACATTATACAGCTCAACAACTCTCTGCATATCTCCGGCTGCTAATGCTTCCCACAGCTGAGCGCCAAGCGTCAGATACATTTTTACGTTGTATATATCGTCGAGATACATCCTCAACAAAGACCTTTTTACTTCTTCATTGGGATAATCAAGCGTAATGACGTCGTCTTCCCATTTTTCCACCGTCAGATAACCGCTTTGAAATAAAAAACTTTCCGGCCTTGACCTTTCTATTTCATGCGCGTCGGCGAAATCAGAAGCGACCTTGATATGCCTGTATTCCTCTGGGTCCCCGATGGCATGCTTCCGCATATATTGCACTATAAACGCAGGCGAACCGGAGGTGTACCAATAATTCCCGAACCGGCTGTTCTGGAAAAAGCTCAATACCGAAAATGGGTTATACAGCCTGGTTCTGCCGTCAAAAGAAAAACCGTCATAATATTTCTGAATTTTGTCCAAAAGCTCAGTCTTATCCTGAGACATATTTTCGGCAGAGGCTTCAAGCCAGCTATCAAAATTCTGTTCCAGCTCTCTGTGAGTATATCCGGCAATATCTCCGTAGCGCTCGGTCATAGAAATATCCTGAAGATTATTGAGAGCAGAAAACACTCCGGCCTTGCTGAAGTTTGAAATTCCCGTCAGCATCAAAAAGCGCAGGTATTCGTCGCAGCTTTTGAGGATAACATAAAATGAACGCAGCACCTCGCGCATTTCGTCCGCTTTTTTTAAGTCGCCGATATTGTCCAGAACCGGCTTATCGTACTCGTCTATGAGTATTACGGAATAGCCCTGGGTTTTATACAAATGATAAATGATCTGCAGCAGCGTCCCGCCGCATTTTTTTTCGCTCTTAACGGAAAAACCGTGCAGGGCGGCATAATCCTCCAAGCCCTTGATTATGGCTTCATTGAGTTCCTCCGCCGTGGAATACTGCCTGAGCCTGCTCATGTCAAAGCGCAGGACCGGACAGGGGCTTTCCGCCTGCTTTATGACCCAGGCATCCGCCGCCAGTCTTTTAAATAAATCTACCCTCCCGCTGAACATGGCCTCTATTGTAGAAAGCATCAGCGATTTGCCGAAGCGGCGCGGACGCGACAGAAAATAGCGCCTGCCTCTGGTTACCAACTCCTCCAGTCGGGCTGTCTTATCAACATAAAGGCAATCCGCTTGACGGAGCATGGCAAAATCCTGAATTCCGATGGGCAATTCTTTCATACCCTCATTTTAACCGCCCGGCTTGCTTTCGGCAATATGCGCCGCCGCTTATTGCCGGCGCTTTTCAAATTCATTTTCTACCTGGAAAATCAATATAACTTTTTACACTTTCAGACTTACAAGCAGACAATTTAATATTAAAAAATGCGCGAAAAAGCTGCCTGTGCCTCTGCGCCGTGAATTGCTGTCCGCCGATGTTATGCCGCATACAATAATTGTCGCCTAACCAGTCGGCAGACAACAATTTATAGACGCTCGCCCCCTCTCATTAAATTGCTTATGCAATTATATTTTATCGCGGCTGAAGCGATAAATCAGCTTCCGCTTCAAACAGGCGGCCCCAAGGGAAAGAGACCCGCAGCCCGGCCGCGCAGCCTTCCAGACCTAAAAGCGGCTTAAGCTCGCCTTCGAGCAGTCCGTTCATTTCCGCTGCCAGCGCTGCTTCGGTCTCCGCCAGCTTATCCCCGGGCAGAAAGACAAAAGCCCCTCCCCATGCGGCGCTCAGCCGAGGGCGCAGCACGCTCTGATAATACAGATCGTCCAAAAGGCGCTCGGCCAGAAAGCGCCGGTTCAAAATATCGCCGCTGCCTCTTTTATCGACAGCCGCCCAAGCCAGGACCGTGCCCAGCGCGTTGCCGGCGGTATTCCAGGCCGCGTATCCGCAGATATCCTTCCAGAGTCCGCGCTCTTTTAAGGCCTCAAATAGGCGCAGCGAGCCGCCGTTGGCATAGGCTAAATCGGCAATAAAGACTCTGCGCCCCCTGCGCAGAGAAGCCGCCAAAGCCTCCAGCCAAGGCTGCATGATCTCATCAGGCAGGTCGCAGCTTGCTTCCTTCTGCCAGAGCGCCTCCTGCTGCTTTCCGAATGGAGCGTAAATCCAAACCTCATTCAGTTCTCTGCCGGCAGAACTGTCCAAGCGCTCTTCGGCTAAGGCCTCTTCAGCTGTAACTATGCCGGCGCACTGAGCCTGCGAGCGCAGAACTTCGCCCAGAGGATGGCCCTCATAGAGGGTAACTTCTTCTTCCGCGCCTCGGAAGGGCCAGACGACTCTGAGCTCCGTTCCTTTGGCAATAGCCCTGGCCAAAAGCAGACAGGCGGTTTCATCGGTTCCCGCCCCTGCGGCAACAGCCTCAGGTTCAGAAAAAATACTCTGCAGTTCCCGAACCTCAAGAATATTTAAGCCGGCGGTCTTGGTATCGTCCAGGCCTACGGCCAGATAGCCCCGCCCTTCCGCCTCGGAAGGCCGGCTCAGAACCTCATGCTTCCAGGCTTTAAGTATTTTAATATTGAGAAGATGCTTGCGCCGGCGGTATTCGCAGTAGCGCCGCCAAAAGCCGAAGTCTATGCCGAAGCTCCGTATGGTTTCCTGCACAGGGCCGCCGCATTCTCCGCGGTAGAAAGCGCCGGCGCCGGGCCAGAGGCCTTCCGAGACCAGCTTTCGCCCCAGACGGCAGGAACATTCCACCAGCCGCTCGGCTTGGCGGACCTCCTCGGCCGTCCTCTGAGTGGGAGCGGTCCGCATTACCGTCGTAAACATGTAAGCGCGGACAGAGCGCAGAAACTGCCCAAATTTTGCCGCCGTATGCCTGCCCTGCCCGCCTGCGCCCGGACAGCGGGAAGCGACCAGACCGCCGCAGCAGATCATATCCCAGCTGCCCAGCATGGCTTCGCATTCATCCCGACCGAAACCGGAGAGCGTTCCGGAAAAGCGCTTTTTCAGCCAGCGCAGCAGCGCGCCGGCATTTTTATTGAAGCTGTCGCTCTGTCTTTTATCAGCGCCCCGCCACAAAGCGTCGGGAGGCAGCTTTAAACTGACGCCGCCTATTTCCGCCAGACGCAGAGGAAACTGCCAGCAGCAGGGGCGATCGTCCAAGGGGATAAAAGCCAGCTCAGGCATCGCGGCTTAACCGTAAATATCGTCTATGGCCCTGCGGAAGGCGGCCACGCGCTCGCCCAAATGAACCTTGCCCAGATCGGTGACGACCGCGCCTATGGCCAGCCCTTTAACGCCGACCTCCTGCAGGAAGCGCACCTCGTCGGGACGGACCTTCTTTTGAGTGGGCACGATGACCGGGACGCCGGCGCTGCGCACCAGGCGCTTGTAAAGGCATAAATCGGCCGCGGTCAGACGGGTGCGGTACATGGTGCGGGGAATTATCGAAGATTCAATGACATTGACGCCCAGGCTCACCAAATCCTTAACAAATTCGGGAGTCCAGTCGGGGCCCACCGCCGACATATGAGCCATCTCTTCCCACTTCAAATATTCGGGAGGAATATGGTGGGCGAAGAGGTCCCAGAAATCGAAGCCGAAGCGGCGTATTTCCGGCAAATCCTCGGCAGGAGGAACGACCTCTGCCCCGGTGACGATGCCCAGGGGGATATAAGGCTTGACGACCTCGGCCACCTTAGCGATGTTTTCCTTCTCCGCTTCCCAGGAACCGAAATCGGTGCCGCTGGCAAAATGGGCGCAGTTGAGATGGACCTTGACGGCGTCTGCCCCGTTTTCCAAAGCGATTCTGGCCAGCTCGGGATCGTTCTGAGTGATGCTGACCAGCAGCACAAATTTCTGCGAAAAAGCTTTTAAAAGTCTGTTCATAAATAATACTCTCCGCCGCTTAACAGGTAATATCCAGACTGACGCCTACATATTTGCTGCGCTGATGTTTTTCAACAACCTCTTTGGGAAGCTTTATGGCTCCCCCGCAGTAAGGGCAGTTTACAATTTCGCCGTCCAAAGCGGCCTCGACGTCTTCTTCCCGCAGCAATTGATTACAGTGCGGACAGGCCATGCGGGTGGCCTTTTCAATAGAACCTAAAGTTTGCATTCCGCTATCTTCGCTCTCTCTGCGAAGCCTTCCCGCCTTATGGCGTTATCGGAAACAAACGAGGCTAAAACAAAGAGCCTGCCGGCAAATTGTTTATCCGCACAGTTTACATTCACAATAACTGCTCATCAAGAAAGCAAAAAACAGCGCATTTAAACCTGCGGGACAATTCGGATAAATTTCAGGCTGCTTCAAATAGCGGTTATCACTTAACCGCTTTTGTGCTATAATAATTCTGTATGAGCATCAATATCAATACCCAGCTTCCCGCAGCGGATGTAAATTATGCTTCACGGAGCGAACAGCCTCGGCAGCAGACTGAAACGGCTCCCCAGAGCCAGAGCGACAGCGTAACCTTAAACGCCTCCGAGCCTCAGGACGACTCGGCCCTGCTGGCCCGGCGCATTGTCGGACAGTACGGCAAGACCGACAGCGTCAAAGTTCTTGCCGGTACTGAGGGCGGCGATAAAATTCATATCAGCAGCGCCCCCGAAGGCGGCCTTAACGTCAGCATAAACGGACAAGTTACCCGCCTGAGCAAGGAAGAAGCCGCCAAAACGCTCATTGATGCCAAGGGCGGCGACGATATTATTACCGCCGATAAAGATGTAAAGCAAAGGCTCTTTCTCACCGGCGGGCAGGGAAACGATATTATCTCAGGCGGTTCCGGCGACGACGTCATTATTGACAGCTATGGGCGCAATTTTATTGCCGGAAACGACGGCAATGACACCGTTATAGCCTCCGGGCTCGATCTTCACAAAACGGACGGCAAAGGCGGGCAGGCCGGCAATATTATCCTGGGCGGCGCAGGCTCGGACTACCTTGAAGGCGGCCGAGGCAGCGATTTAATTATCGGCGGCCAGGGCAATAACGTCATTTACGGCCTTGACGAAAACGATCTCATCAGCGCGGGGACCGGACGCAATTATATTGACGGCGGACGCGGAAACGATATTATTTACAACGAAGGCGATCGGGGCATGCTCTTCGGCGGTCAGGGCGACGATACCGTCGTCAGCAGAGGCCAGGCTTCCATAATTGCCGACGCTTTCGGAACCAACCGCCTCGAAGCCGAGCAGGGCGCCAAAAATTTAATAGCCTCCGCCGACAGTTCGGTTAAGACCGACGCCCAAACTCCCGTCAAGCTCGCCCAGCCTATAGAAACCCCGGACAGCTTTAAAACAGCGGGCAGCGAGGCCTTCCAAAGCCGCGTCCAGAGCGATCTCGATACGCTTCGGCAGGTTGAGATCGGCCAAAAGATGCTCTCCTCTGTCGCCGCTACGCCCTACGACGTTACTATCAAGGAGACCGCCAACAACGGCAACTCCTGCAATTCCGGCAAAGACGGCCATCTGCGCGACAACACGACCAAAGAGCCCGGACCGGGAACTTCCTCCACGGTTTCCTACAATCGAGCCGGTCTGAAAATCAGCGGCCGCCCCGACGCTTGGACCGAGCGTCCGCCCGTAGTGGGCCTGTTCCACGAATTGGCCCATTCCTACAACGCCGCCACCGGAACCATGGATTACGGCGCATATAAATACGACGGAACCGTCGCCGACGATCGCATGGGCCTGGTAGGCGCAGAATGGCAGGCCGTGGGTCTGGAGCATCCTCACGTTAAGCAAAATCCGGACGGCCTGAACGAAAACGGCATGCGCAAACTCTTAGGCATTGAGGAAAGAACCTACTATTAAGATTACTGTCTGTAAATTAAGCAAAAACAGGCTTTTAGCAGACACGCTTAATAAAGGTTTTCTTTGACGCGTACGCGGAGATTCGAGCGCAGCGAGCGCGGAGCGGTAGCGACAAAGAAAACCGGCATAACGAAAACATACTTGAAAGATTCTTCGCTGCGCTCTCAATGGCAAAGGAAAAAGCGGTAAAAGTCGCAGGGAAACTGCACTCGGCGGCGCAGCCGCTTTATCACCCTGAGCCGCCGGCAAAGGATTTTTACAACTTGCAATTATGCGTTCGCGCTCAGAAGTATTATTTTTAAAACTTTACAGCAAATTATAATTCAAGAAAATCAGCAGCGCTGATAATTATAGGCTTTTTTATTTTTGCTTCAAGAAAATCTTTATCGCCGGTAAGCAAATAATCGACGCCATAGTTAACGGCAGCTCTAAGTATTGGTCTGTCCTTAATATCTCTGATTTTCTTTTCAGCATCTGAAACTTCTTCCGGTGTTTCTATTACATGGATAATATTCATAGATGAATAAAGAAAAGCTTTAAGCTCTGTCTGCTTATGAGGGAACTTCTCCTGAAACTTATGATGAAGTTCATCAATAATATAGCTGCAGACTATCGGCTGATATGGAGGCAGCAAAGCCCTCATCAAAGCCGCTGAAGCCCTGCCGCCGGGGAAAAGAACCGCCGATATCAAAATATTTGTATCAATCAATACTTTCATTGTTATCTTCTTCACGGCGGGACTTCATTATCCACTCGGCAACATCTTCCTCACTAAACAGACCGACCTTTTCTCCTTCCCCCTTCATCTGCTCCTGAAATTCCATAAGAGCGTATACTGCGGAATTCATCACCCGCACGTTAGTACCCTCGACAATAAAAGTCACTCGATCGCCGACATTAATGCCCAATGCGGCGCGAACATTTTTAGGTATTGTCACCTGCCCCTTAGACATTACTCTCGCGTCATTTATAAACGATACCGCAGACATGCAATCACCTCCGGAATAGAAAAGTAGGAAATTCCTACTTATATTATACACAAAAAAAATAAATTGCACCGCAACGGCGAGAAAAACTTACGCAAGAACGTAATATTCTTCGCTGCGCTCTCAATGGCAAAGGAATAAGCGGTAAAAGGCGCAGGGAAACTGCGCTCGGCGGCGCAGCCGCTTTATCATCCTGTGCCTCCGGCGAAGGAGCTTTACTGTCTGCGATTATGCATTCGCGCTCAGATGGGCACGGAAAAGAGCGCCAGGCAGGATAAAAGCGGCGGCCGGGCAGCACAGCCGGATAGTTGGGCAGGTAGATAGTTCGCTTCTCAAGAAGGGCAAAAAACTGTGAAAAAAGCCCATTTATTTCTCTCTCTTATGATTGCCGGCAGCCTGGCAGCCGCGCTGCCCGTTTCGGCTCTGCCCGCTTCCGAAGACGCCTCTGCCGAGGCCGAACTGACCGTCCCCGTTTCTTTGAGCCCAAAACAAAAGGCCGAGGCGAACCCCGCCTGGTTTATGCCGGCCCACAGCGGACCAAACATGGTTAATCCCTATCTTACGCCGGCCCGGGTGCTCAAACATCCCGAAGAACTGCACGAAGAACAGACGGTCCTCTGGGAAGGGCGCATTCTCAAGCATGAAGTGAGAAACGGCAAAAGCTGTCTGCTCTTAGGAACCGACAGCGGCAGCGTTGAGGTCTTTTTCCCCAATCCCGCCAGAAATCTCGAATATGACCGCACCAAATTCCGCGTCGCCGTTAAAGGCTGTTTAACCTACAAAGACGGGCGTTTTCAGAAATTGACCGGACGCAGCTGCATTCTGCTGGAACCGCCGTTAGAGTACAGTTACAAAAGATGGCTCAACGGCAGAGAGCCCGACCCCACCTCCTTTATAAGCTGGCGCATCCTCTTCCACAATCCCGAAACGCCGCTGAGCCGGCTGGCCGCCACTTCCAAGGCCCTGGTCAGAGACTGTCAGCTTAAGCATATAGACCTCAGCCTGCTGGCCTCGCTTCTGCAGATAGAATCGGCCTGGGATCATGACGCCGTCTCAGTTTCCGGCGCTCAGGGTCTGGGACAGCTCATGCCCAAAACCGCCGCCGGACTCAACGTAAGCGACCCCTTCGATCCGGTACAGAATTTAGACGGCGCTTCGCAGATGGTATCCGGCCTAATAAAGGCCTGGAAGGACGGAGACAACCCCTACGCCTCTGTGCTGGCCAGCTACAACGCCGGCCCCAATCTGGTAAAATCTCTCAGCGGCGCCGTACCTCCTTACGCCGAGACGACCAATTACGTCTATTTTATAGGCTACGTACGCCGCGATATGCAAAAGCAGGCCGAAAAATACGGACTGAAGCTGTAAAAAGAACGCATCCGCAAAGAATGCGGCCATCTCATTTTCGTCCGCGCCCTGCAAAGCTCAAGGCGAAAAAAAATCAAGCTCAGAAGGCACTATCGGTAAGTTAAGCAAAAACAGGCTTTAAGCAGA
>JAFTAM010000057.1 GCA_017458675.1 bacterium
ATCTGGCGGGCGCCGGGGTGGAGTTTGCCGTCGGTGCTTTCCCCGGCGGCTTTCAACTGCCGGAGGAGGGGCTGGTGGCACTCACCGAGGCGGAGGCGGCGGCGCTGGGATTCCGCCGCGGTTCCGGCGGCGGCGAGCCGGAGGATGAGCCGCCCCCCGAAGCGGCGGCCTCGCAGCTTGCGGCGCAGGCGGAGGAGTTTTCGCTCGCCGATCTGGACGAGGGGGATTTCGCCGTCCATGTGGAACACGGCATCGGTATCTTCCGGGGACTGCGGACCCTGAAAGGCAACGGCCTTTCGCGGGAGGTCATGGTGATGGAGTTCCGCGACGGTCAACTGCTGTATGTGCCGCTGCTTCAGGCGTACAAGGTCAGCCGCTATCTCGGCGCTCCGGGGAAGGTCAAACTCCATGCGTTGGGCGGTTCCCGCTGGAACAAGGAAAAGGAGCGCGCCCGTTTCGGCGTCCGCTCCTTTGCCGCCGACATGCTGCGGCTGCAGGCGATGCGGAACTCCATCCCGGGGATCGCGTTCCGCGCCGACGCCGCGGACAACCGCGCTTTCGTGCGTTCGTTCCCTTACCCCGACACCCCGGATCAGCGGCGGGCGACGCTGGCGGTGGCGCAGGATATGTCCGCCCCGCGTCCGATGGACCGCCTGATCTGCGGCGACGTGGGCTACGGCAAGACCGAAGTCGCTATCCGGGCCGCCTTTAAAGTGGTCAACAGCGGCAGACAGGCGGCGGTGCTGGTTCCCACTACCATTTTAGCCCAGCAGCATTATCTGAATTTCTGCGAACGTTTCGCTCCCTATCCGATCCGGGTGGAGCTGCTCTCCCGCTTCCGTTCCGCCAAGGAGCAGAAGCAGACTTTCCAGCGTCTGGCCTCCGGAGAATGCGACATCGTCATAGGCACTCACCGGCTGCTCGCCAAAGACCTGGAATTTAAGAATTTAGGCCTGCTGATCGTCGACGAGGAACACCGCTTTGGCGTCATGCACAAAAACAAGCTCAAGAAGCTCAAAGCCGATATCGACGTCATGACCATGAGCGCCACCCCCATTCCCCGCACTCTGCAGATGTCTTTTTACGGCATAAGGGAAATGTCTCTTATCGAAACGCCTCCCGAAGAACGCCTGCCCGTCAAAACTTATCTTTTCGAGCGGCGCACGGATATTATCAAAGCGGCCGTTGCCAGGGAGCTGAACCGCCAGGGTCAGGTCTATTTTCTGCATAACCGCGTCGAAACCATAGAGAGGACCGCCGCCGATCTGCAGAGACTTCTGCCCAAGGCCAGAATAGCGGTCGGACACGGGCAGATGAAAGAGAGCCTGCTGGAAGAAATTATGATGGACTTCTACGAGGGCCATTACGACATTCTGGTTTGCTCCACCATCATCGAGAGCGGTCTGGACGTTCCCAACGTCAACACCATAATTATAGACAACGCCCACTGCATGGGGCTGGCCCAGCTCTATCAGCTCCGGGGCCGGGTAGGCAGAAGCGCCAAGCAGGGCTATTGCTATCTCCTCTGCCCTCCCACCCGACAGCTCACTCCCGACGCCCAGAAGCGCCTCAAAACTATCAGAGAGTTCACCCATTTAGGCGCAGGCTACCAGGTCGCCAAGCGCGATCTGGAGATCCGCGGCGCCGGCAATATGCTGGGAGCCGAGCAGTCCGGTCATGTAACCGCCGTGGGTTTCAGCCTCTACTGCAAAATGCTGGAAGACGCCATCCGCGAACTGCGCCGGGAAAAGTCGCCTTTGAGCGAAAGCAAGGCCGGCAAGCAGACAATTATTCTGGAACTGCCTATTTCCGCCCATCTGCCCGAAAGCTACGTCCCCGATTCGCAGCAGAAGGTCGCTCTGTACAAGCGTCTGGCCCTGATCAACGACGCAGACAGCCTCCAGGATTTTCGGGAAGAGCTCCTGGATCGCTACGGCAAACTGCCTCAGACGGCATCCAACCTTCTCGATATAGTGCGACTGAAAATCAAATGCACCGAAGCCCTGGTTCCCACTCTGCGCATCGACGGCGACATCCTGACTGTAGTTGCTCCCTTCCTGCGTCCGCTGGTGCAAAAGGAGCTTTACGGCCTCACCAAGATTACCGGCTGGCCCGTCAGACAGGAGAACTCCTCGCTGCGCTTCCGCAATCTTTTCGGAAACGCCGTAGGACAGGTAGATTATCCGCCGGATTCGGTTTTATTAGAGCAGCTCTTTAAGATTCTCCAATATCTGAAGGAGCTGCCTCCTCAGGCCCCTCCGGAGCCGCTCCTGTCGACAAATCCCCGCCGCCTGAGCTCAACGCCGTTCAGACGCTCGCGCTTCGGAGGTTTCAGATAAAACGGAAAGGCGATCGGCATGGCCAATCTGTAAAAAACGCCGATAATTAAAAAAAAATTAAAAAAAATGCGCTGCAGATATTCACATATCCAAGGCTTCGATATACAATTATAATGCTGTAAATAAAATTTGCCTGTTTGCTTTTTAATACAACTCCGTATGCAGCAGTCAGCAGACAGTCCGTATAAAGAATTTGGCGATAATTGAGGAGAAGCTCATGAATTTAGATTTTTTAGGGGACAAAAACCGCCGTGCCGCAGCTTACGGTCTGGCTGCGGCAGTAATCCTGCTCATTGTCTGCGTCATTTATATACACGGTTTTAAAGATAACGAAACCGTGAAAGCTGCCGACGCTCATATCCCGACAATAACTGCCGTACTCTCCCCTCAGCAGGAAGAAAAGCTGCGGCAGGCGGCGGAGAACGGCGATGCGGCGGCCCAGTATCAGCTCGGCAATTATTATCACGAGCTTTTCGAAGCCACCGACTATAAAAACGATAAATATCGTTTTTTCAGCGCCGAAGCCGTCAAGTGGCTGAAAAAATCTGCCGAAAACGGCTGCGCTCAAGCTCAGACAGAACTGGGCAGGGCTTACTACAATATGGGCAGCGGCATCTGCAGTCTGAATTATATTGAAGCTGCCAAGTGGCTGCTTAAAGCCGCCGAGCAAAACGATCCCGAAGCTATGTATATGATAGGACGCCACTACAGCTATACCGGCGGCTCCTGGTATGCTTCTCACGATTTTGTGCTCAGACACAGCATGTCAAAATCATACCAATGGATGCGCAAAGCGGCCGAGCTTGGTTATGCCGACGCTCAGTATGAAATGGGAGAATTATATTTCAAAAACTATCACTATTTATGCGGCAAGCACTATGTAAGAGGAAAAAAGAGATTGGTGGAAGCGGAAAAGTGGTATAAATTAGCTGAAAAGAACGGGAACAGCGCAGCAAAAGACGAGTTGGATGAACTGCAAAAAGCGCAAGAAACGTATGATAAATCTAAAAATAATCCGGCGTTCATCGAAAAGCTGAAGAATATAAACTGCGACGGCAATTATACTATTGATTATTCAGAAACTCATCATTTAGATATAGAGGATTTTGTACCTAATTACAAGGACAAATATATATACGCCTTAGATTTTAAAGATTTTTTTTGCCTCGACAGAACAAAACTGATAAAACGTCTGAAAAAAGACGCAAAGCTAGGACACAGTTATGCGCAGACTTATCTGGCGAAAATATACGAGGGTATTTATTCCGGCGACAAAAATATTGAGAGTCTGCCTTTGGACGAGCGAATTGCCGAAGCCGAAAAATGGTACGCGGCGGCCGCAGAGTCCGGCGGCAGCAATGACGACGCAAAGTTCAAGGATTTTCAGAAGAGGAAAACTCTTTGGGACAAGGCGATTATGAATACCTTAAGCCCTGAAGAGGAATATGAAGCGAGCCAGCTTTATCTCACCTCCGACGGTCTGCTTTTTGCCTACGACGAGGACAAATCGCTTGAATGGCTGAAAAAATCCGCTCATCACCGCTTTGCCAAAGCTCAGTATGAGTTAGGCGAATTATATATGTCGAAAATAAATATAGACGACGCTTTAAAAGGCAACTATTTATCAGAAGCGGAAAAATGGTACAACGTCGCAGCCATCCATAAAGCTGAAAACGCTGACAAAAAACTCGAAGCCTTAATAAAGCTCAGGGACTTAGCCGAAAAAAAAGCCGAAAACGCTCTGAGCCCCGACGATGAATATCAGCTGAGCTTGCTGAGCAAAGCCTTTCCCCTGCTCATGAGCGAAAAAGAATCCCGGCATCATCTCTTTGAAGCGGCCAGACACGGAAGCCCGGAGGCTATGCAGATGATTATGGACGAAGCCGACAGACTCAGCGATATGAACAATGTCAGATACGACGCCTCCTGCAGCGAAATCGCATCCCGCATTAAAAAAGCGGCCGAGTATTATCGCACAGCCGCTGAGTGCGGGAGCGGCGAAGCCCAAAAAAAGCTGGAAGAATTTCACCGGCAATCGGAAGAAAAGCAGAAAAAAATCGACGAATTGTCCAAAAAGCTTGCCGACGGCAAAGACGACGATGTTAAGTATAAACTCGTCTGTTTATACTATAACAGCTCCGTTCCCAGAGATCCTGAAAAAGCAGCGAATATGCTGTGCGAGATGAGTAAAAACGGCAATACTAAAGCTTTACAGGAATTATACTGGATATCGGTCAGATATGATAATTATGAGCGCGGCGCCGATTTCGATATAAACAGCTACAGACAGCAGGAAGCTGCGCTGCAGAAGGAAGCCAAGTCCGGCAGCAGCGAAGCGCTGTACAAATTGGGGCAGTTTTACTATTCAGTAATAGATAACAGACTTTTCAATCGCAAACAGCAAACCGCCGCCGCCCTGAATTATTGGAAGAAAGCGGCCAAAAAAGGACATATCGGCGCTCAATCGCGTTTGGGTATTCATTATTCA
>JAFTAM010000058.1 GCA_017458675.1 bacterium
AGCCCATGGTGCGCGTAGTGCGCAAAGCCACCATGGAGGAGAAACAGTCTCTTATCGACCGTCAGCCTCAGCAGCAGGACGATCACCGTCTGCGTCCCGTCCATACCAATAACGTAAAGATTCGCCAGACCGTCGGCAGCTTCAGGCGCGCCGCCCTGAGCGGAGGAATCCGTCTCAATATGCGCGGCATGACCCCCTCCGCAGCCAGAGCCGCCGAAGAAGCCAAGGCCAAAGCGGCGAAGGCCGCCGAGGAAGCCGCCTTACAGGCCAAGGCCGCCGAAGAAGCCCGTCTGCAGGCTGAAGCCAAAGCCGCCGAAGAAGCCAAAGCCGCCGCCAAGGCCGCCGAGGAGGCTAAAGCCGCTTCTCAGAGCCAGCCGAAACCCAAAAGCGAAGACAGCCGCCAAGCCGACAAGGGACGCCGTCAGCGCTCTTCCAAGCGCTCCGGCGACTTCGCCATGGACGACGAAATCAACGATAAAGATCTTTTGGACATGCCCATCATCTCCGCCGAGGAAATGGGCATCCAGCAGGACGAAAGCATCTCGCTTTCAACTCCTCTGACTCCTATTTCCGTCGAAGACGCTTTTTCCACCGACTTCGCCAGCCACGCTCAGAGCATCGTGCAGGGACATCGCTCCAAGAACAGCCGCCAGGCCGACAAGATGCAGTCTATGCGCAATGAAAAGCTCAAAGGGAAAAACCAGAGCGGCAGCCGGGGAGGAAATCAGAATAAGCTCCGCGGCGGCAATGCCGGACGCGGTCAGCAGCAGGGCGGCAAAAACCAGAACCTCGGCCGCGGCCAGCAGCAGGCCAAGGGGCAGAACGGACGTCCGCAGGGACGCGGTCCTCAGAGCCGCGCCGGCGCAGCTCACCAGCAGCCGGCCGTCGTTCCCCAGGAAAAGACCATCATCATTCCCGAGGTCATCTCTCTGGCCGATTTGGCCAGCCGCATGGGACGCCCGGCCACCAGCCTGATCTTCGATTTAGCGCGTCAGGGCCGCATGGTGACTATCAACCAGGCCATGTCCTACGAGGAGGCCCGCGATTTGGCTCTCCAGTACGGATATAAAGTCGGAGATATGGCTTCCGAGGATATTCCTCTCGAGCTCATCGACGAAGAGATCAATGAAGTGCTGACCCCCCGTCCCCCGGTCGTATCGGTACTCGGCCACGTAGACCACGGCAAGACTTCGCTGCTCGACGCCATCAGAAGAACGTCGGTGACAGCAGGAGAGGCCGGCGGCATCACCCAGCGCATCGGCGCTTACACCGTTGAGCATGACGGACAGGCCATCACCTTTATCGACACTCCCGGCCACGAAGCCTTCACCCAGATGCGCGCCCGCGGCGCTTCCATCACCGATATCGCCATTCTGGTCGTGGCCGCCGACGACGGCGTCATGCCTCAGACAGTAGAAGCCATAAACCACGCCCGGGCCGCCAAGCTGCCCATCATCGTGGCCATCAACAAGGTCGACCTCCCCAACGCCAACCCCGAGAAGGTCATGCAGCAGCTCACCGAATACAACCTGGTGGCTGAAGAGTGGGGCGGCGATACCACCATGTGCAAGGTCTCGGCCAAAAAGAACCTCAATTTAGACGAGCTTCTGGACATTGTACTGCTGCAGGCGGCCATTCTCGAGCTCAAGGCCAACCCCAACAAACGCGCCCAGGGAACTATCATCGAAGGCTCCACCGAAACCGGCAAAGGCTCGGTTGCTACCGTCCTGGTCCAGAACGGCACTCTGAAGAAGGGCGATTTTGTGGTGGTAGGCAACACCTGGGGCCATCTGCGCAAGCTCACCAACCAGAAGGGCAAAGAGATCAAGGAAGCCGGCCCCTCTATTCCGGTTGAGATCTCCGGTCTCGATTCCGTACCTAACGCCGGCGATCATCTGCAGGTAGTCGAAAGCGACAAGATCGCCCGCCAGATTTCCGCCGCCCGCACCGCCCAGGCCCGCCGCACCCGCATCAACGCCGGCAGCAAGCAGACCCTGGAAAGCCTCTTCGCCGATATTAAAAACGGTACGACCAAGAAGCTCAATCTGCTGGTCAAAGCCGAAGCTCACGGCAGCATGCAGGCCCTGGTGCAGTCGCTCAACAAGCTCAGCACCGACGAAGTGGCGGTTAAGATCTTCCACTCCGGCGTAGGCGCCATTTCCGAATCCGACGTCATGCTGGCCTCCGCCAGCAACGCCATCATCATCGGCTTCAACGTGCGCCCCGACGCCAAAGTCAAGCGCCTGGCCGATATCGAAGAGGTGGAGATCCGCACCTACCGCATTATTTACGACGTGATCGAGCAGATCAAGAAAGCCATGTCCGGCCTGCTCACCCCCGATATTGAAGAAGTGGCTTTAGGCCGAATCGAAGCCCGCCAGATCTTCAAGATCAGCAAGGTCGGCAAGGTGGCCGGCTGCTTCGTCGTGGAAGGCAAAGCCGTGCGCGGCGCTCTGGCCCGACTCATCCGCGACAACACCGTCATTTACGAGAGCAGCATCGAAACTCTGCGCCGCTTTAAGGACGACGCCCGCGAGGTCGGCGAGGGCTTTGAGTGCGGTCTGACCATGGCAAACTATCAGGATATCCAGGAAGGCGACATCATTGAGTGCTATCAGAAGGTAGAGCACCAGAGAGAGCTTTAGCCTGTCGGCCGAAGCAGCCTGATTTTTAAGAAGCAGCCACTCCGATTTGTACTTTTAAAACCGGCGTGGCTGCTTTATATAGATAAGAAAGATTCCGGAGAAAATATTTTGAACCATCACCTCATACGTCTGCGCAGTCTGCTCCTGCAGGTCGGAAACGAAGTTCTGCAGCGGGTCAAGGACCCGGCGGTTTTTCCCTATGAAAATCCCAACAATGAAATTATTACGCTTACCGGCGCGGATATCTCTTCCGACACAAGCCTGGTGAAGTTTTACGTCAGCATCCTGGCTTCCGAGGAGCGTAAAAGAGAGATTATCGACGGCCTCAATAAAGCCAAGAACTTCATAAGGCGCGAGTTTGCCAAAGAACTCTGCATTAAAAATATTCCCAGTCCCCTTTTCATTTTGGACGACACCCAGGACCGCGTTGCTCACTTAAACGATTTATTCGCCAAAATTAAGAGTCAGGAACAGGAAACCGAGCCCGAATAGGCTTAAAACAAAGTTTTAGGAGGTCACCCTTAAATGCCCTACTGTGATTATAAAGCTCCGGAAGTCTGCCGCCAAATCGCCAGGCGCATCCTTGAGGGCGACAATTTCCTGATGGTTCCCCATCAAAATATCGACGGCGACGATTTAGGCTGCATGCTGGCCTTCGGGGCAGTCCTGAAAAAGCTCGGCAAAAAATACTGTCTCTATTCTGCCGACGGAACCCCGGTAAGCTTCAGATTTCTGCAGAACCACCGGGAGATAGTCACGGAACTGCCTGAGGACGTTCACTTCGACACCGCCATAGTGCTGGAATGCCTGCAGTACAGCCGCCTGTCCGGAGGCGTCAAACTCTACGAGCTCTGCGATCATGTCGTCAGCCTCGATCACCATCCCGAATCGAAGCAAAACGACGTAAAATCAGAATTGGCCTGGATCGATCCCAGTTTCTGCGCTTTGGGAGAAATGCTTTACTTCGTCTTCAGAGAGATGAACGCCGAACTGGACAAGACCGCCGCCGAAGCTCTTTACACTTCGATGGTTTCCGATTCTGCCGGCTTCCGCTATTCCAGCGTATCCTCGCGCACCCACCGGGCTATCGCCCACCTGGTAGATATCATCGGAGATATCAGCCACATTCACCGCCACATTTTCGGCGAAAAGACCTTAAATGAAATTAAGCTCTTCAGCCTGGCTTCGCAGACCCTGCGCCTTCACGCCGGCGGCCGCCTGGTTTCCGCCTATTACACCAAAGAGATGCTCGACGAATGCGGCCTCGAGGAGAACGACACCCAGACCCTGATCAGCCAGCTCAACGTGGTGCGCGGCACGGAAATATTCGCCGCCTTCAAGCAGATGAAGCCCGGCGAGGTCCGCGTCTCCCTGCGCTCTATCCGCATTCCCGTCAACACTGTCGCCTACGCTCACGGAGGCGGCGGCCACAACCTGGCCGCAGCCTGCACCCTGAAGGGGCTGACCATAGAGCAGGCCCAGGCTCTGATTCTTCCCGAGCTGGAGGCCCTGCTGAATAAAGAGGCCTAGCCGCCTCCCCCGCCGTCTCGCAACGAGCCCGCCGCAAAGCGCTTCCGGCGGGCTTTTGAGTTTATAAGGGCAAAACAGGAGCGCCTGAAAGACAGTTATAGCAGCATGGGGGCCCGCTCGCGTATTATGAGCCAAAGGCGTGGATTCTATGTCATCCTGAGCCATCGGCGAAGGATCTTTGCAGACATAGTTCTTCGCTGACGCTCAGAGTGACAGCATTTTTTTCCATCACTGCTGCATGAACCCGACCGGCACGCCGTTTTATTCACAGTAGCAAATAAAGTAGCAGATAAAGTAGCAAATAAATGTAAATGTTATTAAGAGTGCATCAAAGCTGATAGACTGATGAAGCTTTTTGCGTTATTGAAAATTTTAATGACTAATTCTTACTATCAACATTATCAGAGAGCTGATAGAGGCTGACGGGAAAGCCTGGCTGAATACACTGACATACACTGGGAGCCAGCGTATTTATACAAATCGGGAATTGTATTCCCGTTTTGTATAATTTTTAAGTGAAGTTTGCAACTGAAGGTTTCAGCTTATTATCGGAGGCTCCGCTTGCCGTTGTTGTCAGCGGGGCCAAGCAAACAGCGTTCTGGCCTGGCGCAGCGAATCGCAAAATGTCGGGAGATAAAAGCCAAAAGCAGCAGGAAAAGAAATTTACCTGCTGATTGCCGAAAATAATAAAATATACTATAGAAATCAAAAAGAATGCTGATCCCGGCAAGGACGCGCTCAAGAATTTCGGCGTTTTAAACGCTCTTCAAACGCCCCGCGGCGAAGGAGCGGTCATTTGCTTAGCCTCAACGGCTTATCCCTTGGACAATATGAACAAGGTTGTCCCTATCGGCATGCTGTAACGATAATTTGCCTTATGAGAAGATAGGCGACAACGAGCCGGTATGTATCGCCGACGAGGTTCCGTTTGAGATACCCGAGAGTTGGGAATGGGTGAGATTAAAAAACGCTGGTTTCTTTATATCCGGTTATACACCTAAATCACATTTACTTTGCTTAAAAGGAAATATCCCATATTTTAAAGTCGCTGATATGAATACGGTAGGGAATGAAGTGTACCTTTCAGTCACTTCAGCATATTTATCTGGCCAATGCAATAAATTTTATAAGAAAAACACAATCGTGTATCCTAAAAATGGGGGTGCAATATTTACAAATAAAAAAAGAATTCTTTCTCAAGATTCTGTTGTTGATTTAAACACAGGTGGTTACTATCCAATGCCATCTCTTTATTTGGTTTACGTATATATGTTTTTCAATATGATTGATTTTAGAAAATTTTATAAAGGCACAGCAGTACCCACAATCGATATGAACAAATTAGAAGATTTGTTCTTTCCTCTGCCTCCGCTTGCCGAACAAAAACGCATTGTAGAAGCGTTGGAAGCTCTGCAGCCTTATATTGACGAATATGACGCCAAAGAAGCCGCACTAACCAAACTTAATGCAGATTTCCCAGACTTGCTGAAAAAATCCATACTGCAGCAGGCGGTCATGGGCAAGCTGGTTCCTCAGAATGAAAACGACGAGCCCGCCGCCGTGCTGCTCGAGCGCATCCGCGCCGAAAAAGAGGCGCTGATTAAGACCGGAAAGCTGAAAAAGAGCAAACACGAATCAATCATTTACAGGCGGGATAATTCCCATTATGAGAAGATCGAC